>JAIPJW010000137.1 GCA_021734075.1 Cephaloticoccus sp.
CCCCAGCTCATGGGCGCCGAGATCATCGGCGAGAATGACCACGATGTTGGGTGGTGATGCCGTGCCCAGGGCCGTGGTCGCGAACGTGCACGCGGCCAGCATGGTGGTATAAGCCAAGGATTTTTGGGGGAGCATGGATCGGGGAATGAACATCATTATGAAACAAATTTGTGATAATAATGAAACAAAAATCGGCTTTTAGGGTGAAGGATTCAGTGGCGAAACCTAGGAAATTTACAGAGTGAAATCCGTTCGAAATAATTCCCATGAAGTCCGGCCAAGTGATTTTCCAAAGAATCATTAATCGGAACGGGAAAGGCAAATAATGAAATTAAATTGACACATGATTAAAAATGTTGCGAAACAGAAAATAGATTAAGTCGGTTCAAACTTAATATTCCCTAAAAATGAATACCCCACTCATTAGACTTGGCTGCTGCGCGTCTGCCTTTCTGGGCGCATGGCTTTTGGTTCTGTCGCCGGTTTCCGCTTTGGCCCAGGAAGAGGAAATTGTGGAACTGTCCCCCTTTGAAGTAAACACCGCCAAGGATGTCGGTTATTATGCCGGCAACTCCATTAGTGCGACCAAGACCAACATTCCGCTCCAGAAGCTGCCGATGAATGTGCAGGTCATGACGCGCACCTTCCTCGATGATCTCAATGCCACGGACATCGAGAGTGTAATGGCCTACGCGGCCTCGGCCAGCCCCGCCACCAACGAACCCGGTCGTTTTGCGCTGCGGGGATTCGTCAACCCCAATCCGATGCGCAACGGGGTGGACACCTTGTCTGAGACAAATTTTGTCTCCACCCTCACGCTGGATCGCATTGAGATCGTGAAGGGGCCGGCGGCCATTCTTTACGGGATCACCGAGCCGGGCGGTCTGATCAACATGATCACCAAAAAGCCGCTTTTCAAGCAGCAGGGGTCGCTGGGTTTGCAGTTTGGCGACTACTCGACCTCGCGCGCGGAAATTGATTTGACGGGTCCGATCAGTGAAAAAATCGCCTACCGCATGATCGCGGGTTACAGTGATATCGGCTACGAGGTTGATTTCGCCAAGGACGAGACCACAACAATCGCCCCTTCGCTGCTTTTTCAGCTGGCCCCCAAGACCACCTTGTTGCTGGCGATGGAGTATCAGGACCTGAAATCGGTGCCTGATACTGGCGCCATTCTTAAACTGGACGACACGACGAATGAGCGGATCGGATTCATTCAGGCTAATTATTACGGGGTGCCCAAGACTTTCAATCACATGGGTCCGGATGGACGGAAGAATACGGAGACCACATTTCTGACGGCGGATTTCCAGCATCGTTTTGCCAACGACCAGTGGGCAGTCCGCGCGGTCATCAACAAGACCAAGACCTCGCTGGACCAGGATACCCGTTTGGGTGCGGGCGCGGAAATCAAGGTGGGTGGCAAATACGGTTATGTGCGCAACCACGTGCTGGCCCGTCTGGTGGATCGGGATGAAACCGTTTTCCAGGGTGAAATAACCGGCCATTTTGATCTGGGTGGCATCACCAACCGCGTCCTGCTCGGTTATGAAAAGACGGCCTACGAACAGGACCAAAAGGCCTTTCGTCAGAACAATGCCATTGCGCCGATGAACCTGAAAGACCCGAGTTCGTGGGATTTCAGTATTCCCATCGCTCCCGAGAACCGATCGCTGAAACCGGCGGATTTCTTCTCCGATCAGGACACGTGGTCGATCTACGGCGTGCATCAAGCCGAACTGCTTTCCGGCCGCCTCAACACGCTGCTCGGCCTGAGATATGATGTGGTGGAGGCTTCGACCTTGGATCGTTTGGTTTCCCCGCCCGCCCTCGGGTCCGTGCCCACCAGCAAGAGTTGGACTCCACAAGTGGGCGCGCTCTTTGCCCTGACCCCAACAGTCGGGGTTTACGCTTCCTACAGTGAATCCTTCACGCCCAACACTTCGGTCAATCCCGACGGTTCGCTCTTTGATCCCGCCACGGGTGAGGGCACGGACTTTGGCCTGAAATTCAATGCGCCCGACGGCCGCTTCAATGCGACCCTCAGTGTGTTTGACATCAAGAAGGTCAACATCGTCCGTCAGGATGGTGACCGGCGCAACAACGACCCGCTCGGCCGTCTCTGGTTCATCGCTTCCGGGCAGGAACGCAGCCAGGGCTATGAGGCCGACATCATCATGACGCCCGTGGACAATTACCAGATGACGGTCAGTTATGCCTACATTGATGCCTACGTGGTATCCAATGCGGATGCACCGGCCGAAGAAGGCAACCAACTCGGTGAGGCTCCGACCCATAACTTTGCTTGGTGGAACAAATACACATTCAGCCAGGGCCCGTTGAACGGGTTCTATGTGGGCGCCGGATTGACCAGCCGGAGCAAGTCCAAGTTGGATTCCCAAGTCGTCAACCTGACGGTTTCTTATCCCTCCTACACCGCGGTCGATGTGGTGGTCGGCTACAAACATGAAGCCAAAAAGTATCCTTGGGAAGTCGCAGTGCGGCTGAACAATGCCACGAACGAACTCTACATGGCGCGTAACCGCTCCTACGCCGACGGGCGCAATGTTCAGGTCACCGCCAAGCTGCACTTCTGAGCAATTTTGATTTCCATGTTCTGCCGGGGCGCCCTGCCGGACCTTGAGTAATTGTCGACATGAGAGAAGCCCTGACCGTGCCGGCACCCGAGGCCCCAGCACTCATTCCCCGCCCCCATCGGCTGGAGGGGCGACCCGCAGTTAACCCGGTTTTCACCGCGCTGACAGTGACATCCTCGGAGTGCTCCGCACGGGCCGCCGCGTTGCTGCAGTGTTGGGCGGGGGCCCGACCCGGACTGGCCATCGTCCCCGCCGCGTCCCAATGGTCGGCCCGGGTGGTTTTTTTGGATTTGGCGCCAACCCTGGGTGGGCCCGAGGCTTATGATCTGGAGATCACCCCGGAAGGCGTGAGCATCCGGGCAGCGACCCCCGAGGGTCATCTGCATGCAGTGCAGACGCTGCTGGCCTTGGCTTCCGGGGATGAGGGGGCCCACTGGCCCGCCATCACGATTCAGGATGCACCGCATTTTTCCTGGCGGGGCCTGTTATTGGACAGTTGCCGACACTTCATTTCCAAGCCGGCGATCCTGCGGCTGATTGACCAGATGGCGGCTTTGAAAATGAACCGGTTGCACTGGCACCTGACCGATGACCAGGGCTGGCGGTTGGAGATCAAGCGATACCCGCGTTTGACGGAGATCGGGGGCTGGCGGCTGCGTGACGGGGTGCGGGAGGGCGGATTTTACACCCAGGAGGATGTGCGCGAGATCGTGGCGCACGCCGCGGCCCGCGGTGTCGAGATCATGCCGGAGATTGAACTGCCGGGGCACGCCACGGCGGCGATCGCGGCCTATCCCGAACTGGGTTGCCGCAGGGAACCGTTGTCGGTCGGCACGGCGTGGGGCATCTATGCCAACAATTACAACGCCGGGGATGATCGGGTTTTCCAATTTCTCGAGGGAGTGATGGGTGAAGTGATCGAGCTGTTCCCCTTTGGTTACGTTCATCTCGGGGCCGATGAATGCTTGAAGGATGAGTGGAAGCGGTCGGCTGATTGTCAGCGCCGGATTGCCGAGGAGAAGCTCGGTGACGAGCACGGGCTGCAGACTTATTTCATCAACCGCGTGGCGTCTTTTCTGCGCGGGCACGGGCGCATCGCCGTCGGGTGGGACGAAGTGCTCGAAGGCCGGATTTCCGGCGACATGATCGTGGAGTGTTGGCGCGACGAAGCGATCATCAAACTGGCCTTGGATCGCGGGTATCGGGTCATCGCTTCGCCCCGGCGGTATTGTTATTTTGATATCGCGGTCAGCCAGCTGGATCTGGCCGATGTGCATGCCTTTGATCCTTCCGGCGGGCTGCCTCCGGCACCCAATGGCGCTGCGGTCATCGGCGGCGAAGCCACATTGTGGACGGAATATATTACCGAGCAGGAGATGGACCACATGCTGTTTCCCCGCCTGCTCGCGATGGCCGAGGCGCTGTGGTGCGGGCCCCAGGGCAAGGATCCCTTCCCGTTGTTTGTGCGGCGCGCCCGACAGGTGCTGGCCCGGCTGCAGGCAGCCGGAATCAAGCCGGGACCCATGTTGAAGAGTGATGGGCCGGCGGAATCGATGAAGGGCCGCACCGATTTGCACGTCACTCCGGAAGGATTGGACAAGCTGGGCCTCGGCGAGTGAGCTTGATGACCGGGTCGGGAGCGTTTGGGATGACCTCCATTCAACCAGCATGAATTTCCGGTTTTTCAGGCTGATAATCCTGGTCTCACTTTGCTGCACATTCGGGGGCCGAGGTTTATGTGACACCCCGGCCGCACCCGATGCCCTGGTGCTGGCCAATGGGGCCATACGCCTGGTGGTGCAGCGCGACGGAGGCTTGATCACCGAGCTGGCTTTGGAGCCTGATGGTCCCAACTGGTTGGCAACCCGTGCGCCGGGTGCAGCGGGACCTTATGCGCATTTTCTATGTTACGATCGCTGGGGCCCCCCGGATGAGGCGGCCAAACGCCAGGGGATACCGTTCCATGGGGAGGCAGCCCGGACTCCCTGGACCTGGCAATCCGCGACCACAAAACAGCTGGACATGACCGTGCGCCTCCCCGTGTCGGGTCTGGGCGCCCGGCGCAGCATGCAGCTGGCGGCGAAATCCCCGGTGTTTCGCATTACCAATACGTTCATCAATCCGACCGCACAGGTGCGCAGTTACAATGCGGTGGAACATGTGATGCTCGCCATCCAAGCGACGGGCCCGGACACGCATGTTGCCACCAATGCGGATCGCGGGTTTTTGCAGCGCAATGGCCGGGTGGTGCCGAATTCCGAATTTGCCTGGCCGCGGGCCCATTTTGGCGATCGCACCTGGGATTTCCGCAACGAGGTGCTCATCAATGGCCGGGTGATGGCGGCCTTGGTTTTTCCAGAAAATGAAGATTGGGGTTGGGTTTGCATCTCGAACCAGGTGACGGGTGAGGCCTTGGGCTATGTTTGGCGGCAGGCGGATTATCCCTGGTTGATCTTGTGGGCCGACTGCCAGAAGGGCCGTATCGTCTCCCGGGCCATTGAACCGGGAACTACCGGATTGCACCGCCCGATGCCAGAAGTCGTGGCGGCCGGCTCCAAGTTGGGTCGCCCTTTGTTGTGTCACCTTGAGCCCGGTGAAATGCGCCGGCACCAAATGTGGGGGTTTCTCGTCCAGCTACCCGCAGGATCGACCGCAGTCGACGACGTGAAAAGTGAGGGAAATATGCTCCAAATCCAGTTCAACGCCGGGGTTGAGCCCCTGAATTTGCCCCTGAATTGAGCAGTATTTCTAAATAATAGATACAGCGTTTCATTATAAATCAGAATATGTGTCACATTTCTGGTTGTTTCCCGGGGGATTTTGATGACGATTCAAGGCAACCGACCCCTTTTACCTGTGCGCCAGCAGTCCAAGAAGAACCAAAAGATCCAAGAGCAAATTCGCAGCCAACTCAAACGGGGCGAGTGGGCCACGGGAGCACCGTTGCCCCCCGCACGCGAATTGGCCGACATGCACGGGGTTTCGAGCTCAACCGCCTACCGCATTTTGGTCGCCCTGACCAAGGAGGGGGTTTTGTGGCAGCACAGCAACGGGCGGTTTTACGCGGCTGCGGCCCAGCATCTGGTGGATACGGTCCAGCCGTTTGCGTGCATGTTGCCCCGACTGCAATTATGGAACCTCGTGCTGCAAGAGATCATGCACGGGGTGACGCAGCGTTCCGCCCAATTCAAGCGCGGCATCCTGCTGATCCACAACCCGGCTCTGATCCTGCAGGAAAACATCAACGTCCCCCCGACCTATGCGGATGCGGCGATGCAGGAACACATCCTGACCGAGTTTTTTGCCACGCATGCCGACAGCTGTGAAGGGATCATTTTTGACAACGTCTGGCGTGACGAAGTTTTGGCGAAGTTTCGCGACCGCCTGAAGCGCATGGTCGTGATCAACCGGAAGACGTCCCTGGATTTTGTCTCTGCGGTTTTCCCCAATTTCCACCGCTGCGCCCTGCTGGCCTTTGCCCACCTTTACGCGCGGGGATTCGAAAAGATCTATTTCGTTTCGCCACACGATGATTTTTACATCGAGCAGGCGATGGAGATGGGTTTGAGCACCGCCAAACTGATCGGGGCGAACTTTGGCGCCGCCGACATTCGGACCCCGCGGACACTGGAGGCCCGTCAGGAGTTTGCCCAGGAGTTGAAACGATCCAAGCAGCGCGTTGGCGTCTATTGCCCGGATGACAACTGGTCCTACCGGTTTCATCACGATTTGCGGGATGCCGGCGTGGACTGCCCGGGTCGGGTCGGATTGCTTTCCGGTATCGGCACGCCGGCCGTGGGCGGGGCACACCCCATGAGCACGCTCAAAGTGGATTTTGAAAAGATGGGTGAACTGGCGGTGGACTGCCTGCGCGCTGAAACGCCCAAATCAGAGCGGGTTGATGTTACACTCAACCTGGGTGTCACCACCTAGGGATTGCTTGCCGGGTGGTTTCGCGCCGGGAACCAAGGTCTCCACCCGATCCTGCAGACCACGGCTTCTGGCTTATTCCCTCGTCTGGTAATAGAGGAATTAGTTGTGGTTGCAGGGCCAACCTAGGTTGAGCCGCGATTGGTTTTTGGGCTAAAATACGATTTTGACACAAAACAAAATATATTCCGAAATATAAATCAGTTTGTGCTAGAATAAACCGTCGTCCACTACTCCATCCCCTTTGAAAAAACTGTTTTTGATCAGTTTTGTCCTGCTGTTGCTGGCCAGCGGAGCGACCTATTGGTCCTTGCCGGAACAGCAGACCGATCGACCGATCATTTATTGGGCGGTGCAACCCGATGCCGCCAAGCTGCGCATGCGGGACTTGTTTTACGCCTGGCGTCGGGAACAGGGGCTGCCTCCGGTGGAATTGCGCCTCGATGCGGCGAACCGGGACAAGACCAAGAAAATGATCCAAGGGGTCTCCGGCGTCGGGAGTGATTTGATTGATGTTTGGACCGGGCAGATGTTGCCCCTCCAGAGTGCGGGGGTGCTGGCGGACATCACCGAGCAGATGGCGGTCTATGGGGCGACTCCGGCGGCGACCTACCCCGGGGCTTCCAGTGAAATGGAAGTGGCCGGGCGCCAATACACGTTTCCCCGCAACATTGTGGCGAGCATGCTGTGGGTGAACCGGGATGCATTTGCCCGCTATGGGGTCACCCCGCCGCCCCGCCGTTGGACCATTGAGGAGTTTGACCGGCTGGGCCGCGAATTTGTGGCTGCGGCCAATCCCCCGGGCAGTGCGCAGCCGGTGTATTTCATCAATCACGTTCCCCGGCTTGCCTTGCGGCGCAGCCTGGGGGTTTCGGTGTTCAACGAAACCCAGACCCGCTGCACCCTGGATGATCCCCGCAATATTGAGCTGATGCGCTACATTCGCAAATGGGTCATCGAGGACAAACTGGTGCCGACCCGCGAAGCGGAACAGGCCTTTGCCGCGGACACGAGTGGCTATCGCCTGCGGGTGGCGCTCTTTGCCCGGGGCCAATACGGCATGCTGTCGCTCGGGCGCTGGGCCCTGATCCTGATGCGTGAACTTCCCCCCGTAAATCTTGCGGTGGTCGAACCGCCCCACGGGGGATTTCCCAATGTGGATGTCACGGTGGGGGGAGTCGGAGTGTATGCCGGTTCGCCCCATCCGGAAATTGCGGCAAGCTTCCTGGGTTTCCTGACGAGCCCGGCCTACAATATGGAAGTGGTGCGCAGTGGTGATTCACTGCCTCCCTTGCCAGAATTCAGCACGACCGAGGATTTTGTCCACCCGGCGGCATACCCGAATGAATGGGGGACGCATGAGGTCTTTGCCCAGTCGGCTGCGAACCTGGGAATTGGCCCTCCCATGAGTCCCTATGTGCTGCCGAGTGTGTTTTCCCGGATCGAGAATGATGCCTATGAAAGTCTGGCCGCCGGCAGAATAGCCCCCGCAGCGGCGGCCGTGCAAGCGGCCGACCGAATCAATCGTGAAATCCAGGTGACTTTGGAATCCAATCCGTCGCTCCGGCCGCAATACGAGGAGGCGGTCAGCCGGCAGAAAAAAATCGATGCCTACCGGGCGGCGCAACGGCCGGTGCCTGAGTCATGGATCAGCAATCCGTTCCACCGGGCCTATTATCGCGCTCAGGGCTGGCTGGCCGATGCGGCGGCAGAACCGGAGGATAAATTATGAAGCTGTCGGGCGAATCACGCCGCACCACCGTGGGGTTTGCCTTCCTGCTGCCGAATATCATCGGTTTCCTGGTGTTCACGCTCGTGCCCCTGGTCGTGAGTTTTGCGATGGCATTCACGGACTGGGATATTCAGCGGCATAATCTGTTTCGCGATGATCCGCTGCGCTTTGTCTGGTGGGAGAACTTTGGGCGGCTTTTCACCCATCCTGACTTTTATCGCTACCTGGGCAACACGCTCTTCCTGATGATGGGTCTGCCGGTGTCGATTGCCGGGAGCTTGGGTGCGGCCCTGTTGCTGACCCGCGCCGGGCAGGGTCGGGCGGCCCGTCGCAAAGCGGGGGTGTTGGCCGGGGGTGTATTGGTGGCGAGTGCCGGGGTGTTGTTGCTCGGCGGATTCGATCAGCACGGGATCTGGCTCATGTTCGGTCTGCTGGCCTGCACGGTGTTGGTGGGTGGGGTGCTGTCGGGCGGTCTGCTTTACCGCACGTTGTTTTACCTGCCTCACTTTACGGCCGGGGTGGCGACCTATGTGCTTTGGAAAAAGCTCTACAATCCGCACAGCGGACCGATCAATCGCGGACTGGCCCCGGTGCTTGAAGGTTTGACGGGGGCGGTGCAACGCCACGAATTGCTTTTTGCGCGGCTCCTCCCGCTGTTGTTGGTTGCCCTGATCCTGATCATCCTGGCTTGGCAGACCCAACGGCTCCGACGACGTTTGGTTGACGGCGATATTGGCCTCTTGGGCTGGGCCCTGGGTGGCTTGGCGACCGCGATCCCGATCGGGTTGACCTGGCAGTGGAACCAAGGCGCGGCGGACATGACAGTCACCGTCGCGACGGCCACGGGAGGGCTGATACTCCTGCTGGCCTGGGCCCGACCGGCCGTGGTCCGGGG
>JAIPJW010000138.1 GCA_021734075.1 Cephaloticoccus sp.
TGCCACTGGCGGAAAATCTGGCCGTGCTGGAAAAGCGCTACCGGGCGGCCGGCGGCATGATCGAGGTGATCATCAAACCGGGGGCGGGACACCATCCGCACAGTCTGGCGGATCCGACGCCGATCGTGGATTTCATTCTACGGCACGCAAAACCGTAGGGAATATCAGCGCAACCCGGCACAGACCTTGTGTCGGTGGCAGGTGACGAGGTGGTCGTTGACCATGCCGGTGGCCTGCATGAACGCATACATGATGGTGGAGCCGACGAATTTGAATCCGCGTTTGAGCAGGTCCTTGCTCAGGGCATCACTCTCGGGGGTGCGGGCCGGCACCTCGGACATCTTTTGGCGATGATTCACGATCGGTTTGCCGCCGACAAACGACCACAGGTATCGATCGAAACTGCCAAACTCCCTTTGCACCTCGAGGAAGGCGGCGGCGTTGCGGATGGTGGCGGCGATTTTCAGGCGGTTGCGCACAATGCCGGCATCGGCGAGCAGGGCGGCGACTTTCCGATCGCCATACTTGGCGATTTTTTTGGCGTCAAAATTGTCGAACGCTCGGCGGTAGTTTTCCCGTTTGTTCAGGATGGTGCTCCAGCTGAGACCGGCCTGGGCGCCTTCCAAAATCAAGAGTTCAAATAGGGCCCGGTCATCGTGCAACGGCACACCCCACTCGTGGTCGTGGTAGGCGACGTAGCTTTCGGTGGTGGGCCAGGGGCAGCGGGCAAGGGGTTTTTTCATAAAATCAGATCATAGCTGCAAGGATTGACAGCATTATGTCAGGAGTCGTTGGTCGCTTTTCCCTGGCGGACGGGAGTGTTTGAATTCCGGATCAAGCCTCCTTGCGCATCTCGGCGTCAGCCCTGTTTTTGGGCAGCAGGAGAATGGCGGAGATACTGACGATCAGGCCGGTGAGCAGGATCCAAACCGCCGCGCGGAAAGCGCTGCCATCCGTCAGCAGGATGTTGCCGGCGAGGGCGGCAATGGTCAGATTGGGGCACAGCAACAGCAGGCTGCGATCGCCACCCCCGGTGGGGACAAAGCGGCGCTGGATGATCAAGCGCCAGCCAAAGAGGACGGCGGCGGCGGCCACTGACATCAGCCCGGTGTAGGAAGCAAGTTGTGCGAGCGGGACCTGCAGGCCGAGCGAGACAAAGAAAATCGGAATCAGGAAACGCCGACTGATCGGGGCGATATAATCCTCCAAGCGCTGGTTGTCGTGCTGGATGCGGCTCATGAACAGGCCGAGAAAAAAGGCGGTTTTGATGGCCGAAAGGCCCAGACGTTCGCCGACGGCACACACCAGCAAGACCAGAAAGACGACCAGATAGACGCGCCAACGGGTGGCCCGGGCGAGGATCAATTCAAACAGATGCCGCAGTTTGGTGGAGACTTGGCTGATGATCAGCACGGTGATGGAGATGCCCACGAGTTTGAGCCCAACCAGCCAGGTGAGGCCGCTCTCGTAGAGGGCCGTTTCGACCGATAGCAACACGATGGCGATGATCTCCAGCACCACCATCATCATCAGCAATTGATGCTTGGGTTTGTCTGCGATGCCCTGGAAGTGCCGCCAGCCGGCATGCGCCATGCCCACGGAGCAGCCGGTGAAGGCGGCGGCCGCGATAAAGCAACCCAGCCAGTGCAAACCGGCCAGCCGGCCGAGCGCGAGAATCACGGGATACTGCAGCAGTATCCACCACATTGCCTTGCGCAAGGGCACCAGCAACTGGCGGATCGGAGGCAGATCGATCTCCAACCCGACTTCGAAGAGCAACAACAGAAAGCCCACCTGGCCGGCCTCCTGTAACATGCCGGCGGCATTGGTGCCGGCAAAGGGGCTGAGCACGAGTCCGAAAACGACAAAGAGCGGATAGCGCAATGCCGGACGACCGAGCCACCGGCAGAAGTCCGGGACGGTCATGAACAACAGCAGCAGGAGGATGATGACTTCGATTCCGTTCAATCAGGCCGGAGCGTGCTCAAGCGGGCAGGTCGTGCAAGTATGCAATCACCCGGGCATAATCGATTCCCGCAGCAACGCCTGCAGATCGAGGGGTGCCGTGATCATCCGCAAATTGCCCGCGTGATCGACCGGCCATTCCGGACGGGGCCGGTCCCAATAGAGTTCTACGCCGTTCTGATCAGGATCACGCAGGTAGAGAGCTTCGCTCACGCCGTGATCCGACGCGCCATCGAGGGGAATGCCTGCCTGGTGCAGGCGGCGCAGGGCATCGGCCAGGGCAGTCCGGGCGGGATAGAGAATCGCGACATGGTAAAGGCCGGTGGTGCCCGGAGCTGGCGGTTGACCACCCGCACTTTCCCACGTGTTCAAACCGATGTGATGGTGATAGCCCCCGGCCGAGACAAAGGCGGCCTGGGTGCCGTAACGTTGCGTGAGGGCAAAGCCCAAAACGCCACAATAAAAATCCAAGGCGCGCTGCAGATCGGCGACCTTCAGGTGCACGTGTCCGATACGGACGCCGGGATCGATGGGAATTGGAGCATCGGACATGACTGGAAGGTGGAAGATAATCTGGAAAAGGCAAAATGAACCTGGAGTTCCAAATGGTTTGAGTTGTTACACCAAGGTAGTGGCATGTGCGGGCACTTGACCGGCGAGAGGAATTTGCCACAGTAACCGGGTCTTGCAGCCTAAGTCGTCCTTGCTTCCTCAGGGGCGGCACGGGGAACCCAAACTCCCGGTCAAACCCGGGAAGGGGCGCACGATCCATGGCAACATGGATCAAGGCCACCTTCAGGCCAAGCCCGTCAGCTAACCTCGTCGGCAATGGGAAGGGCGATTCACTGTTCATCCGCTCGGGCGGGGGGACAAGGTCACCCACAGTCAACCGCACCTGTTGGTTGCCGTTCGCGGCCGGTCGGCAGGGGCAAACCTTGTCACATTCATGAAACAGTCATTGTCGACCCTCCGGGGTCGTTTCGTTCGGTGGGCTGAGCAGTTGGACCCGCTCCGCCTCGTTATTCTGGGCTATGCCTCCTACATTGTGCTCGGGTGGATCCTGTTATGCCTGCCGATATGTCACCGAGGGGCCCCGGCGGGGATCCTGGATCACTTGTTTATCGCAACTTCAGCCGTGTCCACGACCGGGTTGGTGACGGTAAGCGTGGCCGATGTTTATTCGTCCCTGGGGCAGGGCATTGTGCTCGTGCTCATCCAACTGGGCGGCCTCGGTTATATGACCATCGGTTCATTCACGATGCTGGCCCTGTCCGGTAAACTTTCACCGCTGCGACAGCGAGTGGGAACAACCACCCTCAGCCTGCCCGTGGGATTCCAGGTGGTTTCCTTTCTGCGGGTCGTGGTAATCTTTACCCTGCTGATCGAACTGGCTGGTGCGGCCATTTTGTATCCGATCTTCCGAGCCCATGCCGCACCCGAGCCGGCGTGGCAGGCGGTGTTCCACAGCGTATCCGCGTTCTGCACGGCGGGGTTTTCGCTGTTCAACGACAGCTTTGAATCCTACCGCGATGATGTTGCGCTGAATGCAGTCATTACCCTGCTGAGTTATCTCGGAGCGATTGGGTTCATTGTGGTCAGTGACGTCTGGGACTTCCTGCGGGGGAGGAAGGAATTTCTCACCCTCACCACGAAAATCATCCTGACCAGCACGCTTTGGATCGCGGTGGTGGGCACAATCCTGTTTTGCCTCGACGAGCCGATGTTGCAGGGGCTGCCATGGGGAGAACGCTGGATGGCTTCATTGTTTCAGGTCATGACGGCAAGCACGACGGTGGGATTTGACACGGTGCCGATCGGCAATCTTTCCCAGAGTTCATTGTTTTTGATCACGCTGGTGATGATCATCGGAGCCTCTCCGGCGGGCACGGGTGGAGGCATTAAGACCACCAGTTTTACCGCGCTCTGGGCGGTGATGATGTCCGTCTTCCGGCGGCGCACGGCAGTGGTGTTCTGGAATCGGGAGATTCCTGAGGTGCGCGTGCGGGCCGCCACGGCGAACTTTTTGTTTTATGTGGTGACGCTTGCGGTTGGCACCTATGCCCTTGCCTTGGTCGAAGCGGCGCCCTTGGCCGATCAGATGTTTGAGTGCACTTCGGCCCTTGGCACTGTCGGCTTGAGCCGGGGCATGACTGCATCCCTCAGCGCAGCCGGGAAAGTAATCATAACGGGACTGATGTTTTTTGGCCGGGTGGGGCCAGCGGTGATCGGCATGGCCTTCTTCATCCCCGGGTTGAAGAAGCCGGCCGGACCGGCCGCTCAAGAGGATATCGCGATCTAAGCGCGACGCAGGCTAGACTTGCGTCACGGGTTCGGGCACAAACGGTCAACCCACCGAAATCCATGAAATTCCTCCAACTCAAATTCATACCCCAGAGCACGGACTTCGCTCTGTTGTTCCTCCGCCTGACCGCCGGTCTCACCATGTTGCTCAACCATGGCTGGGGCAAAGTGCTCAATTTTTCCACCATGACGGAAAATTTTCCCGACGTTATCGGCATCGGTCGCGTGCCGGGTTTGGTCCTGATCATTTTTGCCGAGTTCGTTTGCGCCGGCCTGATCACGGTGGGCTGGTTGACCCGCTTTGCCGCGTTGGTGCTGGCGATCGGCATGGGGGTGGCCTTTGTGGCCGCGCACGGCATGAAGCTGTCGCAGCCCGGCAGCGGGGAACTTGCGCTGGTATACCTGCTCATCAGCCTGACGTTGCTTTTCGCCGGGGCCGGAAAGTTCTCAATTGACGGCAAGAAGGGCGCTTGAGGAGTAGGTGGGGGCGTCAGGCCCGTGCGTCCGTCAACAAAAAGGGCAGCCGACTCGGCCGCCCTTTCATCCAGAATCGTGGGGGATCGATCAGCGCAGGCGGGCGAAAGTCTTCTGCAGGATTTCGAGATCGCTGGCTCCCTTGGTTTTTTCCCGGGCACGTTTGACGAGACCGGCCTCCAGTTCGTTTTTCGTGGGCCGCTTGCTCTCGTAGTAGACGCCGAATTTGCCGGGCCAGGGCTCGATGGCGAGGGTGGCGGCGGCAAGTTCGCTGGTCGGATCGTGCCGGGCCTCATCCTCGGGAGTGCCGTCATTTTTCTTCAACTCAATCTGGGTGAAGGCACCGCCTTTGCGGGGATTCGCAGCATCGAAGGCCCCGGGGAAGAACTCCACGCATTCGGAGAGAATTTCGACGACGGAGAAACCATCATGCCGGGCGGCCCGTTCCATCATCTCGATCATGTGATTGACCTGGGTGGCATGGCTGCGTGCGATGAAAGTGGCGCCGGAATTGATCAGGGTGCGCATCGGATTGATCGGCTGGTCCATGGCCCCGGTGGGATCCGTCTTGGACTTGAAGCCGAGCGGCGAGGTCGGGGAGGTCTGCTTCTTGGTGAGGCCATAGACGAAATTGTCCATGATCACATAGGTCAGATTCACGTTTTTGCGGGCCGTGTGCACGAGGTGGTTGCCGCCGATGGAAAATCCGTCGCCGTCGCCGCCGAAGACGAAGACGTGCAGGTCATCGCGGGAGAGGGAGATGCCGGCCGAGAACGGGAGGGAACGGCCGTGGATGTAGTGGCCGCCGTGGGTGTTGACGAAATAAGGGAAGCGCGAACTGCAGCCGATACCGGCCATGGTCACGATTTTCTCGTGCGGCAATTGCAGGCGCTCCAGCACACGGTAGAACGAGGCGAGCACCGCGAAGTCACCGCAACCGGGACACCACGTGGGGTGATCGGCCGTCAGGGCTTTTTTGGTGAGGGGGACACGCTCGCTGTCGGGTTGCGCGGGAGAAAGGGCGGAGGAACTTTGGTTCATGGGATAAAGGGGGCTTAGTTGTGCAGATCGAGGGGGTAGGCGGAGACGGAGGCGGACGCGGCCCCGCGCAGGCGATCAACGCCGGCGGTGATCTCGCGGGTTTTAAAGGCGAGACCATCGGTCTTGGTGATACTGCGGATGGCCGGATTGGCATAACGCGCCCGGAGGAGGGTGGCCAATTGGCCGAACCCGTAGAGGCCCTGATCGTTGATTTCGACCACGAAGATTTGTCGGAAACGGGCGAAGATGCGCTCGAGTTCGGGTGGCAGGGGATGCAGGTGGCGCAATTGCAGGTGCCCGCACTTTTCGCCCTTGGCGCGCAGCCGGTTGATCGCCTCCTTGGTGGGTCCGTAGGGCGAGCCCCAGCTGATCAGGAGGATATCACCCTCCTGGTCGCCATGGACCTTGGGGCGGGGCAGGGCTTCACCGAGTGACCTGACCTTGTCGCGGCGGCGGGCCGTCATCTTCATGTGCAGGGCCGGGTTGGCCGTCGGGTGGCCCAATTCATCGTGTTCCAGTCCGGTCACGGTGGGGTAAACCCCCGAACCGATCACGGAACCCGGTGGAGCGTGTCGGGTGATTTCCTCCAGCGGGTAGGGTTTGAAGTCTGCCGGACGCGGGGACAGATCGGGTGCCGGATTCTGCATGAGCACGGGCAGGTCCGGCTCGTCGAAGGCCTCAATGCGGGTCGCCAAGGCCTGGTCGGTGAGAATGATGACCGGCACACTGCGTTCGCGCGCAATGGTGGCGGCTTCGAGGGCGACATAGAAACAATCCTCAACATCCTGCGGGGCGAGCACCACCCGGGGCGCATCCCCATGGCTGCCATAGATGGCTTGCAGAAGGTCGCTTTGTTCAATGTTGGTGGGCAGACCCGTGGAGGGTCCGCCGCGCTGCACGTTGATGACGATGAGGGGCATCTCGGCCATGACGCCCCAGCCGAGGGCTTCCATTTTAAGCGAAAGACCCGGACCCGAACTGCCAGTGACCGCCAGATGACCGGAATAGGCGAACCCCAGAGCGGTCGAGACCGCCGCCAATTCATCCTCCGCCTGCACGAAAGTGCCACCGTATTTGGGCAACTCGGAGCGCAGCACTTCCATGATGCTGGTCCAGGGAGTGATGGGATAAGCCGCTCCGTAACGCACGCCGGCGGCAATGAGCCCGTAGGCGAGGGCGGTGTTGCCGTCCATGGTGATCTGCGGCTTGCCACTGGTCCGCTTGTTGGACTCGAACCGGTAAAGTTGACCCAGCAGATGGTCGACGGGGTAAGCGTAACCGGCATCCAGGGCGTGCAGGGCATTGCGGGCAATGTCCTCACTCTTGCCGGCGAAACGCTCGCGCACGAGAGTCTGCAATTTGGCGACATCCAGATTGAAAACCCGGGAGAGCAGGCCGAGCACGAACATGTTCTTGCCCTTGTCCTTGGAAGAGCCACCCATGACCTCGATGGTGGTCGTGGTGATCGGGACGGGAACGTAAATGCAGCGGCGATCCGTCGGATCGGGTTTCACGTGGTCGCTGTCGTAGATCAGGATGCCGCCGTCACGCAGCGAGCCAATATGGGCTTCGTAACTGTGCTGGTAAAACGCGACAAGGAAATCGATCTGGTCACCCACCGAGAGGATTTCACCCGTGCCCATGCGCACTTGAAAGATCGACGGTCCACCTGAGATCGTCGACGGAATCGTCATGTAGGTGATGACGTCCTGGTCACTGCGACCGGCCAACCGGGCGAGAAAACCACCGATGGTCTGGATGCCATCCTGTGAGTTACCGGCGAGGCGGATGACGGCATCCGGGAGGGTTGAAGGTGCGGCTGACGAGGCCTTGGAGGCGGTCGAATTGCCGCCGTTGGAGTCGGGGTTTGGGCTAACCATAGACCACTATGCATTAGAATACCTGAGCAAGCAAGCCACGGAGAAATGCATTTGGCTCAGGTTAAGAACATTAGGTTATGGGCGGTAAACGGAGGATTACTGGAACAAGGGGTGGATTGATAAGATAAGTGCGGTTTACTTGACCTGTTGAACGCCACCTTGGAAATTATCCTGGTTGACTGCTCCTTCATCAGCCCCACGCGTCGCCAAACTCTGACCGGAGTGCTGTGGGTATTGCTGATGATTGGCGCAGTGCTGATAGTCTGGTTGCGCAATCGCGACATCCTGCGCGATCTCTATGATTACGCCACCCTGATTGGCGCGGCGGGCAAAACTGAGGCGGGTTTCAGGCCTTACACGGACGTGCGTTCACCGATGCAGACCTCGGTATATATTTTCAACTGGTTGAGTGAGAGATCGTTCGGAGCTACTTACCTCGGTCTGTCTATGGGAGGATTGGTGCAGGCATTGGGGGGTGGATTGATGTTTTGCCTGTTGCTTTGGCGGCGAATCGGTCCTCCGGCGACTGCTTGGTTTACCGGGGCCTTCATGTTGGCGGGTTGCATTCAACACATGGGATTTTTCTACAACCCGATTGGCATTTTATGCTTTGGTGTGGTGGTGGTGGGACTGGCCCGGGGCGGTTGCTTGTGGCCGTGGCGCGGAAGCGATGCCTGGTTGGTGGTGGTCGCGCTCGCCATTGGCGGTATCAACAAGCTCAATTTCCATGGCCTGGCACTGGCATTTGGGGGAGGGCTGATTTTGCGGTCGTGGTTGGCGGGTGAGATAACCGGCCGGGCGTTTTGGGGCCACGCCGCGGTAATGACCGGTGCCGGGGTGGGGCTGCCCTTCGCGTTTGAACTGGTTTGGACCGGGGCAACACCAGCGATCTGGTGGCAGGAGGTGGTGGCGCAACCGACGGCTCGATTCGACGCGGCGCGGCACTTTCTCGATCTGCGGATTTTTTTGCAGCCAGCCAACGATTATCATCATCATATTCTTTTTCGTCCCATGGGTGGAGTGGGACTGTTGCTGCTGTTGGTCACGGGTGGGTGGGCCTTGCAATTGCGTCGTCGGCTTGGGGCTGAATGGCTTGAATTGCTTTGTGGCGTCGCCTTGTTGCTCGGCGGGATGGCGGGCAGCGCCTTGTTGATGGTGACCAATTACGAAACGGTTGTCCTGACCAGCCTGGCCTTCCTATTCAGTGCTCTGGCCATCTATCTTGCGGTCCGGCAGCAGGTTGAATCCGCGGGGCAACTCCGGATACGGCAGTTGCTGCTGGCCGGGGCGGTGCTTTGGACGATCGATGGGGGGTATGCCGCATGGCATGGTTCCCGGTTGCTTTATGCGCAGAACCCACCGCCGCGCTCGGACTATGAACG
>JAIPJW010000139.1 GCA_021734075.1 Cephaloticoccus sp.
TGGCTGAGGAAGATCAGCACGCCGACGCCACTCAAGTAGCCCGCGACGACCGGGAAGGGGATGTATTTGATGAGCCGCCCGCCGCCCAGAAGACCGTAACCCAGTTGCAAGACACCGGAAAGCACCGCAACGAGCGCAAGCAGGGCGATGATGCGCTCCGGGGTGGCGCTGTCGCCGTTGAGCAGGCCGGTGGCCAGTGAAGCCAGCACCGCCCCCGCCGGCGCACAGGGCGAGGAGATCAGGCGCGGGGCACCACCGAAGGCCGAGGCCACAAAGCCGAGCACGATCGCGCCCACAATTCCCGTGCCCACGCCGTGCGCGATGTAGGCCGGACCGAGCAGGGCGTAAACCGCCACCCCGTAGGCAATGGCCGAGGGCAACGCCACGAGCATTGCAGCAAAGCCGCCCCAGAGATCGCCGGCCAGACTTCGGGGTGCTGCAGCTTCCGTGGGATCAGGCATGAGGGAAAAGCGTTGGCGGCTCAGAGTGTTTCCTCGAGGCGCTGCGCGATTGTCCTCACAATTTGCACGCGGGCAAATTTTTTGTCATTACCGGCGACCAGGGTCCACGGGGCGGTGGGCACGTCGGTTTGTTCCACCATTTCATCAACGGCCAGGGCGTAGTCGGGCCATTTCTCGCGGTTGCGCCAGTCCTCGTCGGTGATCTTGTATTGTTTGTAGGCCACGGTCTGCCGTTCCTTGAAGCGGCGGAGCTGTTCCTCGGGGCTGATATGGATCCAGAATTTGTGGACCATGTTGCCGGGTTCGGCCAGTTGGGCCTCGAACTCGGCGATCTCACCGTAGGCGCGGCCCCATTGGGCGGGGGTGGCAAAATGCTCCACGCGCTCCACCAGCACCCGGCCATACCAGGAGCGGTCAAAAATCGTGGACATGCCCGCACGCGGCAAATGCCGCCAGAAACGCCACAGGTAGTGCTGGGCGCGTTCCTCATCGGTGGGTGCGGCGATACCGACCACATTGTAGAGTCGCGGATCCATCGCCTGGGTGAGTCGGCGGATGGCACTGCCCTTGCCGCCGGCATCCCAACCCTCGAAGACCAAAATCATGGAACGCTTCTTTTCGTAGGCGGCCCAGGCGAGTTTGGAGAGCCGCACCTGTTCGTGCGCGAGTTGCTTCTCGTATTCGACCGCCGTCAACTTTTGCGTCAGGTCCACCTTGCCCAGCACGGAGGAAACCTTCCGGGCCGGGGCAGCTTTGGCTGTGGGCACAGCAGCGACCAAATCGGCGGCGGTGACAGTCTTGACCTTGGGCAAAGCAGCAAGCTTGAGGCGGGCCTGCAGGGTGTTGAGCAACAGGCGGCCGGCCGTGAGCTCGCGGTGGCGGCGATCACTGGCATCAATGATGTGCCAGGGTGCCGTGGCGGTGTCCGTGTGAGCGAGGGCCTGGCCGGATACCTTGGTGAAGCGATCGTAGAGTTTGTAGTGTTTCCAATCGTCGGGTGCGATGCGGCCTTCCTTCTCCATTTTTTTGAGCCGGGTCTTTTGCGCCGGCTTGGGCAGATGCAACCAGAGCTTGAGGATGACCGCACCCTCGTCGGTCAGCATTTTTTCGAAGGCGACAATACGATCGAGGGCGGTCTCGAAGCGGCGGCCCTTCAGCTTGTGCATGACGCGCTTGATGATGGGCTCGGTATACCAGGAGCCGAAGAGAATGCCCATGCGACCGGCGGGAGGCAGGGCCCGCCAGAAGCGCCAGTATTCGGGGCGCTCACGCTCCTCGTCACTGGGATTCCAAAATGCGTGGGTCTTCACTCCGCGCGGGTCGAGCCACTCGTTGAGGCGCTGGACGAGCTCGCCCTTGCCGGCGCCATCGGCCCCGGAGACAATGATGATCAAGGGAAACTTCTGCTCGCGCAGGCGGAAGTGCGCATTGAGCAGGTTGGTGCGGAGCTTGGGCAAGGCGTCGTCGTAGCGGGCCGGCGAGACTTTGCGGGCGGAGGCGGCTGGTTTGAGCATGGGAGGAGGGGATTGCTGGTTGCTTATCGCTGATTGGTTATTGACTGACCACTGACCGCTGTAAATGGGGTCACCTTTCTCGTTCTCTTACTCTTTCTGTTTCGTCAGGTGGGAAGAAAGGTTGAGTAAAAATCCGACCGTAAAACCCCGGGAAAGATTACGATCAAGAGGAAAGAGAAAGATGGATCGGAGCTTGTGTCTTATCGCCTGTCGCTTCCCTCAGACTTTGGCCCGGTGTTTCTTGTGTTGGAGCGTGAATGTCTTGATGGCGTCCAGGCAGTTTTGACTGATGCCTTCGAGATTACCCTCGCCATTGATTTCGTGTATCAATTCGGCCCGGCGGTAGTAATCAATCAGAGGCTCGGTCTGACGGTGGAAGGTCACGAGCCGCGCGCGCACGGTATTGGGATTGTCGTCGGCGCGTTGGTAGAGCTCACCGCCACAAGTGTCGCAAACCCCGGCGTTGTGCGGGGGTTTGAACTGCGCGTGGTAGGGGGCCTGGCACTGGCGGCAGATCAGGCGGCCCGACAGCCGGCTGACGATCGCCTCGTCCGAGACCTTGATGTAAAGCACCCCGGCGAGGCGGCGGTGCAACCGCGCCTGCATGTCCATGAGGGCCGAGGCCTGGGCGAGGGTGCGGGGAAAACCATCAAGCACGTAACCGTCGTTGGTGTCGGGCCGGGACAACCGTTCCTCCACCATGGCCTCGGTGACATCGTCAGGCACGAGTTCGCCCCGGTCCATGTAGGTGCGGGCAAGTTGGCCAAGCTCGGTGTTTTCCCGGAGGTTGTCGCGGAAAAGATCGCCGGTGGCGATGTGGGGCAACTTCAACTCGGCGCAGATTCGCTCGGCCTGGGTGCCCTTGCCGGAGCCGGGTCCGCCCAACAACACGAGGTCAAGGCTGGTGCGAGAGAGGTGCACCGGCAGTTGGGTGGTGCGCTCCGCCGCAATGATCGGCTCGGCCTGCTTGCGGGTGACAAATTTTGCCCGGCCAAGTTCGAGGGTGGTGACAAAGTCCGCCAAGCGGGTGCCCACTTCCTCGGGCGAGCCCTCGCCATTCACGATGGCCAGTTTGCCGGTCCCGGCATAGTATTCCAGCAATGGAGCGGAAGTGCGGTGAAAGACGCGCAACCGGGTCGCGATCAAGGCCGGGATATCATCCGGACGTCGACGGAGTTCACCGCCGCATTGATCGCACACGCCGTAGACCGCGGGTGGGTGGAGGATATGGTGCCATGAGGTCTGGCAGTTCTTGCAGACCAGCCGGCCGGATAGCCGTTGCATCACCTCCTGGTCGGGCACGCGCAGATAAATGACGGCGTCGAGCGGCTGGTGATGTTGCTCCAGCAGTCCATCGAGGAAACGCGCCTGCTCGGTGGTGCGCGGAAACCCGTCGAAGAGGATGCCCTGTTCCGGCGGGTGCTGCTCGCACCATTCCTCGATCATCGCATCCACGACCTCGTCGGGCACGAGTTCCCCCTGTTCCATGTATTTGCGGGCGAGCAGACCGAGAGCCGATCGGGTGGTCAGATGCTGGCGGAAGAGCTCGCCGGTGGCGACGTGCTGGAGTTTAAACTGCGTGCACAGGGCGGGGACATGGGTGCCTTTGCCGACACCCGAGGGACCAATGAGGGCGATGTTCATGGGATGGGGAACAGGTTGAATGTGGAACGCTGGAAAGCGGGAAGTGGCATTCGGAGTTCGGGCTGCTTACCTTAGGTTTTTCGCTTGGTGCTTATCGCAACGTGCGGACACCGCGTCAGTATAGGGATATTTACGGTCAAATGCTTCGCATTTCTTGCCAATTCTGTGGTGGGTAAATTGGCCACGGAGACGCTGAGACACGGAGCCGGGAGCTGGGCAGCCGGGAGGGCTTATCAAGGTGAATTTTTTTTGGCCGCATCCGCCTTCGCCCCATTCGACAAGCCCTCCGACAGACTCAGGGCTTCGGCGGAAATGAAAGGCGCATCCTACTCCGCCAAGCCTACTGCGGACATGGGATATCGCAAAAATTGACCCGGGGTGGGCCATGCGCTTCGCGCGCGGCCTGAAAGCAACATGGCCTGGGAAACCCCGCGCGCGGAAACCACGGTCCGGCTCGCAGCGTCAACCTGGTGCGCATGGCTGAGACAACCGTGCCTGAAATCTTGGCTTCGCAATCGATGACTCAGCTGATTTGATTTTTGCATGGCCACTGGCAAACGTTGGACACGTGAAGAGCTGCTAATTGCGCTTAATCTCTACCACAAACTGACGTTTGGCCAGATGCACCATCGCCAACCAGCCATCTTAGCATTGGCTGAAAGAATGGGGCGTGGGGCCAGCAGTCTGGCTATGAAACTTTGTAACTTCGCCTCCTTGGATCCGGCGTTGAGAATGAGAGGCATCAAAGGTCTTTCCGGAGCCAGCGCGCTAGACCGCACTGTTTGGATCGAATTTCATGAAAATCTATCGGAAGCGGCACCGGCGAGTGAGCAGGCGTTTCAGATGCTCTTTGGCACTGATGATGGTGACGGAGTAGAAGTAATACCAAAGAAGGGTGTCAGCCCGCGCCGTCGGCCGTGTGGCTCAACGGAAAGATGGTCGAATGCCAAACAACGTCGCGGTCAGGATTATTTCAGGGATGCGGTGCTTAATAACTTTGGGGGTTGCTGCGGTGTGACTGGGCTCGCAATTCGTGAGCTACTTATTGCTTCTCATATCCTGCCATGGGGCAAATGGGAGGCAGAGCGATTGAATGTTAGAAATGGGCTGGCTCTTTCTCGGCTGCATGACGCGGCATTTGATGTCGGTCTGATAACATTTGATTCTAGTCTACGTCTCGAGTTGTCAAAACAGCTAAAGTCGCATCTGCCACAGCGAACAGTGGCTGATTGTTTTGCGACCTATGAAGGTGCGCCCTTGAGATTGCCGGATGACGCGGCCTTGCCAGACGAGAAGTTCCTTGCCGTTCATCGGACAAAGTCGTTTGAAAAATGGAAATGAAAACCAAGCCGAATTTTCGAGTGAAGTTTTCGACACAAGGACGGGTGACGATACCGGCTCCACTGCGGAGAAAGTTTGGTTTCAAGGGTGGTTCAAAAGTGGCGATAGCGGTGACTCCGTCATGGGCGTTTTTGTTGAAACCGGTGGTTGCGCAGCGGTCCCATTAGTTACTCGAGTTTGCCAAAGACGCTTCCGTCTTCGGTGGAAATGCAGCCATCTGACCAGACTTCCACTGGGAGGATAAATTCGTCGGTGGTGATGGCGTCTTCGAAATCACGTTCACCATCTAAGAACTCCTGTATGCGAGTTAGCTGGGTGTCGGCGATATCATGCTGTGCCTCCAATTCGGTCGCAAAGACAAAGGGGAAATTATTTGCGTAACAGGCAGGGACGGAACCTTGGAATAGGTAGTCGCGGAAAATCGAGTAGCCTGACTGGATGGGTTTTTTGGACGGCATTGTCCGACATTAGCGATACGTGGACCATAAGACCACGGACGATGAGTCACATTTGGGCCACGTGGCCCAATTTGGCGGGGTGGGTTGAATTTTGGCCATGTGGCCAAAATTGAAGGTGCCAGCGGTTTAACGCCAAGACGCAAAGGACGAGGATCTCGCGGGTTTCGGCGGGTGACGACTCAAAATCTCGAGCGTCGTCGAGCGACGCCCAACAGGGAGACGGTTGAATGCTTTATCCGTGGGGATACGTAAAAATCTGCGGGTGAGAAAGATTAAGAGAACGAGAAAGACATGTGGCGCAGGCTAGTTCGTTATTGCGAATCCCTTGTCCGCAGTAGGTTTGGCGAAGGAGGATGTGCCTTTTTGCGGCCAACCGGTTTGAAACGGCGCCGACGCCGGGGCCTGCCAGTCATAGCCTTGGGAACGGCTGGCCGGACGTCCCGGCCTTTGTAGAAAATCGCTGGTTGCCGATACCTGACGGAGCCGTGAGGCGTAGATGGTGAATTGCGCAGCGATTTGCCCCGAAGGGGTGACGCAGTCGGGTGCCCCTGGGCAGACGAGGAACACGGCTGACCGCTGAAGGCCAACGGTAAATCAGATTTTTACCGATCAGGGGGTTTACTTTTTGGTGGGTGGAACTACACTGACTTTGTCGACGCACCGGACTTGGCCGGTGTCACTCCCGGGCGGGTGCGATGCGCTGATACAGTTCAACCGCAACTTCAACCAAGGAGGGCATATGCCAGGCAACAAGGTCAGAGAATTTCTCGACGGCCGCGGAGTAAAATATGTGACGATCCGGCATTCTCCGGCGGTCACCGCGGCAGATGTAGCCGCATCGGCTCATGTGGCCGGGCGCGATTTCGCGAAGACGGTGATGATGTGGGTGGGCGGCCACCTGGCCATGGTAGTGTTGCCGGCAAGCCGGCGGATCGTGCTGCATGATCTGCGCGAGTTGCTGGAATCGCCGGAGGCGCGCTTTGCCACTGAATCGGAGTTTCGCGATCTTTTCCCGGATTGTGAACTCGGGGCCATGCCACCGTTTGGCAATCTTTATGGGTTGCCGGTTTACATGGCGGCCAGCTTCACCGGGGAGAAGGAAATCGCCTTCAATGCCGGCTCACACACCGAGATCATCAAGATGTTGTTTTCCGACTTCGAGGAACTGGTGAAACCCATCGTGCTCGAATTCATGACGACGTAGAAAATGCCGTAAGCGAAAAGCGGTAACCCTACCGGGCGGAGGTCCGGGCCTGTCAGCCATAGCCTTGGCGACGGCTGGCTGGATGTCCCTGCCTTTGCGGATAAAATCCATGCGGGCGTCGTCGCGCGACGCACTATGGTGGGAAGGTTGGGGATGTAATCTGTGGGTGTCCGTGAAATCCGCAGGAGAACGAGAACGAGAAAGAGAAAGACAGAGAGAACGAGAAAGACCCGGGGTGAGGTCCGGTTCTATTTTTGCGAATTCTGTGCCTTGTTGCGGCCAACCGGATTGAAACGGAGCGGCGGGGTGGTTTGGGGTTTTCGCATCACTGGAAATTGCTGGTGGCGGAAGAAGTGCTTGGATGGCCTTGTGCAAGTGATGATTCAGGGCAAAGTAGTGGCACTCAAATGACTGAATCCACGACCCTCGAACAGGTGCTGATCTACCACATCGACAAGGATGACCGGCTTTGCGATTTCAACGCAGGCTGGAGTGAATTTGCGCGGGCCAACGATGGCGAATCGGTGATGCCGGAGTGCGTCCTGGGCCGTTCACTCTGGGACTTTGTGGGCGATGCTCATGTGACGCAGATTTACCGTCAACTGGTCGGACGCGCGCGGGCGGGCCATGGGGTGGAGTTTCAGTATCGCTGTGATGCGCCGGACAAGCGTCGCTTGTTTAAAATGACGATCACGGCCAATGCCGAGGGGGTGGTGCAATTTTCATCCCGCTTGCTCTGGGAGCAGGTGCGCATGCGCGTGGCCCTGCTCGATGCCAGGCAACCCCGCGACCACCATTGGATGCGCTCATGCAGTTGGTGCCAGAAAATCAAGCTGGAGAGCGACCGGTGGGAGCCGGTGGAAGTGGCCGTATTGCAGCTCAACCTGCTGGCCGGGGATTCCTTGCCCCAGCTGACTCATGGCATTTGCCCTGACTGCAAGGCCGATATGCTGGGCAAGTTTTCCCTGCCGATGCACCAGGAGACAGAGTGAGCTGAGAGGGCGCTGCTGGACGGCACCCGCAGGTGGGAGTCGGTCTGAAGCTTGCGGGCGTCGACGAGCGACGCCCCAACGGTGGGGAAGCTGAGCCGGCCCGCTCGGAGATCGGGCCCTACCACCAGGCCCAAAGCGACCGCTGCGGCATCAAGCCTTTCGCTTATCGCTTACCGCTTACCGCAGCACGCGATGCGTGCTAACACACCCGGCCGCGTTTGCCGGCGAGGGTGTTGGCAATGGGGTTGTCGCCGATCCAGCGTTCATCGATCGGCTGGCTGGCGCGCTGGTAGCGGGTGTCGGACGAAAGGCGCAGTCGGTCCGTCTGGTTGTCGAGGCCACCGTGCACGAGGGTCATGCCGAAAGTGAAGAAATCGCCCGCTTTCCAATCCGGGGCGGTCAACCAGCGTCCTCCGAGTTTTTCCCGCAGGGTCACGGGGTTTTTACTTAGAAACCCGGGATGGCTCCAGCCGCGCTTGGTAATGACTTTTTCGACTTCCTTGGGCCGGTTTTCGCAATACGCGTCCACGTCGATTTCCAGGTAGTGCTTGATGCGGTCGGACTTGGTGTGTGAGCCCTCCAGCACCATCAGGCCGCCCATTTCCAGCGGGGTGTCGCCGTAGGGAATCCAGCAGGTGAGGAGTTGGTGCGTGCCGCGGCCCATATAAACCAGGTCGCAGTGCGGTGCGGAACCCTGGCCCTGACTGAGGGCGCGAAACCACGTGTAGTCAAAGTGGCGGACGGATTCGCCGAACAGGTTGGCATAAAAGCCCAGCAACTCGGGGCCGTAAACCACGCGTTCGACATCGCGGTTCTGCCTGGCGAGGTCATAGCGGAAATTGGTGGTCTTGCCGGGTGCCCCGATGCCATCGATGGCGGGATGGGCGGCATCGAGCCAACCCTCGGCGGCGAGGCGGGCGCAGACCGAGGCACGGGCGGTCGTGATGAGGTCGCGGTCAAGGAAGCCGGGGAGGTAAAGGTAGCCGTCGAGTTCCAGTCGCCGGGCGAGTTCGGCGGGTTGGTCGATGCAATCGGCCGAGCTTCGGACATAACCGAAGGCGTCCTCGGACATATCGAGGGCGTGACCACACGAGGAAAGGGTTTGGGTGGCGACAGGCATGGGAGAATAGGAGATCGTGGATGGGAGTTGGGGCAGACACGGGGAAGTGAGTGCAAAAAACTAAAAACTGAAAGCTGAAAGCAGACGAAGCCGTGAGGTGGGGAGGGGTTAAACGCAGAGCCGCCAAGACGCAAAGGG
>JAIPJW010000140.1 GCA_021734075.1 Cephaloticoccus sp.
CCCCGCCGAAACGCACCGTGTAACCAGTGGGGGCAAACTCCAGTTCAACCTGTGCCGCGGCATCGGCCGGCATGGATTGCCCTCCGAGTTCAGCCTTCAAGACCTGCCAGCATCCATGCAGATTGGAATGAGTTGGTTCCGACATGATCAACTGCGTTTGGTAATGGCCCGCGGGACTGACTCGATGATGGTGGGCTCGGCCAATTCCTTGTTTCCCTGCGCCCCCAACTCGGCAAACTTGCGCGCACCGGGCAGCAGGGTTTGTTCAAACGAACCCACGGCGGAATTGTAGGCCTTGGTCGCGTTATCCAAGCCCCGACCAACTTTCTCCAGATGCTCGGCAAAGATGGCGGCGCGGTCATGGAGCTGGCGACCGTAGTTGGCGATTTCCTCGGCATTTTTTGAAACGGCTTCCTGCCGCCAGCCATACGCGGCCGCCTTGAGCAGGGCAATGAGCGTCGCGGGGGTGGCGAGGAGCACTTTCTTGGCAATGGCCCGGTCGATCAAGGTGGGATCGGACTGAAGTGCGCCGGAAAGGAACTGATCGCCGGGGAGAAACAGGACGACGAATTCGGGTGAGGGTTGAAATTGCTCCCAGTAATTTTTGGCTCCGAGCGCATCAATATGGCCCCGCACTTTGCTGGCGTGGGTGGCCAGTTTGGCGGCGCGCACGGTTTCATCGCTGGCGTTGGCGGCTTCGCGGTAGGCATCGTTGGGCGCCTTGGCATCGATCACGATCTGTTGGCCTCCGGGCAACCGCACCACCACGTCGGGGCGGAATTTTTTGTCATCGGTGGTGACGCTGCTTTGTTCATCGAAATCACAATAGGATGACATGCCGGACATTTCGACGACGCGGCGCAGTTGCAATTCCCCCCAAGTGCCGGCCGTGGTGGTCGAACTGAGGGCGGTGGTAAGTTTGGCGGCCTCGGCCTGCAGGAGGTTTTGCGCGGTCCCCAAGCCCTTCAATTGTTCGGAGAGCCGGCCATAGGCGTCGGCCCGGGCCTTTTCAATTTCGCCGATCTTGGTGTTCACATTCTGCAGGGACTCCGTCAACGGCTTCACCAGCGAATCGATGGCCTGCTGTCGCTTGCCCAGATCGTCGGCGGATTGCTGGTGCAATTTGGCGAACGATTCGCGGGCGAGTTTGAGGAATTCGTCATTGTTTTTACTCAGCGCTTCGGCTGAAAGCGCTTTGAATTCGTTGGCAAGCCGCGTGTGGGCCTCCCGTTCCGCTGACAGCGCGGTTTCAAGCCGGGCAAGTTGGGTGCGCAATTCACTCTCACTGGAGCGCAGGGTGCCAAGGTCGAGGGTGGTTCGGGCCAATTCGGATTCCCGGGAATTCAATCGTTCAATCAAGGTGGCCTGGCGCTGGCGCAAAACGAGCCAGGTAATCAAACTGGCCAGGGCAGCGGCAAGAAGGGCGGTGGTGGTAAAAATCACGTAAAGAATAAAGCTGAGGGTTTACTGCAAACTAATGCCGGTTGCGTTCCTTGACACAAGCTTACTGGAACTGCAAACACGCTGATGTTCAGGATGATGCCTCAAGTATAAAAATTATAGTCCAACATATACATGGTGACAGACATTTCCCCAGTCTCTGTCGGGTCCGGCAGCAAACCACTCGTGCTGGTGGTGGATGATGAATACGGCCCGAGAGAATCCATTGCTTTTACCCTTTCTTCGGATTTTTCCGTCGAAACGGCTTCACGGGCAGTAGAGGCGATCAAGAAATTGCGGGCCAAGCAATATGCGGTGGTGGTGCTCGATATCCGCATGCCGGAAATGGATGGAATCAAGGCTTTGGAAGAGTTGCGCAAGATAGATCAGGATGTGGCCGTCATCATGTTGACGGGGTATGGGACCTTGAACACGGCACAACAAGCGATGGTGGCGGGAGCCAACCAGTATTTGCGCAAGCCGCCCGATGTGAATGAACTTATCGAGGCCGTGCACAAGCAGTCCTCCGCGACCCGCATGCGCCGGCAGCAAACCAGCATAGCGCTCCAGACCCAGGAATTGAATGAGGCACTCAAGCGGGAAATCGAGAGTGCGGAGCCGCACATCTGGCAGTCCCGGGCTTCGGTTGAGCTGGTGCATGATTTGAACAATCCACTCACGGTGGTCATTGGCTACGGGGCCTTGCTGGCGGACGAGGCACGCAACGTGGCCAAGGCCGACGGGGCGGCGGGCCGCAAGCTCAAGGAATATGCCGCCATCATCGAAAAGGCGGCGGAATATTGTCATCACCTCTCCGAGAACTGGCGGTTGTCGGCCCGCAATCAGGCCGAATTTACCCAGGTGGATTTGGTGAGCATTGCCCACGAAGTCCGGCAGATCATTTTTTTTGAAAACGGGGCCATTCAATTCAGCGGTTTGGGCCAGGCCTTTGTGCGGGGCTCTAAATTTGAACTCATGCGGGTTTTCCAAAACCTGTTCAAGAATTCACTGGAAGCGGGGGCCACGGTCCTGACCATGCAGGTGAACATGGTTGAAGGGAAATGCGAGGTATCCATCAGTGACAACGGTTCCGGCATGGCCCCGGACGGACTCAAGAAAGCGATGCGTGGGGGGTTCAGCAGCAAGTCCAGCACGGGGCTGGGGATCAGCATTTGCCGGCATCTGTTGGGTGCGCATGGTGCCACGCTTGCAATTGAATCCACCCAAGGAAAAGGCACCACCGTCGTGATGGTGTTTCCCGCCATCAAGCAGTGAAAACCACCTCATGGAGCAAGCCCGGCGTTGAATCCCTGCGATGAGACACCGACGGGTTAAAATCACCGGTATCGGTCCGGTAACCCCGGCCGGAGTGGGTCGGGAGGAGTTTTGGCGTGGTTTGCTTGAACCGGTTTCTCGGGTGCACGAACTCAAGTCGCTGGCCAAGTATGGCAATGGTGACTTTGTGGCCGCAGAAGTGAATGACGCAGCCATCAATGATTTGGTGCACGAGTTGAATGTGCTGAAGTTGCCGCGCCACACGCAATTCGCGGTGGTGGGGGCGGAATTGGCGGTGCGAGACGCCGGGATGACCTTGGCGGAGTTGCAGGACAGGAATCCGCTGGTGATTGCCGGGGCCTCATTGATGGATTTCGGCGTCATGAACAAGATCATGGAACGCATCGCCCGGAAGGGTCCCGGGTTTGGTTTGCCGAGTGCGGTCTTCAGTTCGTCGGTCAGTGCGATTGCCGGGGCGATTGCCGAGCGGATCGGGGGAGCCACGCAGACATTGACCCTGCAAAGTGCCTGTTGCTCCGGTTTGGATGCGATCGGTCATGCCGTGCAACGGGTTGCCAGTGGGGAATCCGAGTTGGCCGTTTGCGGCGGCACGGAGGCGCCGTTGTTTTATCATCCGATGCTGGAACTCAGGATGGCCGGTCTGGCCCCCGACACCGCAGAGATGTCGGAACGCATGTGTCGGCCCTTTGATCAGTGGCGAACCACCGGTGTGATCAGTGAAGGAGCGTGCATGTTGGTGCTTGAGCCGGAGGAAAGTCCCCGGCCGGGGTATGCGTTTATTGATGGCTATGCGTATGCCACCGATCCGGTCGATCAGGGGGTGAAGGGCTTGGGTGATGCGATTCGCCTGGCCCTGGCCAATGCGGGCCGACGACTGCATGAAATTGATTGCATCAATGCCTGGGGACCGGGACACAAGCTGGTTGATCGGGCCGAGGCTCAGGTTTTGCTGGCAATTTTCGGGAATCGACTGAAGGAAGTTCCCGCGGTTTCGATCAAAGGGGCCATCGGCAATCCATTGGGCGCGGCCGGTGCCATCCAAGTCGGGGCCGCGGCGTTGGGTCTCAAGGATGAGTTGATCCCGCCGACCGTCAATTGGCAGTATCCCGATCCGGATTGCCCGCTCAATTTGTCATCGCAAGCCCGCGCAATTGCCCATGACGTAACCTTGATCAACTCGCACGGGTTATCCGGCACCAATGCATGTTTGGTTTTGAGCAAATAATCCTAAACCCCGCAGGCCTGGCTGCAATGGCGGCTGCTGCGATGGGCAGTTTTGCGCTCTGGGCCAACCCCGGCCGGGTGATCAACCGGCTTTTTTTCACGGGGTCAATGCATGTTGCCCTTTACCTGCTTTGTCTGGAATTGGCGATGATGGGGTCGGAAGGACTTTTTTGGCTGCGCATGGCCAACGCGGTTGGGGCATTATTGCCCGCACACTTATGGATTGTGAAGGAAGGGGTGCGCAGTCCCTTGGGCTATTGGCATCCCCGGCGGTGGTGGCTGGCCGGGTTGGTGGGTATGGTCCTGGCGGTGTTATGCTTCACCGATTGGTTTATTCCCGGTCATTCGACGGCTGAGATCCGAGTGCGAGGGTGGGGTTACTATGCCTACATCGTCGGGGTTATTGGTCTGTATCTCATGCTTTTTGTGCAGACCCTGCTGCTGACCCGGTCAACTCTCGGAGTGCAAAAGCTCGAATTGCAGATATTGCTGTTGGGTGGTTGTTCCGCCTGTTTTGCGGCCATCGGGTTGATGGTGCTGCACTCGGTTACGCGCGATCCGGTTTACATTCGATTGCAGCCGATTGTCGTGCTGGTGTTCTATGCCGGAACCGCTTGGGCAATGCTGACCTCGCGGGTGTTTGATGCCCGTCACATTCTGTTCATCGGCATGCAAAAACTGTTTCTGGTTTTGGCCGTGACCATCTTCGTCTGGGCCTCAACCGAGCTGTTGGTCATGCTTATGCCCCAGGCCTTGGCCTTTGTGCTGGCGATTGGCCTGGGGCTTTGGTTTGCCGCCTCGGCCGGGCCCTGGTTTCAACTGGTCTTTGATCTTAATTTGAAGGGCGAGGATGCCCGACGCGCCGCCTTTGAAGCATCCCGAAGTGGTTCCCGTCCCGAGCATCTCGAACCGGCCTTTGTGCAATTGCTCAAGGGTTGGTCCCATGCGCAGTTCGCCCATGTCATGACGCGGGCCAATGGCATGTTGCGCGGGAGCGATTTGGAATTGCCGGCGGGAGGGGCGGTGATTCGTGCCCTGGGAGAATTGCGCTGGGCGACGCCGGAGCGATTGGCGCGCCAGCGGCTCGAATGGCATGAACTTGAATTGCAGCGATTCATGGATGAGGCCGGTTTGGGGGTCATGGTGGCCGCGGGTGGGCGCAACATCAGTCTGGTCCTCGCCATTGGGGTGCCGGTAACCCGTCGACCTTTTACCTATCCTCAGGTGGCGCAGTTGCTCGAGTTGGGCTCCATCATGGAAAGCGCCATGGAGCGGGCCCAGTATTCAGTGAAAGCCCAACATGCCGAGCAATTGGCCACGGTCGGCTTGCTGGGGGCGAGTCTGGCCCATGAAATCCGCAACCCGCTTGTGACGATCAAGATGTTTGTGCAATTGCTGCCCAAGCATTACGGAGATCCGGCGTTTCGGGAGAAATTTTTCCGGCTGATCGGGGAAGAGGTCTCCCGGATTGATCGGTTGACCGAGCAGTTGCTGGATCTGGCCACACCGCGGGCTTATGCGTCGCGCATGATTGAACTGCACCCGATTTTGCTGACCGGCATCGAACTGGCTGCGGCCAAGGCGGAGGATCGCCATATCCGCATCATCAAGGATTTTCAGGCTTCACCCGACATGGTTTATACCGACCCCACGGCGGTCAAACAGGTGTTGCTGAATCTGTGCTTCAACGCCATCCAAGCCGTGGAGGGGGCCGAGGGGGATCGTTGGATCAAACTGACCACGGAAAACATCGATGGAAGTGTGAGATTGGTGATTGAGGACAATGGGCCCGGCATTGCCCCCGACATGCTGCCGCGTCTTTTCCAACCGTTCCAATCGAGCAAATCCACCGGATTTGGACTTGGATTGGCCATCTGTAGCGACATTCTGAATGGGCTCAAAGCGACAATCACCGTGGATCCACCCATGACAGGTAGCGGGGCAATCTTTCGAATTACCTTTCCATGCCGAGCCTCCTAATACTAGCCACAGCAGATGATAATCTGGCTGCAGCATGGGAGCGGCAGATCCCCGAGGGTCGTTCCGTTGTGCGGTTGGTTCCGGACAGTTTTCCGGCCGGATCCCGGCCCGGCTTTGCTGCCGTCGTCGTGTTGGATGCGACCGTCGAGGATAAATTACCGCAATTTCTGGCGGGGTGTCCCACCATTTATGTCGGGGAACCGCGCAGTCTGCCATATGAACAGGCGAAGCTGGTTCAACGGGCCCGGGTATTCTTGTCCTATGAGGAAAGCACGAAGAAGCTGCGCGACTTTTTGACGGTCCTTGAAGAACTGGCCGAAAAGCAGTCCATGATGGAAATCCTGCTGGAAAAGATCCGGCGCTCCGAGCTGAGCAAGGCTGCCCCCAAGGTCATCCCGGCGGCGGATACGGCCGAGTTATGGGATTTTCTCGAGGGAGCAGTGGAGAACATGGACACCCGGGACCGGTTGATTGCTGAATTTCGCCGGGCCTCACGGCAATTGATGCACGCCTCGCATACAGTGTTTTTTTTGCGCGAAACGGATGGATTCAGGGCCGACCGCGGAACTTCCTTCTTTGGCATGGACGATCCTTTGGTCACCTTTCTGGAAATGCACCCGGTGGTGATCGACGGGAGCAATTGGGACAGTCCCACGGACCCCGTGGCGGAACTGGCGGTGCGCAATCGTCTGGCCATGTGGGGTGCACGATTGCTCGTGCCGGTGCACGACAACGGGCAGCTTCTCGGTTTGATCGCCCTGGGTGTGCGGGATGATGGACAACCCTATGATGATGCCGACCGCACGCGGGCAGTGTTTTTCGCCCGACTTTTACGCCATTTTCTGGCGCGGTCCGTCCAATTGAGCCGACTGTCCCACATGGCCGAGCAATCGAATCTCGGGGCCAAATATCTGCCACGCACGTTGCTCCTGGCCGCGGGGGAGGCGGTGCCCCGCCATGTGCCCCTGGTGGTGCGTGACTTGATCGGCAGGGTTCGGCGTTCCCGGGAGGTATGTCGGGTTTCCCCGTTGCCGGACCAACCCTTTCGGGCCAATGCCGGTCTCGTGAACGAGACGGGTGGTATTTGGGCTTTTTGGGAAGAGGCCAGCGCGGAGGTGCACGATGCCTTGATGCGCAGCCGGGAAGAACGTGGGACGGTATTGCGAGAACTGGCGCTCACCCTCAGCCACGAATTGGGCAATGCCTTGGTTTCACTGGCCACTTTTCGGCAAGTCCCCACGAAACAGTTGTCGGCCGAGATGCTCAAAACCCTCAAGGCGGACATCGGCAGTCTCGAACGCTTAAACACGCGACTTGGGTTGATGCAAAATCTGGATGAGGCCGACCCGGTGGAAACGGATTTGCGTGAGCTGGTGCAGAAACTGGGCATAGCCTGCAAGGCCGAGGTCGAAGTGGGACCAGACGCCGTGCGCATGCCGGTTGCCGTGGATCTATTGGAGTTCGCGCTATCGGCCCTGATTGACACCGTGTCGGAAAATCAGTCCGGCCGGGAAAATCCGGGCCTGGCCCTGCAATTGCGTTCCACCGGAGCCAAGGATGAGTTGACCGCCTTGATATCCGTAAAGGGCCGCAATCTTGAACTGGAAGGCATCCTGCCCGAACCCGTGGAGGGAGCGGTGCCCAATCAGGGGCGAATCGCCGTCTTTCTGGCCAAGGAAATCATCCGGCTGCATCGGGGGGGGATTCATGCGGGTCCCGGGATAAAGGGGACTGAGATACTGATTTCATTACGGGCCTGCTGATTTCCTTGTGATGGCCCCTCCGAGTCAGACCTTGTTTCAGGCGATCGAAGAATGGATTATGCAGGAACCGGCCGTTTGCGCCGCGGTGTTATTTGGCTCCAGTGCCCGCCAAGGGGCGGATATCCACAGATCAGACCAGTGGTCGGATTTTGATATTCATCTGGTTACTTCCGCTCCGGAGAAAATCACCCAGGTGGACTGGAACCGACTCATGCCGGCACACAAATACCGGCTGCATGACTTGCGCCCTGCCACCGGCGGGGTGCACAAATTGACCGTGCTTTTTGAGACCGGACAGATTGATCTGGTCATAGTCCCTGTGACCAAACTGCGTCTGGCCCGAATCGGGTTCGGTCTGGGACTTGAACGGATCAACCGCCAATTGAAATTGGCCCTGAACGAAATCAACACCTGCATTCGTGACGGTTACCAAATCATTAAGGGGGGGGAGTCCTGGGGAAAATTCTATGCCAAGGTTGCCACGCAAATGAAAGGCGTGCGCTTGAGTGACAGGGAGGCCGTGATCCTGGCCAATCGATCCTTGGTGGACTTGGTTTGGATTCGCCAGAAGATCACGCGGGGGGAGCTGGGTGCCGCCCAGCACTTGCTCCATCATTCGCTGGCGGAAACCAATTACCGATTGCTGCGTGAACTGCGGCTGCGCCGGGACCAACCCTTGCCGTCCTTTGGCTTGGGGCGGCATGTTGAACGCCTGCTGCCGCCGACTGAACTCGCTTGGGTCAGAATTGACGCCCGCTGTGATCCGGTGGAATTGGCGCGGGCCGCCGAGCAGTCGAGCGATGGAATGAAATCGTTGATGCGACTGTTGGTGCCAAACTGGACTGCGCCCAGCCTGCCCGGAACCAACCTGTCCTCACTAGCGGGTGCTGAATAGTTCGGCGATCACGTCCTCCAGCGGGATATCCTCGATGGTGATGTCAGCCACCGGACCGGTGGTCAGGATTTCCTGCGAGACGGCCACGACTTTTTCACTGGG
>JAIPJW010000007.1 GCA_021734075.1 Cephaloticoccus sp.
TGATGGCATCAACGATGTCGAAATGATTAGAGATGCTCACTTAGGAGTAGCTATGCTTAATGGTGTTGATGAGGTTAAGGCTGTTTGTAAGGATATGACGAAGTACTCTCATGATGAAGACGGCATAGCAAGATATTTACTGATAGGAAACCGGATCGGGCGGGAGGGGGTTAACTGCGCTTTTTTATGTTTTTTTGAGCGCTTTGACTTCTTGGGGGCGAATTTGCCCTCCCGGAAAATCTGATCAAGAATGCGGTGTCCGTAATTGGTCTCCGTCAGATCGGTTTGAACAATATCCAATACCTTGTCACCGATTCTCTTGGTTAATCTTCCGATAGATACTGTATTTGAATGGTGATTCATAATACTTTCAACTATGCATATTTGTAATGAAATTGCAAGGCTATGAATTTTTTCTAGTTGGTGGGGAACCCCGAGTAGTCAAGTAATCCAGTTTTTGGATAGGCAGCGATTCTTCCCCGAGCTATCATTTTCCCATCCTGGTGAACCGTAAAATGGATTTCACCGGAGTCGCTTGATTGGGGACTCAGGATCGTGATGGGATTGCTTTCCGGGTGCTGGATGGAATGGATAATTGTAGTGGGGGATTTGATACTGAAACTGTTTGAGATTTGAACGGAAGGAACCTTCTGGCTGTAATTCGGACTATAAAATCCGGCGATGGGATCCTTCTCCCGACCATTCTCAATTTGCTGTTTTTCGATTAGAGCAGGGATATGTGCCCGCACTGCAGATTGGGCTTCCTCCGGACTGATGCCAGGCGCGAACTGCCAAAGTGCTTCCACATTATATTCCTTGAACACCTGCAGTTCATCCAGGATCACTGCAAATCCCCGCTTGTCATACAAAACGTGCCGCGTCCATGGCACAGGTGACCGAAAAGGTTCTCCAGCAGGGTGAAAGGAAGTGGTGGCGGAAGAGTAGATAACTTGATCGAGGTCTTGAAATGCGACATCCATGGGCGCCTTAACATCACAGGGTCCCTGTTTGGAGGCTTGCCCGTCCAGAAGAAGAACAGAGTGTGCACGAGGTCCCTTGAAGTACTCTCGCCACTTTCCGGGTTGATAAGTATATCTACCGGAATCCGACAAAATGGGCTTTCCCTGCAAGGTAATACTCAAGTGAAGGCGATCGATATGCTGATGTGCGGTCCCGTAGGGCCCTGCATCGAAGTAAATCCAGTCAGCAGCCTGGCTCCAGTTATTGCGCATGAAAACCTGACCGGCCCACGGGAAGTAACGGGATGGATTCCCTTGCGGCAAAATACCTTTTCTTCCATGGGATGCCATGCCCAGCCAGTCGAGGCGATTGAAGTGTTTCCATGCTGAAAGCATCAGGACTGAATTTTCGTCCTGGTCGGATGCATTGCTGAGAGGACCGAATCCCCCGGGATTCATGGACCCGGCAAAGAAGTCCCACATCAGCTCGATTCTCTCATAGACCGGAGACTGGCGAAAACGGGGATCCGAGTACTCGATCAGGCGGAGAAAGGGGAGAGTGTTGGCAAGGATTACACGTTGGTAATGATTGCTTAGCTCCTTGTAGCTTCCATCTGGATAGGACTGCTTGAGAAGTTGTCTAGTAACGGCTTCCATGGCATCTGCCTTCCATTCCTGAGAATGCTGGAACTCCGGCCATGCTGCAGCTATTGCCAAAAGGGCGATTTTCTCGGTGAGCAAATGGTTTCCTCCCCAGAATGAGGCGTGCTGGTACAAGGAATCAGCATGGTCCGGAATGGATGACAGCATCAGCAGGATCGTTTCATCATTCAGTATTGCGGTATCTCCATAAAATACATGTACCCATGAATTCAATACGCGTCGTGCCACCTCAAGCGGTCTCCATTGTGCAGAGAAAGTTATCCTGTTGGGATATGGACTGTTTTCAATCCAGTCTGTGCATAAATGATTCAGAAGCTTCTTCCATGGCTCCCTGCGGGAGTGAGTGTAGGCGTGTTGCAGTATCGGGAAAATGGTGTGTCGGTTGAGCGTCCAGGCAATTTCCTTGTCCTCGCTCTGGCCACGGTAATCCCAGTTGAATCCACCATGAGTTGACTTGGGAACGGTTATCCAATCTCCGTGAATGTAATAAGAATCATTCAGGGCAGCATCTGCCCGTTCAGTGAAATCATCTGGAATATAAGCGGGTTCGAGAATTGATAAATCAAAGGATTTCCCCCTGAAATACCTCACCAGCATCTCAGCAGCAGGTTTTTTATCTCCTGTTTCCCATTTATAGATAATTATTTCCAGACCGGGCATTGAAGCGTCGATTGATGAGAAAACCTTTTCCAGCCTCTCGTCATTCTCTTGCAGGAACGCATCAGAAATGGCAGCCGATGCCCATGGTGTGATGAACATCCACATCAACGCAAAAAGCCACAGGGATGACTTCATGCTCAGGAATGCTTGTGATGCCTGGCCATCGAATGGGCCAGCCGATTTGAAATGGCCATCAGGAGGAGGCCTGTGAGAATGACGATTGAGGGCCGTAGAATTGTGCTGGCAAGGAACGGCCACAAGTAGCTGGGATCGAATACAGACCAGGAGCTGATGAGCTGAAAAAGAAGGCTCAGAAAGCCGACAATGATCAAGGCTACCGCAATCAAGCGGAATCCAGCAAACAACAGACCTTCAATCCAATCCTTCTTGTTCATGGATGGATTTCTAGAATGGGTCATCTGTCATCTCAAGAAAAACCCGCTTAATTACTGATAGGAAACCGGATCGGGCGGGAGGGGGTTAAGGGGGAGGGGCACATCGGGATTTTATAAAAACGGCGGCGTTCGAAAGGTGCTTGCTTCAGAGCATAAGTCGCTGCGCACGCATGAATGAGGACCACAGCGAATTTTTCGCAAAATGCGAGGCTAAAACGTGCGCATTGCCCTATGGCGGGCAATGCCTCCGGCTTCACCTGCGCCAGGTTTCAAACCTCGTCAGGTGCGTGTTGCACAAAATCGTCCACCGGGAACTCCTGCACGCCTCCGCCGGGCCAGAAGACCGGTTCGCCCTCGGGCGCGTCCGGCTGCCAGCCGTCGTCGAAGAGGGTGAGTTGGTTGATGTCGTGGTCCGTTGGCTCATCTGCTCGTCCCGGCCATTCGCAGCCGGTCTGGTCAAAGTCGTCCGTGTCGTGCGTCGTGTATTCACCGAAGACAAAACGGCGCCACGCGAGCGGTTCGGCCTTGGCCCGCCACGGATGCGGGTCCACCGGCACGGGCTTCGTCAGGAGTGTGCGAGCTGCTGAGCCCCCGGTCGCATCAACCCAAGTCTCCGGCGGGGCATGGGCGGGCGGGAAGCGGTGCGGGGCATCGGCCGGGCTCCACAGGCCCAGCGGAGTGAGCACCTGGCGGACGTCGGCCTCCTCCTCGACAAGTTCGAGCAGGCGCAGCCGGCCTTGGCAAAGCGGGCATTGCAACGGGTCGGAGCCCCAGACCTTGAGGATGAGCTGCCGCCAGGCCGAGCGTTTTCTGCGGGCGGGAACAACTGCCGCGCTGTCACCGGGCCGGGCATTCGCCGGGTTATGCCGGCCCCGGCTTTTGTTGCTGTAAACGCCGTAATAGCGCACGAGAGGCGAACCCTTGGCCGGCAGGTGGCGGAGCACAGCCGCGATGAACTCCACTGCGGAAAACACCTCGAAATTGCGCCGGGTGCGCCAGTGTTTCTCGGAGCGGTAGAGCACGCAGCCTGTGCGGGGTTCGTAGGTGATTTTTTCCAAGGAATAGGGGCCCCGCAGGAGATACTCGGCCAGTCGGCGTCGGCCGGCGATGTCGTCCGCAGCGAGCGGAGCTTCGCCGACATCAAGCGTGAAGCCGCTGTGCCGCCAGGCCAGTAGCTTGGAGACGAGGGCGTCATCAATGGCCTGCTGCTCACGCAGGCGTCGCAACACGGCGTGTCGCCAAAGCTCGGCGAGCCGGCTCCAGCCGCCTGTGGGGGCGAGACGGAAGGCCCCGCCGTCAAACACCCCGGCGGTGACCAGCAGGTGCAGGTGGGGATGCCAGGCGAGGAAGTCGCCAAAAGTCTGGAGGGCGGCGATGATGCCGGGTTGACCATCCGGGTGACCGGTGCGTTCGCGCAGCCAGAGTACCAGTACCTCCTGCGCGGCGTGGAACAGTTCGTGGAGCAGGGTGGGCTCACGCTGAAACACCCCGCGCAGCAGGCGGGGCACGGTGAGCACGATGTGACGGTGCGGCACGGGGATGCACAGATCGCCGGAGATGCTCCCGGCAAGGGTGAGGGTGCGGCGCTGGTGGCAGGAGGCGCAGAGGCCGCGCTGCTTGCAGGTGAAAGCGAGCAGGAACTCGTGCGCGCAATCGGGGCAACGCCAGCGGGTGAAGCCGGCACGGAAATCGCCGCAGCGGAGAAAGGCGCTCACGGTGTGGTCCAAGTGCGGGTGATGACTCGCGAGGGTACGCTGGTAGGTGGGCCAGTGGTCGGCAAAAACCTGCCAGACCGGGGAGGCGCGGGGGTGGCGCGGACGGTAGCGACGGCAGACCATGGGGCAATGAGGGTTGCAAGGTTGCGGGGTGGGGGATGGGCAGGTTGGCCGCTAGGCCCATGGCAGGCAACGCCCATATCAGGCTTGCCGACGAGAAGCGGGCAGCTGAAACTGCGGACCACAACCCCTTGCACCCATGACGATTGAATCCCTTGGAAAGTCCTTTGCCAGTGAAGCTGACGCGCTCGCAGCCCTGAAAAATGAAGTGGCACGGCTGGAGACCCAGCAGCGCATTAAGGAGGAGGAGCGGCTGAAACAACTGGCCGGCGAATTCGGGCTGGAGAGCGTGGATGCGCTTATCCGGCGGCTGGCCGACTATGCGAGCCCGGCGCTGCGCAAGCAGTTGCAGGGCGAGGCCGGGGAAGTTCGGGGCAAGCGGGCAAGGGTGACGCAGGAATTGAAGGCGCAGGTCGTGGCAGATTTGCAGGCCGGGGGCACGGCGTCTGCCGTGGCGGAGAAATTCGGCGTGTCGCTGCCCACGGTGCAGAACATCAAAAAAGCCGCCGGCTTGGTGAAGGCCAGGCGCACGAAGTAGCACTCGTTTACATGCGCCTTGGGCCCGACCCCATTGCTGCTGAAACCACGCCCCAGAGCGAGGGCGGATCCTGCACGCCGGGATCGGCGTCGGGCGCGAGGTGTTTGAACACCTTTGTGAAACTCAGGCTGCATTGCAGGCGGCGTTGGCCACGCGAATCAATCTTGGGGTTGAGCGTGATGAGGCTCGTGTTGAAGGGATGGGTTTTCTTCATCGCCTGCGCCTGTCGGCGGACCTCGCGGTAGTCGATCGCACGATCCTTGATCAGGGCATCGAGCCGTTCGAGATCGGCCCGGGTGATGTCGCCCCACAGCTTTTTCATCACTTCAGGGGTGACGATTGGAGCCACGATGTTGACGAAACGCTTTTCCCCTTCCTCCTGTTGCCAGTAGCCGATGACGAGGATGAACGGCTCGTCGATATCATATTGGCGCAGGGCATCACCGAGATCAACGGGTGCGCGGTATTTGATCGCCTTGGGGTTGACCGGCAAGCCGCCGTGGTTCTGGTTCACCCCAGCCGGGATGTCCCATTTTTGGGTGTAGCCCGGCGGCACGTAACCCGCAAAAAAGGTGTCGCGCACCCATTTCTCGAAGACCAGCCCATGTTGCTGCACTTCCTGGGCGAACCCGGTCGTGGGCAACGGTCCCCACGACACCACCAGCAGGCAGAGGGCAAAGAGAAATCCCCGCATGCCTGCGAGGATGGCGTCGCCGGGAACGGGGGCGAATCAAAAGTCGGGTGCCTTCAAACGCGGCACCGACGCCAGAGTGCAAGGCCCAGCGCGCCGAGACCGGCGAGCAGCGCGATGGTCGCGGGCTCAGGCACAGCGGTGGGCGTGGCCAAGAAATTGTCGGCGATGAACGCGCCTTCGAACAATGGCATGGACGGATCGCCGTTGGCACTGTTGAACGCGTGCAGCACCACGGAGAAAGTATCGCCGGAAACCATGTTCCAATCCGAAGCGACATCGCTGATGTTCACGCTATGAAGGTTGGTAAAGGCGTAGCCGTCGGTCGGACCATTGCCGTCATAGGCGGCGGTCAGAGTGGTGGCGGCAGCATTGTAGGCGATGCGAACCGTGGCTGTTCCCGCACTGGCGTTGGCACTGACATAGCCAGGCGCTTGTATACCGCCATCAATTTTAGTGTAGGCTTGGATCTGCGGCGGCTGGCTGCCAATTAGCTGCATGTAAGTCCGCTGCAGTGCGACCGTGAAGTTGTTGGCAGGGGTCGTGGTGCTGCCCACGATCAACTCCCAGAGGCCGATCTGACCGGCCACTAGCGTGGTGTTGACATTGAAATCGACCTGCAACTGCCAGTCAGCGGTGTAGCTACCGTTGTTGGCCGTCCACGCATACGCGGCCTCACTGGTCTGCCCGGTGGTCAGGCTGGGCGAGGTGAAGTTGAGCGCACCGCCGTTCACGGTCATTGCTGCCCCGAGCACGGAGGAACCAGAAGGCACCGTCCAGTTGCTGTTGACGGATAAGAAATCATCGCTGCCGCTGAAATTCTGGGCGAGCAATTGGGAAGCAAAAGTGAAGGCAAAAAGGAGCGCTAGGCCGGTCCGGATTCTCATGGTGGGCGGAGTATGTCAAAGCATGGCGTTCATGGCTGCGCATCCCTTGTCCTCGCGGCGGTTTGCAGCAGATTTTATCATGACTATTGCATTTGGTCATGCCACCGGCCGGTCGGGTGAAAGCCGTGTTAATCGGGCCTATTTGCTGGCATGTAGACTGCAGGGTTGGACCTTTGTCCGTTGTGCATCCGCGATGGTGTGGACATCCTGGTCACGCATCTCGATTTAGTTCACCTGCTACTATACCCCGGCAACCACCCTGTCACTTTATGACTCAGCGCCAACGCTTCATTGCGGCCCTGGAACGCCAGCCCTTGACGGGACGGGTGCCGCATTTCGAATTGGTGTTTTATTTGACGATGGAGGCCTTTGGTCGCGTGCACCCGTCACACCGCAACTACGACCAGTGGTTGCAGATGGAGGAAAAGGAACGCGAACTGCACCGGCGCGACATGGCTGAACTCTACATCGCGACGGCCGAGCGCTATGAACACAGCGCGATATTCATACATCCGAATCCCGCGGGGATGGAGGAATTGCAGCGCATGGTGGACCTGATCCGCGAGCGCACGGGCGATCACTACTTTCTGATGGCCCATGGCGATGCCACCTTTGCGGTGCCCAACGGCACGGAAATGGAGAGCTTTTCGTGCGAGATGGTGGAGGCACCGGACAAGCTCAAGGCGCAGGCAGCCGGCTGGGTCCGGGAAGCGCTGGCGCGGGCGGAAAAGCTGCGGCGATCCGGTGGACTCGATGGCTTCGCGTTGTGCGCGGACTACTGTTTCAACACGGGACCGTTCCTGAGCCCGGCCAGATTCTCCGAATTCGTCACCCCGTATCTCGCAGAACTTACCAAAGGGTATCGCGATCTCGGCTACTACGTGATCAAGCACACCGACGGCAACATCATGCCGATCATCGACCAGTTGGTGCAGACCAAGCCGCACGCGCTACACTCGCTGGATCCGCAGGGCGACGTCGACATCGCCGAGGTCAAGCGGCTTTACGGCCACGAGCTTTGCCTGATCGGCAATGTGCACTGTGGTATGCTCGACACCGGCACGCCGGAGCAGATCGATGCGACGACCCGATACGCCTTGCAGCACGGGATGCCGGGTGGAGGCTACATTTTTTCCACCAGCAATTGCATCTACACCGGGATGCCGCTCGCCAGCTATGAGCGCATGCTCGAAATCTGGCGGCGCGAAGGAAACTACCCGTCGCTCAAGCATGCCCATGACACCACACGATCGCGTTGAACGGGCGCTCCGGGGCGGCCACTCCGACCGGGTGCCGTTCACCATCTACGAGTGCATGATCCCGCAATGCGACACGGAACGGGCGTTGCGCGACCGGGGGATGTGCATCGTCAACCGCCTGCCGGTCTTTCGCATTCACCGGCCGCACGTCAAAACCACCGAGCACACCTGGTGGGTGGACGGATGCCGGTTTACCCGCACCGAGCACGAAACGCCCGTGGGCAAACTCAACACCTTGGTCGAGGACGGCGGGTTCACGACCTGGCGACATCAGTTGCTGCTCAAGCGTCCGGAGGACTATGCCGCGATCCGCTTCTTTCTCAGCGACGAGGTTTACGAACCGGACTACGGGGAATTCGCCCGGGTGCAGACCGCGGGGGCGGGCGACATGATATGCCGGGCCAACTTCGGACTCGAGCCGTTGCAGGAGCTCATCTCCGGCGGAGTGATGTCGATGGAGCGTTTCTGTGAGGAGTGGATGGAGCGGCGCGAGGAGGTCTTGGCCCTGTATGAGATTCTGGTGGAAAACCGCCGCCGGATTTATCCGATCGTCGCGGCCTCACCCGCCGGGCACGCCAATTACGGCGGCAATGTCACTCCCGAGATCATCGGACCGCGGGTTTTTGAGGAGTATTACCTGCCGCACTATGCGGAGGCCGCGGAGGTGATGCACCGGCACGACAAACTCATCGGCTGCCATTTTGATGCCAACAATCGCATCATTGCCGCCGCCATTGCACGCACGCCGCTCGATTACATCGAAGCCTTTACCCCGGCACCGGACACCGACATGACGCTGGCCGAGGCCCGGGCAGCCTGGCCGGACAAGGTGCTGTGGATCAATTATCCATCCTCCGTTCATCTGGAAAATGATGCCGTGGTGGCACAGACGGCCCATGATCTGTTGGATCAGGCCGGAGGGGTGGATGGTCTCTTGGTGGGAATCACCGAAAACATGCCACCGCAGCGCTGGGAAAATAGTTGCAGAGCGATAATGGACGGGCTGAACCGGCACGCCCGGGTAAACCCCTGCCTCTACAATTGATGGCCAGCCCCACGGGAAAATTGTTTCTCGATGCGCTGCATGGTCACCCTGTGCCCAGGGTTCCGGTGGCCCCCTTGGCGGTGCATTTTTGTGCCCGGGTCGCGGGGATTTCCCTGCAACAGTATACCAGTGATGCTGCGGCGTTGGCCGATGCCGTCATCCTCTACCATGAACGCTTCCGGCCCGATGCGGTCGTAATATCGGCCGACACCTGGATCAGTGCCGAAGCCATGGGCGCAAGGGTCGGCTCGTTGGGCGATGACCAGCCGTGGGGCGGGGTGGGCATGCCCCGCATTCGTAAACTCGCCGAGGTGCGGGCCCTGCCCAGACCGGACCCGGCGCAGCAAGGCCGGTATCCGTTGATGGTGGAGGCAACGCGGCGCGTGGTGGAGCAAATCGGGCACGAGACAACCGTGGTGGCGTGCTTTGATCAGTTTCCGTTTTCCCTCGCCGCCGCGCTGATGGGAATCAATGAGCTGATGCTCGCCCTGAATGACAATCTCGAGTTGGTGAGGACGCTCATGGCGCGCTGTCACGATCAGGCTTTGGCCTATGGTCAGGCCCTGGCGAACGCCGGAGCGGACGTGCTGACTGGAGGAGACTCACCCGCCGGATTGATCGGTCCAAACCGCTATCGCGATTTGGCCCTGCCGTTTGAACAACGGCTGATCGCGGAATTGCAGGCCACGACGGGCAAACCAGTTTCCCTGCATATCTGCGGTGATGCCCGGCCCATTCTCTCCGACATGGCCGGGAGTGGGGCAGACATGTTGGAAATAGATAGCCGCACGGATCTGCCCTTTGCCGGTCGCACGGTGGGTCCCCGGATCGCGCTGTGGGGCAATCTCGATCCGGTCGCTTTGCTGGCACAGGGAACCCCGGCCGAGGTGCGGGCGACGGCTCGGCAGGCCATTTTGGCGGCCAGGGGGCATCCGCGCTTTGTGCTCGGCTCCGGTTGCACCTTGGCCGTCGAGACCCCGTTTGCCAACGTCGAGGCACTCATCGCCGCGGCCCACGGTTGATTTTGACCGGCTGGAAACCCGGCTGAAAGTGGCCGCGGTGGGTGGTTGACTCAGCGCCAGATGAACAACCCGGCCACTCCCGCCACCGCGAGGACAGCGCCGACATAATAGGTGGGCCGCGGTCTCGAGCCCTCGAGCCAAGCCGCGAAAGGGATGGTGAGCAGAGGTGCGGCTGCGACGATCGGTTGCACAATGCCAGCGGGAGTCGTGCGCAGCGCCCATTGAAAACAGGTTACGCCGAGCACGGGACCGGTAAGGGCATTGGCCCCGACCCAGGGCCAGGCGCGCCCGGTCGTTGCAGTGCCCGTGGGACGGCGCCACAGGACAAAGAGCACCACCACTGCCGCGATGAACAAACCACCGAGGGCGCGCTGGTAAGCCGCACTGCCGGGGTCGACCACTTCGTGCCATGCCGCCGCGGTGGCGAAGGCCTTGCGGCTGATGACGGCGCCGATCCCCTGTCCAAGTGACGACAACAGTGCCCACGCGACACCGGCCGTCCGCTGTGGTGCGGAGGCCCGGGGCAGACTGGCCGGCAACAAACCGATGACAATGCCGGTGAGCGTGAGCACAACGCACGCAATCTGGGCCGGCGAGAGTCGGGTGCCCAACCAGGTCCACTCGATCGTGCCGGCGACGATGGCCGACCCGCATTGCACGATCAGGGTGGAAAGATTGGAGCCCAACCGGGGGAGTGATTGAAACATGGCGACTCCGCCAAGGCCGAAGCCCACCATGCCGCCCAGGAAAAACCAGGTGAAGGCGATGCCACCGGTGCCACGTCCGGCCAGATGGGCCCAGAGTCCCAGCAACAAAGTGGCGACCAGCAGGCGGTAGAAATTGGCCCGCAGACTGCCCAGGATCATCGCCGCCCTTCGGGCGTAGACCGGGGTGACGGCAAAGAAGAGCAGGGTGCCAATGGTGCCAAGCATGGGGAGACAATTAAAGTTTCAGTTCGAGTCCGAGGGTGAAGCTGCGGCCCACCCCGGGCAAAAAGATTGTGGTGGCGGTTGGATTGCGTGCCAGATCGAGCACCCCGGCCGTGCTGGCAATATGTTGCCGATCGAAAATATTGCGCACGTTGACGTAGACCAGCACGCGATCGCCCGGCCGCCAGCCCAGGCGCACATGGGTCAAGGAGTGGCCCTCGTAATCCATCCGATTGGCATGATCTACGGGGATGCGACCCGCCACCCAATCAGTGGTGATGGTGGCGAGGAATCCCCGCGCATGGGCATAACTCAATTCGACATTACCGGTGTGGGGTGGTGCTCCGGCGAGCCGGTTGTTGCCGTAGACCGGGTCGTCATCAAATTGGAAATGTCCGAGGGTTGAGGTCACGCCCAGTGACCCGCGATGGGAACCTTGCGACCAGTGCCAACGGAGTGAAGACTCGAGGCCCTCGTGCCGGGTCCGATCGGCATTGACCGCCCCCCGGGGCAGACCGGAGGCATCGGCCAGGCGCAGGATCTCGTGGCGCCACGCGGCGTGGTAAGCGGTGATATTCCAGTCGAAGGATCCGTGTGTGCCGCGGACCCCAACTTCATAGGTCACGGCGGATTGTGCCAACAACGATCGGGGCGTGAGGCTGAGATTGGGGTAAGCGCCCTGCACCCCGATCAGGTCATCGAAGGTCGGGGGTTCGATGCTGCGGGAGATGGCGGCATGAAATGAGAACCGGTTATCCGGTGACCACAGCAGAGCTCCCCGGGGGGAGAAATCCTCAAAATCGAGTGATGATTGCAGCATGGGACTCGGATTGCGCCCGGTTGCCTGGCGTTTGCCATGGAGCGCCGTGAACCCGGTGCCAAGGGCCAGGGTGGGTCGCAGCCATACGACATCCTCGATACTGAGGGCTGCCGTGTCAGCCTGGGTCTGGTAAGCACCAAAGCGGGCGCCGCGTTGGCCGGAAACGTTGAGGTAGCGATCGACTTGGTCATTTCCCGTGGTGCAGGTTAGGCGGGTGAGGATATGGTGGGTGATCGGGCCGAGATTCAGGTGCTGTGAATAGGTGACATGGCCGCTGAGTGTCCGGTCATCGAGATCGGTCTCCCCATTGGCTTGCAGCTGATAAAAATCATCATGCAACTGCAGCCAGGCCAGCCCCACGGCCAGATCTCCCCCGGGAGTGTGGGACTTGAGTTGTGCGGCGGTGTGGATCACGGATGAATGGCGCCGGGGTTGATCACGTGGCACCGCTGCAATGACGGAACGCGGACTGGCGCGAGCCTCACTGAGGGTGAGGGGACCGGGCACATCGTAATCCACGCTGGCGGCATAGGCGGATACCTCCAGCTGGGTGGTGGGGGAGAGGGGTTGATGCGCCGCGAGTTTCAGGGCGGTCCGGCGTTGCGCGCTGTGTTCGCGCCACCCATCGGCTTGCTGAGTGGAAACCTCTGCTTGCATGGGCAGGCCACCGGGGGAGGTCGTGCCCAGTTGTGCGCGCAGGACACCATAGCTTCCGCCGTCGGTGCGCAGCAGGTTGCCGCCGGGAACACTGGGCGTGAGGGACACCGCGTTGATGACTCCGCCCAGAACCGCCGGGGTCAGTGCCATGTGGAGGGTGCCACGGTAGATTTCAATCCGGGGAAAGAGCTGGGGATCAAACAGTCCGCTGTGAAAGGCGCCATCGGCCCGTGCCAGGGGCAATCCATCAATCAGCAGCGCGACCCCGCGGCTGGTCGGTGCACTGTCCAGTCCGGAGCCACGAATGGAAAGCCGGGGGGGCTCGAACCCACCGAAACTTTCCTGCAGCATCACTCCCGGGGTTTGGCGCAAGGCCTCGGCCAGGGTCGTAATGCCCCGCCCGGACCAGTCGATTGCGGTGATCACGCTTGAGGGACCGAGAGCGGAGGCGAAATAATCGCTGCTCGCGGTGAGTCCGTGCTTCGCGCCGGTTTCCGCGATGATCCAAGGTGGCATTACATGGACGTTGTCCTCCTGCGCGCCGACCTTCATCCGGGCTGGTCCCGCAACCATCATGGACAAGAGCAGCCAACGCAGGAGCAGGCCACCCGGTTGGATAGGTGGTCGCTTATTTTTCATGGCGGTGGATCAGCTCACCGCTTGTAAAGCGGCCGGGCGGTATAGCGGGTATGCAGCAATTCGTGGGCGCGGGCGCCCAACGGTTTGCCCAGAAAATCATCGTATAGGCGGATCACTTCCGGATTCTCATGTGAGCAGCGCGTCGTGCGTTCGCGATCATCGGTGTAGAGGCCGGCGATGCGAAGTTTGCGACGATCGTTGTCGACTCCATATGGTTGACCCCCACCGCCGATGCAACCGCCTGGGCAGGCCATGACTTCAATGAAGTGGTAGGGCAACTCCTCCTGGTTTTGACGGGCCTGCCGCACCCGCTCGAGGACGGTTTCAACGTTGGCGAGACCATGGGCCACGGCGACGCGGACCTCGGTCCCACCAACGTTGATCTTACCTACCTTCACACCTTCGAGGCCGCGAACTACTTCGACCTCTACCTTTTCCAATTTCACGCCCGTGGCGTAAAAATGTGCCGTGCGCAACGCGGCTTCCATTACGCCGCCCGTCGCGCCGAAAATCGTGCCCGCACCCGAATATTCGCCCAGAATGGAGTCCGGCTCGGCGTCCGGCAGATTGAGAAAGTCGACGCCGGACTGCTTGAGCATGCGGGCGAGTTCCCGGGTGGTGAGCACGACATCCACGTCCTTGTGGCCGGAGGCATACATTTCCTCCGTGCGCCCGATCTCATATTTTTTCGCCGTGCAGGGCATGATGGAGACCATGAAGAGCTTGGCCGGGTCGAGCTTGAGTTGCTCGGCATAGTAGGTCTTGGCGAGCACCCCGAGCATTTGTTGCGGTGACTTGGCCGTGGAGAAGTTGTCGATGAAATCGTAGTGATTTTTCTCCATGAAGTCGGTCCAGGACGGACAGCAGGAGGTGATGAGGGGCAGTGGTCCGCGTTTGTGCACAAAGCGCTCCACAAACTCGCTAGCCTCCTCGACGATGGTGACATCGGCGGAAAAGTTGGTATCGAAAACCGCCTTGAAACCCAAACGGCGCAGGGCGGCGTAGATTTTCTTTGTCAGGTTGGTGCCCGGCGGGAGACCGAAGGCTTCACCGACGGTCACCCGCACCGAAGGCGCGATCTGCACCACGCAGATTTTCTCGCGGTCATGCAGCGCCTCCCAGACGGACGGGGTTTCATCATTTTCCACAATGGCGCCGGTGGGGCAGTGCGCGGAGCATTGGCCGCACTTGACGCAGGGGGATTCGGCCAGGGTGATGTCACCGGCGGGGGCCATCCGGGTGTTGAAGCCGCGATCGAGGAACGAAAGGGCCCAGACATTCTGCACCTCCTGGCAAACCTGCACGCAGCGCCCGCATTTGATGCACTTGGTGAACTCGATGATGATGGAGCCGGTCGAGCAGTCGGGCGGAGTGTCCTTCACATGACGCTTGATCGACTCCATCGGAATATTGAAGTCGGCCGCGAGGGTTTGCAGCTCACACTCGCCATTGCGTCCGCAGGTCAGGCAGGCTTGCGGATGGTTGGACAGGATGAGCTCCAGCGTGGCCCGCCGGACATCCACGATCTCCCGGTCATGCGTGGCAATCTCCATGCCCTCCTCGATCGGCGTGCAGCAGGCGCGAATGAGCTTGTTGCCTCCCTTATTGCGCACGATGCAAATGCCGCAGGCGGCCGTGGCCAGCAGGTCCTTGTGTTTGCACAAGGTCGGGATCTTCACCTGGGCCAGCCGGGCGGCATCCAGGATACTGGTCCCCTCGGGCACCTGCACTTCGATCTGGTTTATACGGGCGGTGATCATGACGAAACCTCCTGGGTGACTGCGCTCGGGGCGGTGGGTTTGGCCGCGGCGCGGGCGGCGCCACTGATTTTGCGGGCGTAACTGGGGCCGCCCTCGATGTAGGCTTGGTATTCGCCACCGAAGTAGCGCAAGGTGGAGAGCACGGGATTGGGTGCGGTTTGACCGAGACCGCATAGGGAGGCCTTCTGCATGGCGTGGCAGATGCGATTGATAACGGCGATGTCACCGGCGTTGCCCCGGCCCCGGGAGATGCGATCGAGGATTTGCTGGAGTTGGTAGCCGCCAATCCGGCACGGGGCGCATTTGCCACAGGACTCGTCCACGCAGAAGCGCAGGTAGAATTTGGCCACATCGACCATCGAGTCGCCCTGATCCATGACGAGCATGCCACCCGAACCCATGATGGAACCAAGCTCCTGCAGGGTTTCGTAGCTGATCGCGGTGTCCAGCAACGTCTCGGGAATAACCCCGCCGGAGGGACCGCCGGTCTGGACGGCCTTGACCGTCTTGCCATTGAGCACGCCGCCACAGACATCAAAGACTATTTCGCGCAGGGTCGTGCCCATGGGCACCTCGACCAGCTGCGCATTGCGCACCTTGCCGGTGACGGCAAACACCTTGGTGCCCTTGGAGGTGGCGGTGCCATGGCTGGCATACCAAGCGCCACCCTTGAGCAGGATCGCGGGAACGATGGCCAGCGTTTCAACATTGTTGATGGCGGTGGGCTTGCCCCAGAGACCCCGCACGGAGGGATAGGGGGGACGCGGGCTCGGGCTGCCGCGCTTGCCTTCGATGGAGGCGATCAGGGCAGTTTCCTCGCCGCAGACGAAAGCCCCGGCGCCGAGGCGGATCTTGGCGTCGAAATTGAAACCACTGCCCAGGATGTTGCGACCGAGCAGACCGAGCTGGCGGGTCTGGTCAATGGCCCGCTGGATGCGATCAACCGCCCGGGGATACTCGGCCCGGATGTAGAAATAGCCCTGGGATGCCCCCATGGCGTAGGCCGCGATCATCATGCCCTCGAGCACGGCGTGGGGATCACTTTCCAAAACACTGCGATCCATGAATGCCCCGGGGTCTCCCTCGTCGCCATTGCATATGACGTAACGTTGATCCGCGGGTTGGGCGCGGGTGAGCTGCCATTTCAACCAGGTGGGAAAACCGGCGCCGCCCCGACCCCGCAGGCTGCTCGCCTTCATTTCGGCGAGAACTTGTTCGGGACTCATTTCAAACAACACCTTGGCGAGTGCTTGATACCCCTCGGCTTGTTGCAGGTAGTCATCCGCACTCTCGGGATCCACCTGACCGCAATGCCGCAATACGATCCGCACCTGCTTGTCCGGGGTCTGCCAAATGAGATCATCCAGCACCTTCCGCCCCTCAATCGACTCGCTCACGATGCGTGCGACGTCGGGGGCCAGCACATTGGTGTAGGTGACGGCGTCGGGCAGCAGCTGCACCACGGCCCCTTTGTCGTAAATGCCCATGTCGAGCGCCCGGACGACCTGCACCCGGTCATCGAGCCCGCGGCGCTTGAGTTCCTCCTGAAATGAAAACTGAAAGAACTCGGTCTTGTTGCCGCTGTCTCCGCCCGTGTCGCGGACGAGTATGTGCGTGACCGGGGCCGCAAGGGTGAGCCCGCGATTGCGCGTGGCAATAACGTGGTCCTCCAAGAGATGACCGGTCCTGACATGCCCGTCCAACAATGCCGGAACCAGCTCGGGGGCCAAGTTGCCGTAGAGGATGCGGGGCAACCCGGCGGATTTTACTTCTATGACCGGGTCGGCAAATGAGTAGCCGATCGAGCCGGTGCGCAGCAGGGCAAAGCCCAGGCGTTGTTCAACCCGGACGTGTTCCAAAGCCTGTGCGAGCGACTCAGCGCCCGCGGCAATGCCACCGGTGTCCAGTTGCACGCGAATCCATTCCGCGGGTTCGGAGGGAGATTTTTGGGCCAAGGCGGCGAGGTCTTCCCGGGTCAGGGTTTTCATGCGGCTACCTCCTTGCCGGCCTTGAGGGAGGCCAGATGACCGACGACGTCGGTGGTTTTGACATGACCGCAGGTTTTACCGTCCACCACCATGGCCGGCGCCATGCCGCAACAGCCGATGCAACGCACCGTGTCGAAGTGAACCTGCCGGTCAGGGGTGGTCTGGCCCTCACTGATGCCGAGCTGGGTGCGCAATTCGTTGATGAGATCGCCCGAGCCTTTGAGGTAACAGGCGGTGCCGTTGCAGACGGTGACTTTGTGCGCCCCGGGGGGCTGCAGCTTGAAATAGTGGTAGAAGGTGATGACCTCGTAGATGCGGGCGAGCTTCACCCCGAGCTCACGGGATAATTCCATGGCCACTTCGCGGGGCACATATCCATGCTGATTTTGAATCGCATGGAGGATCATGATGAGGTTGCCCTCCTCATTGCGCCAGTGCTCCACGTGTTGCTGCACATCGCGCCGGATCGTGGAATCGAGTTTGCCCTGGATACGGCGCAGGCGCTCCAGTTTTACCTCCAGGAGCCGGGCGATTTCGTCGGAAATATGCCGGGGGATAAAGCCGTGTTCCTTTTCCGCCTTTTCGAGGATCTCAATAAGAGCGGACTCATCGGCATTTTTGAGGCTGATTGCTTCGGGCCCACTGGCTGAAGAATATTTTTTCATGGCACGCCTTCACAATGAACAGTGGTGCTAATGGTCCGCAGGTCTATCAAAACCGCTGATTCTGGGAAAATTGAAGTGAAGATAATCTAATCCATAATGAGAACTATAGCGGACACTATATTTGGTGTAATTATATATGATAAAACATGTTGGGAAATATTGTTGTTTCATGACCAAAAATTTGTGTCACACGACCGGATGCACGGAATGAGAATATCTCGCAGGGGCAAACCGAGCTCGCCAGCATGGCTTCCATTCACACGCTGCACACGTGCCATATGCATACCCCGCGCCCTGAGTCCCCCGGCAGCGTCAATTGTCAGCTGCTATATTTCACCACTTACAGCGTGACTGACGATGCCAAGGTGCTCGCAGCCATCACCAACGCCTGGTCCAATCATCCCGAGGGCGCGAGTCTGGCGCGGATCGACCGTGCGACCGGTGCAATGGAGCCCCTCGCGATTTTTCCGGGACCGGCGATGCAGGCCTATCCCTATTTTGCGCGCCCCCGTTCCGACAATCCCGCGGAAGACTATCTGTTCAATGGGACCGTCGCCACCCATGGGCTCAACAAGTCCAGCCCTTGCCTGCATCCTGCGACCGGCAATTTGTTTTTTGTGTGGGGTCGTGAGGACGGTTGGGGAGTGCTGGATTGCGTCAATCTGCGTGACGGCCAGCGCCGCACATTGCTGGAGATTCCGCCGGAGCGTTGCGTGGGCTACACCCATCTCGATGCCGCGGGTGAACATGTGTTGCTCAGCCTGATGGACAGCAGGATTTTGGGTTTTGGTGAACGCCGTAAAAGCAATCAGGAGATGTCGGAAAACTATGCGAAGTTTGGCCTCACCACCCAGCTGGCGGAAGTAGAGGTGGCGACCGGCAAACTCACCGTGCGTTGGGAGGAACCGGCGTGGGTCACGCATGTGCAGTATCATCCGACCCGCCGCGACATCGTGCTCTACAACCACGAGTGGACCTGGCCGCTGGGCGTGGAACGCATCTGGCTCAAGCGCGATGGCGAGGAATGCGTCAAGGTGCGCCGGCCCGGTCGTGAGATTCAATTCCGGGTTTCGCCCGATCTGTCCACCGACGACGTCGCCCACGAAGTATGGCAGGAAAATGGTGAAGCCGTCATCTATCATGGTGTGCGGTGGGACGCCCCGGGCCACCCGGAACAATTTGTGGGTCGGGCCCCCGTGGACGGCAGTCGACCGCTGCAGGAAATTGCGATTCCACGCGACCGTCCTTCCTTCTACGGGCACTTCATCCCGAGCCGGGCAGGGGATTTTGTGATCACCGATGCCGTGGCGAATGAGAAAGGTCTCGCGCAACGCAAGGGCAACCTGATCTCGCGCCTCAACATGGACTGGGTCAACGGCACGATGGAGGTGGTGCCGTTGTGCGAGAGCAACACCTCGTGGCACACGCAGGACAACCACCCGCATCCCGTGCCCACGCCCGACCAGAAGGAAGTGCTGTTCACCTCGGACCGTGACGGGGTCCGCCGAATCTATTCAGTGCCGGCGACAGTTTGAACTTAGACTGGAATGTGAGCGGAGATGGACCCAGACTTTCGACCCCTCATGAAGAAAACACGATTCGTATTCATTGGTTTTCAACATCCCCACATTTGGGATCTGGTGGCCCGGGCCCGGGCCCATCCCGCCATCGAGGTGGTTGCCTGTTGCGAGGAGGATGCCGCCACCCGGGCCAAGCTGGCGGGCGACCCGCGGGTCACCATCACACACTCCGATTACCGGGCCATGTTGGCCGAGGTGCCGAGTGACGTCGTGGTGGTGGGGGAGTGGTTCGCGAAGCGCGGCCGCGTGGTGATCGACAGCCTCACGGCCGGGCGTCATGTGCTGGCGGACAAACCCATGTGCACGACCCTGGCCGAGCATGACGGGATCGTGCGATTGGCGACGGAGAAAAAACTCACCGTCGGCATGATGCTCGATATGCGTGATTCCGGCGTCTTCGTCAAAGTGCGGGAAATGGTTCGTGCGGGTGAGATCGGGGCCGTGCAGGCGGCCTCCCTGGGAGGGCAACACCCCTTGCTGCCGGGTGTGCGTGCCAATTGGTATCACGAGGAAGGGAAACACGGGGGCTCGATCAACGACATTGCGCTGCACGGGCTTGATCTCCTGCCGTGGATCACCGGGCTGGAATTTTCCCGCGTGACGGCGGCGCGTGATTGGGCGGTTGGCGTGCCGGAGGATTCACATTTCAAGAATGCGGGTCAGTGCATGCTGGAGTTGTCCAATGGCGCCGGCCTGATGCTCGACGTGTCCTACGTGGCGCCGAGCAGCCAGGGGTATACCCTGCCGATGTATTGGCGTCTCACGCTCTGGGGGAGCAAGGGCGTGCTCGAGGCCAGCCTGACGGCAAAGGAAATTTCCCTGCACATGGAAGGCGAGAAAACCGGCCGCACCGTGCCGATTGGCGTGCCCAACCCGGGTGGCTATCTTGAAGCCTTTCTGGGCGAGATGCGGGGTAAACCCTGTAACGGGCAGCTGACCCAGGCCGAAATATTCCGCGCCAGCTACGTGACGCTCAAGGCCCAGGAAGCCGCGGATCATGGGCTGCTTAATGTGGAACTGTGATTGGTCCGGGTCCCAGCCGATTTTGCCATGAACCCGGAAGACATATGTCGGATGCGACCCTACAAGTCCCGGATGCAAAACAGCCTCTGGCACTGGGATGCCCATCCGGAGTTGCCCGATTTGCCTCCTCACGGTCGAGTCGAACTGGGCCGGTTCGATGGTCCCGGGATTGTGCGCACCATTCACCTGACACTGAATATCACCGGCGATGATCGCACCGCGTTGTTGCGCGGGGTATTCCTCAAGGTGTGTTACGATGGACACGACCATGCCTCCGTGTATGCCCCGGTGGGGGATTTCTTCTGCGATTCATTCGCGAGCGAATCCAGCCACTATGCCAGTATCGTGATGGCCAAGCGGCCGACGAATTCCCTGTTCTGTTACCTGCCGATGCCCTTCCGGACGGGAGTCGAGCTTTCGCTGGTGAATACCACCGCACAAACCGTCACCGGCTATGGGTATGTGACCGCCGATGCAGTGCCGGCTTGGTCGGAGGAATACGGGTATTTCCACGCCAAATGGATCGACCGCAGGGTGACACTTCCGGACGAGGAGGTGCCATTGTTGGACACCCGAGGGCGCGGGCAGTTTGTCGGTTGCCACCTTACCGCAGTGAGCAGCTGCCCCCATTTTGCCCGAAACGAGGGCATCTGCGAAGGCAATGACGAATTCTTCGTGGATGGTGCCCTTGAACCGACCTGCAACTACCTGGGCACGGAGGATTTTTTTGGCTTCAGCTGGAACTGGCGTCATCTCTGGACGGATGATTATTCCGGCACCACCTTCCTGAGTGAAACCGGCGGGCAAACCCGCCTGGCGTGTTACCGGTTTCTGCTCAACGATCCGGTCCGGTTTTCCACTGCACTGAAGGCGCGTATCAATTACCAGCACGAGATCAACAACCCGTTTCTTCAGAAGGCCCAAATGGAAGGTAACGGGCAGGTGCAGTTCGGAATTGTCGCTTATTGGTATCAGGATACTCCCGTCGAGGCCACAAATGTTTAATCAGAAAGCTCCAACCCCAATACCTGCCCCATCATGAACGCATCCCCGAAAAAGAAATCATTCACCCGCCTCTTCCCTGCCATCGCCCGATATTTGTTGGGTCTGCCCCTGCTGGTTTTCGGTCTCAACGGCTTCCTGAACTTTATTCCGCAACCCGAAGTGGCGATGCCCGAGGGGGCCATGGCTTTTGCGGCGGCGTTGATGAATACAGGTTACATGATGCAATTGATCGGGATTACTCATCTGTTGGTTGGTCTGATGTTGGTCACAAACCGGTTCGTGCCCTTGGCCCTCACCCTGTTTGCGCCCTTCATCGTCAACAGCATCGCCTTTCACTTTTTCCTCGAACGTTCGGGTCTCGTGATGGCCGGCATCTTCCTCTTTTTCGAACTCTATCTGGCTTGGAAATATCGTCACGCCTTTGGGCCCATGCTGGCGGCACGGGCCCAGCCGACGGAGTGAGGGGTATTCACTGAAGCGCATGTCACTTTTCAGGTGACCTATGAACGGGACATTGCGGAGCCGGGAAAACTCGCGCAACTTCCCCGCCATGAAATTCATTTTTTCCGTGCTGCTCGGATGCTGTGCCCTAGGGTCCCCGCTCAGGGCGGAACTTGCCCACCTTAACGACCTGGCGGAAATCGTCCCGGGAGAGATCTCGGGACATGTGGATTCCGAGTTGGCGAAGTTTCAGGCGGAAACTGGGATCAATGTGCTCGTGCGGTTTCACGCGACGTCACCCACCGAGGCCGAGGACAATGCGCCCGGAGTTTACATGCGGACGTTATCGGCGAAGCTGGGGGTTTTGGAAAAGGGCGTGCTCATCGTTTATTTTGCGGACGTGGATGAATGGCGGGTTTGGATCGGGAACGAGCTGGCGGCTGAGTTTGCCGGTGAACCCGGCACGGCGGCCGAGCTGACCAAGAGCGGCGCGATGCATGAAGCCAAGGAAGGATGGCTCAATGATGTTATCGGGACGTTTGAACATGAATGGAAACGCGGTCAAAAAATGTCCCATGATGCTCCCTCACCGAGCACGCGAGTGGGGTTTCAGGCGGATGGTATCGTGGCGAGTTTAATGGAGATTTTTCTGGATGCGAGGGATACGCGGGTGGGCCTGCCGCTTGATCTCGCGTTTATGTCGAAAGAGGCAGATCCGACTGCCTCGCCCGCAATACTTAAAGGCCCTTTGGAAACCCGCGACGAGAATGGATGCACCCTGCTGATGCAGGCGACCCATCGCAACGATGTTGAGTTGGCCCGGCAGCTCATCGCTGACGGTTCCGATGTGAACGCGCGCGATGCCTTGCAGGATACTCCGTTCCTTTACGCGGGAGCGGAAGGGCGTTTGGAGATCCTAAAACTCACCCTCGCGCACGGTGCCGACCTCGCGAGCGTCAACCGTTTTGGTGGCACAGCCTTGATTCCGGCGGCAGAGAAAGGTCATTTAGGCAACGTGATTGAGTTGTTGAAGACCGACATCGACATCAACCATGTGAACAACCTCGGCTGGACCGCACTCTACGAGGCGGTGATGCGTCCGCGCCAAGGCAGTGAAACCTATCGCGCCATCGTCCAAGCCCTGTTGGATGCCGGAGCCGACGAGACCATTGCGGACAAACAGGGCCGCACGCCGGCGCAACGGGCGCACGAAATTGGCAATGACGATCTTGCGGGGTTGATCAGTGCCGCCCGTATACCCAAGGTCACCCCATGAGCAAGCCGACCGACCAGCGTCCAGACATCTTGTTGATCATGCCTGATCAGATGCGGGGTGATTGTCTCTCGTTGGAGGATCACCCCGTATTGGTGACCCCTAACCTGGATAATTTCGGGCGACAGGGCATGCATTTCACCCGGGCCTACACGACCTGTCCGTCCTGCATCCCGGCTCGGCGGGCCATGTTGACCGGACTATATCCAGCGACCAACGGCGTGGTCGGCTACCGGGAACGCCACGAGTTGCACGATCCAACTTTTCCAGAACGGCTGCAACAGCAGGGTTACCAAACCACTTTGGTCGGCCGGCATATGCACCAGTATCCGTATGAAAAAAGCTACGGCTTTGAGCGTTTTATCGGCGCTTCCGGCTATGTCGACGATGACGATTATGCCCAGGCCTTGGAGACCGCCTTTCCCGGCCAGGGTGGTTTCAGGGGGCATGGATTATCCAACAACGGCTGGAATACCCGGCCCTGGCAATTTCCCGATCCTTGGCACCCGACCAATTGGGTGGTCAACCGCGTGAGGGAGGAGTTGCGCTCGGCGGAAGCCGGGCGCCCGCATTTCATCACCGCATCGTTCTTTGCGCCGCATCCCCCGTTGCTGCCGCCGGCTTGTTATTATGAACGTTACCTGTCGGCCTCGCTGCCGGAGCGGGCTCTGGGTTCATGGGCTGTGCCGCCGGGAAGCAAGTCGCGTTTGCCAGTGATCGACCGCAACCGGGTGGATCTCAAGGGGCTTGCATTGCGCCATGCCCAAGCGGGCTATTTCGGGCTGATCAACCATCTCGACGATCAGGTTTACAGCATGGTCTTTGAATTCCGTCGGCAGTGCGCGGCCCGTGGGCGACCCTGGCTCATTGTGTTCACCTCGGACCACGGAGAGATGCTCGGTGATCATTATCTCTTTCGCAAAGGCGAGCCCTACGAGGGTTCGGCCCGCATTCCCTTTTTGATTCAGGGCTCCCCGGAACTCGGTTTGGTCAGTGGGGGCCGGCATGACGCCCCGGTCTGTCTGGAGGATATTGGCCCGACCCTGCTCGACCTGGCCGGTGCTGATCCGGATGACAAAATCGATGGGCGTAGCCTCCTGCCGATATTGCGGGGGGATCCTTCGCCGGTGCGCGAGACGCTCCATGTCGAGCACGCGCCTTGTTACGACGATTTGCAGGCTTTTCACATGTTGACCGATGGCCGGTGGAAATACATCTGGCGACCGGCTGATGGGTCCGAGCAATTGTTTGACCTCTCGTCCGATTCTCGCGAATGCAGCGACCTATCCGCCGTGGTTGAGCACGGGACGAAGTTGGAAATGTGGCGTCGGATGATGATCACGCGTCTGGCGGAACGGCCCGAGGGCTTTACAGATGGCCAACAGCTTATTGCCGGTCGCTCCTATTCGGATCTGTTGCCTTAAACGGGTGGTTGGCGGCTGTCCGGCCGTTGTGCTGAGCTTTCATGAAGAGCTGGTTGAACCAGTCTACGAGGTTCGATCCCGTCCATTCTGTCGGCGCGATGGATTCGGACACGATTTCTATGACGCGCTTCTGATTTTTTCCACGGTCAGTATCGCGATTCTCTCCAGTTCATCAAAACAACGGGCAAATCGTTCCTGATCCTGCGCGCCTTCATCTGCATCATAGGTGTCAACGAAGTCTTTCCGGCCTTCGCCAATGAACTGGTAGAACAAATTTACCCTTTGCGTCTGGGCTGACGCTCCAAGCCGGACGAGGACTTCCTGCCTCCGCTTTTCGTCGGCAACCAAAATAAAATCGGAACGCAACAGGTGCTGCAGGGCGGGTTCGTCCATAACGGCGCGCTTTAGGGACACTTGCAGGCCGCGCTGGTGCAGCTCGCTTTCCACGTCGGACAGCAAACGATCAGCCTCGGGGTAAAATTCCCTCGCCGCGGTGCCGCAGGAGAACAAGTCAAGTTCAAGCGAAGCCTTGGCGGCGTGATGAGCGACGTAGCTATGCAGGATTTGGCTCCGCGCGATATTACCGTGGCAGACGAAACTTAACTTCATGATCGCGCATCTTCTGGTGGCTATGGCTTGCTTCCATCCGGTCTCACGGTCGCAGCATCGAAATCGAAGGTGTATTTCTCCCGACCGTATTGCAGGGTGACGATACCGGTGCCTGGGATGGAGTTCATCCAAGGGCCTTCGAAAATGGGCCAGGTGTTGAGATTGGTAATGACCCCATCCACCTTGCGCAGACCGTGGTGGGTGAAATACATCCGGTGCCCACGGGAGGAGGTGTAGGTGGCCGTGAGCCATTGCTCGTCGAAGGTGGGATGGCTGGCCAGTATCCGGGCACAGAAATCATCGAAGCTGGTCTCCTGATCTGCAGCCACCGCTTCCAGAATGACGGCGGTCTTGGGGTGATTGATGGTCAGCCGGTCATAAGTTTTTTCCGGATGCCACGCGCCCGGAGCGCTGGTCCAGACCGCAAAGTAGATGTTGTCGGCCCGGGCGAGTATCCAGCCGTTTTCCTCGCGTCGCTCCTTGATGAGATGGGGAAAGAAACCATTGATGTGCTGCCGGCTGGCGTCCGGAGGAATGTCGTAAATGGCGATGACGGTGTTTTCGTGCTGACAGACATCCTCGTAGGGCGAGCCCTCGATCCATTTGTTCGGGTCGGCATAGTAGGGGCGTTGGTGCACGATGTCGGCCACGATTTGGTCGACGGGTGTGTCGAAATACCGGACGAGTTGTTTCGCCGAGTAGGACGGGTTGATGAAAAAACAGGTGGAACCGTCTTCCGGTGACACCCAGGTCAGGTCCCAGCGGTGCTGTTCGACATCGGTGAGGTCGCCCCACGAGGAACCGACGGCAAACTCCCTTTCAACGTAGGTGTATTTCCAAGTCGGCGCCCGATCCACCATGTTGACCCCGCGGCGCGGGGCCTTGAGCTCGCGCAACACGTAGGGATGGCTGCGATCCGTGGCCATGTTGCCGAGCATCGGCAGGGCTTGAAATTCCTGCAGGGCGGCCAGGGAGATGAAGTAGGATTCATCGAGATCGAGCCGGAGTGGGGCCCCGCCGAAAAAGAGACGGCCAAACTGGGTGGCCGCACCGGTGTGTTCCCGGGTGTGCAGGACCTGGTTGTATTTCTCCCGGCTGTGGGCGCCGACCCAGTTGCCATCGAGATATTCCGTCGCCCAATCGGCGAGCAGCACCTGCATCATCATCCACGCCTTTTGCCGGATATGCTCATCCTGGGCATATTCATAGAGACTGGTGAAACAGAGCAGGTAGAGGTGATGATAGTTGGGTGAGTCGTATTCAAACATGCCCCGGGCAATGGTGGCATCGATCCAATGCTCGATCCAGGCGGCGGCCTCCTGTCGGGCTTCAACTGGGGTGGAACCATCAGCGAGGTTCGGGCCTTCCGGCCATGTCTGGCCGTAGAGGTAACGTGCCGTGCGGAACTGCAGCATGTGGTTGTCCGTGAAGCCAAAATCATCGGTAAAACTGGCCGCCAGGCGGGCATGAATCTTCTCCACGAGTTCCGGCGGGAGCTTGTCGCCGAGCCGCAACACCCCATCCATGAAGGGATAGGTTTCAAAGCAGCCCCATGCCTGATGGGAATCATTGACGGCGTCTTCCAGATACTTGAGTCCGGTTTCAGTGTCGATGCCCGTGGCGAGCTTGACCACGCCGAGGTAAATGCGCATCCGCGAATCCTCGCCCTCAAACCAGGCCTTGCGGGCCATGATCTGGCGCACCGTCTCACAGCGCTCACTGAACTGATTGCGGTAAGCTTTGTCGGAGGGATAGATGCCCTGGGCGGGAAGCATGCTGGCAGTTGTGAAGAGCAGGCTGGCAAACGCGAATCGGAGCAGGATTTGGTGGGGGGACATGGCAGTTTGATGATGATGCTTTTGAGGGGTTCGACTTTTACTGATCCTTTTTTCGATCTTCCTGTATCGTAATAATGATACCCCAAATACCAAACAAACAGAACATCACACCCCCAAAGACTGCTATTGGACCGTCTACCTGCCAATAAAGACCGTGGGAGGCACTTTTCGTGACGATAAATAACGTGCCCAACACAATTGCTACAATAGGAGCAACGAATCGATGGACACGTTTCTTGCCGTTCATGAGCTGTATTTTGGGCGCGCGGGAATTTTTATATTAACAGAACCAACCAATCGCACTTTGTGGAGCCGATCATTCTTGGCGAAGATAAAAGAGCTGAAGTTTAGATGCCGAAGGCTTCCAGATTGTCACTGGTCACCGAGTGTGCTGTGGATGACCGGCTATGCTTTGGAAAGAAAATTGGACCGAAGCTCGGGAACATCATCTCCGTTGGTGGCAGCACGACGGTCTCGTGGTGGTCCCATATGTTCCATTACAAGTGGCCAGGGTTACCCCTGCACGAGATTCGGAAGCGATGGACCCAGGGCCACCCCCCAGCGCCGAGGCTTGGCATGCCGACCCGGCGTATGTCACGGCCAGAAGTCACCACTTGGTGGCCCACAGCGTTCACGCCCTCGATGCGCTGCCCCTTGGCCGCGTCGACATCGGACCGGGCTCGCTGGCGCTCTACCTGGGCAGTGAACCGGGCTTTTCTGATGACACGGTATGGTTTCATCCGCTGGAGGATCAGTCGGTGCTGGAGCGACCGTTGCAATTTGATCCTGCGAACAATTGTTGGCAACGGCAGCTCGCCCTGGTTGACGCCGCACTGAAGCGCAGTGCCGGGCGCTATCCGATCGGCATGCCCGACATCATCGAGAATCTCGACGTGCTCGCTTCACTGCGAGACGCGCAGACCCTGATGATGGATTTGGTGGAGCGGCCCGAATGGGTGAAAGCGAAAATCGCCGAGATCAACCGCATCTATTTCGAGGTCTATGACACCTTGTATGCGCGCATTGCGCTGCCGGATGGTTCAGCCTGCTTCCACGCCTTTCACCTTTGGGGGCCGGGCCGCACGGCGAAGGTGCAGTGCGATGCCCTCGCGATGATCTCACCGGCCATGTTTGCGGAGTTCGTGCAACCGGCGCTGACAGAGCAGTGTGACTGGCTCGATCACGCCATGTTTCATCTCGACGGCACGCAAGCCATCGCCCACCTGCCGGGACTTTTGGAAATCCCAGGGCTCGATGCGATCGAATATACGCCGCAGGCCGGCTTGGAAGGCGGTGGTCACGAACGCTGGTGGCCGCTCTACCAACAGATTCTGGCCGCAGGCAAATCGGTGCAGGTGGTGGGGGTGCGACCGGATGAAGTCGCGCCGTTGCTCGATGCCATCGGCACGGCCGGCGTCTTCCTGATGGTCGGTGACATTGAAAATGAAACGGTGCTTGGCGAGCTTGAAGCCGAGGTGCGGCGGAGGTATCCGCGATAGCCCCGGGGTGCGCCAGATGTGATTTTCAACCGTTGAGCACTGTGCCCGTGCGCACATCGAAGGGTTGGAAGGCGGTGGGTGCTACCGGTTGTTGGGCAATCCAGAGGGTGTGCGGATCAGTCTGCGGCTGGGCGATGGTGGCGAAGGCCGTGTGCTGGTTGTTGACGCGGCCTGTCCGGGGGGTGGCACCGAGCAAGGCGATGGCGTCGTCCACCTTGGCGCGTCCGTTGTGCACGGTCATCCACGCGGTGATCTGGTCGAGCCGATCGACGCTGTAACCGCCGGCATCGGGTCCGGTGTAGCCGCGTTGCCGGAGAGCGGTGTCCGCTGCGCCGATTGGATGGTTGGTCAGACAGGCTTGGCCGCGATCAACGGGGTGGGCGGTGAAGTCGCCGCAGTAATTCGAACTGGAGAATACCGCCCCGGTGGCATCAACCGCGATGAGGTTGCAAAAGAATTTAAACTGCCGGCAGCGTGCCTCAACCTCGGCCACCGTGGTGCAGAATTGCAGCATGTCGCGAAAAACCAGATCCACCGGCACGAGTTGATTCAGGTCGAAAATCACCCCGGGACAGATCAGTGAGGAGATGCCGAGGGCCAGGCCGGATTCATTCATCCCGCGATTGGCCCAGACGGTGCCGGCGATGGGGAAACTCAGATAGCGCAAGCCCGTGGTCGGCGAGACTTGGGCGATGGTGTAGAGAAAACGCGGATCATCCAGCGTGCCGCCGGCAAGCACATGATTGTCAGCCCCGGGGAGGGCAAAACTGGAGCAGGCCCCGGCATGGTAGACCTCGTATTGCCAGGCGCGAAAGCTGAGCAACTCGGCGAGTTCGACCTCGATGCCTGCCCCGGCGGCGATTCCATGGATTTCCTCCTGCAACCACGGCCAGTGATCGAAACAGAAGGTGCGCAGGCGTGACTGCCACATTGAGATTTTTTCCATCTGCGCAGCCCTGGCCCCGGTGAGAAAGTCCCCGAGCAGCACGGCGATATTGGCGTGGATCTGACTGCGCACGGCGCCGCCCTGTTGACGACCAAGTTCGCGCGGGTCGCCTTGCAATACCAGAACCGGTGGGGCAGGGGTCTTCACGGGGGGGAACTTGGTGGGGCGAACGGGGCAGGTCAATGACGCGTAGTGAGGGTGCGCCCGGCTGAGCCTCGACTGGAGACCACGCTTAACCGGAAGACACTGGAAGGGCACTTGCGGAAAATTATGCAAAGCGGCTTGCCGCGAATTAGTCCCTGGGCAGACTGCGCGAAACCCCAATCCCCATGCTTACCCTCGAACAGATTCAGGCGTTTGACCGCGATGGTTATGTGCTGGTGCCGGATGTATTCTCCGCCTCGGAAATCGGCATCCTCCTCGATCACGTTGATGATCCCCGTGTCACCGGGCACACTTGGGCGGCGAAGGATGCGGCGGGCATGGAGAGCAAACTGGCCCTGTGGTCGGATGCCGGCGAGGATGTGTTTGGGGCGGTATCGACGAGTCCCCGGGTGGTCACCGGCGTGCAGCTGTTGTTGCGCGAGGAGGTGTATCATTGGCACAGCAAGGTCATCCTGAAGATGCCGAGAGTGGGCGGAGCCTGGGAATGGCATCAGGACTATGGCTATTGGTATAATGATGGTTGTCTCTATCCCCGGATGCTTTCGTGCATGATCGCGCTCGATCCGGCGACGAAGGAGAATGGTTGCCTGAAAGTCGTCCCGGGGTCGCATCATCTCGGACGTTTGGATCACGGTCGGGTTGGAGGCCAGTCCGGCGCAGACCAGGAAAGGGTGCAGGCCGCCATTGCACGCCTTGGCACGGTTTATTGCGAAGCGCCGGCGGGCAGTGCGCTGTTTTTTCATGGCAACACCTTCCATGCCTCGGAAGCCAATCTGTCCGACAAACCCCGCCGCTCCTACATTTGTTGCTACAACGCCCTTTCCAATGTGCCCTACGGCGGCAAGGGTCACGGCAAGCCGGTGCCGATCACGATGTCCTCCGAGGATGCAATCCTGCGCTTGGGCGGCACGGTGGCCAATTAAGCAGCTCCGATCGGGCGGGGGAAGTTGCGGATGTCCTGCGCCGCGCTGGCTGCCGCAGTGCGGCAAAATCTGGAGCCAGCGACCACCCAACGCGCTTGACCGGGACACTACCCGATTGTCGCAGACGGACAGTGGTTCGGGAGAGAAAAACACCTGGCCGGGCCTCGATTCCTGGCAAATGGCGGGTGCCAATATGCTGCTCGGACGCAGCCGGCTCTTGCGCGATTCCATGGACTATAGGGACTCGCGCAATAGCCTGACGGGCGGACCGCGCGCGGAGCGCCCAGCCCACCTCAAAGCACGTCAGTTCATTATGCGAAGCGCAATAGGTGCAGGCGTTGAAAAACGGCATGCGACCATTTCGATCACGACAAAACGGCAATGATCAAGGGTCGACAGGGATAAGGGCCCCTCCCGGTGCCAGAGACGGGGTGCGCAGCCTACTGCAACATTTCCAGCAGCAATGGATGCATGGCCTCGGCCCAGATTTGGTAACCGGCGGCCGAGAGGTGCACCTGATCCGGCATGATGGATTTTGGGGTGGTGCCGTCGTTGCCGCGAAAGTGCGGCGTGATATCCAATACGCGGATGTTCCCACCGTTATCGAGAGCGGCCAGGTCGGCATTGACCGTGCGGATCTTCGCCATGTGTGAGGCCCAATCATCGGCACTGCCGTCGGCATTGGTGCGCGGGCCGCGGGGGAAAATACCGAGGACCAGGATTTTGGTGGTCGGGATTTTTGCGTGGATCAGGCGGATGATTTCACGAATCCCGGCGGCAATGTCTGCGGCGCTCGATCCACTACAATTGTTACAACCGATCAGCAACACCACCACCTTGGGGCTGATCCCGTCAAGTTCACCATTCACGATCCGCCAGATGACGTGTTGGGTGCCGTCACCGCCGATGCCGAAACGGGCGGGTTGGTATGCTCCGTAGTAATGCTCCCAGATGTGGGGGACACTTTGCCAACCCAAGGTGATGGAGTCGCCGAGAAAGAGCAGGCCCACCCGGCCTGCTTGGGCCCGGGCGACATACGATTCGTGCAGTAGGAAAAACGCTTCGTTGCCGGTCTTGGGTATGGGTTGCGCGGTCTCCGGCTGATCGTGATTGGACATGGTCCCGGAATCAATGGGTGGCAGCGGGGCCCATCATTTCCTTGAGTAGTGGCTGCATGGCATCGGCCCAAAGTTGATATCCGGCTGCATTGGGATGGAGCTGATCGGGCATGATGATGTTGGGAATCGTGCCATCGTTGCCCAGGAAGTTCCTGGTGATATCGAGGTAGCGAATGGTGTCGCCATCATCGAGGGTGGCGAGGTCGGCGTTGACGTCACGGATGACGGCCATCCGTTTGGTGGCATCCGCGATGGCTTCCTCGGTCACCACGCCGGTTTTGTCCGCCCGCGGCCCACGCGGGAAAATAGCGAGCAGCAGAACTTTGGTTTGCGGAAGCTTTTCGCGAATTTCCGCGACGATCTTGCGGTCGGCCGTGGCAATTTCCGCCGCGGTGTTACCTCCGGAGTTATTGGTGCCGATCATGAGCACCACGACCTTGGGGGCGATCCCGTCGAGTTCACCTTGTTCGATGCGCCAGAGCACATGCTGGGTGCGATCCCCGCTGATGCCAAAGTTGGCCGGCTGGTAGGCCCCATAATAGTGATTCCAAATGTGCGGGGCTTTTTTCCAACCGGCGGTGATGGAGTCGCCGAGAAAGAGCAGATCAATCGGGCCCGATTTGGCCCGGGCGAGAAAGGACTCGTGCAGTTCGAAAAATACCGGGCTGCCAGCTTTGGGTGCCGCTTGATCGGCAGGAGCAACCAACGGGGTTGGGGCATCCGAAGTGGGAGCAGTGCTGGTGCTCGGTTGAGCCCATGCACAGAGTGACAGGCCTGCCGCCAGGGAGAGGCCCAGCAGAAAGCGAAGGAGGGGGGATTTTTTCATGGATTGATGGTTGCCCTGGATCATTTAGTCGTGGTCGCTGGCAGTTGCGCTGATTGATAGACAAAGAGTCGCCATGCAGTGCCTTCGTGCCGCCACACGGCGAGGAAGCGCAGGCGAAAGGCAAATTGTTGCTCGCCCATCCGCACCCGGAGACTGGCCCGGCCGCTCAAAATTGCGACATTGTCATCCGTCGGGGTGATTTGCAGTTCCTCGTAATCATAGGCCTCGTATCGCATCTGGTTGGAGCGCACCGCGGCGAGAAAATCCTCCTTGGTCTGCACGCGACCATCGGCATGTCCGTAGCGCAGTTGCTCCGACAAAAGGTCCGCGAGGCGGTTGGCATCTCCGGCGATAGTGGCCAGCACCCGTTTGGCATCTGCCGAGCGAACGTCTTCCGCAATCGAAGCGGATACCGGAGTGAGCACCCCGAAAACGAAAAACAGGATACAGGCGGGTATGCGCACAGGGATCAGCGGTGAACGGCGTGGGGCTGGCCCGATGGGTCGATGGCCACGTAGGTAAAGACGCCCTCGGTCACGCGGACCTGCGAGCCATCGGTGAAGCGCTGCACCCAGGCTTCGACATCGATTTTCATCGAGGTTGTGCCGACCGCCAGCACCCGGGCGTAACAACTGACCGCATCGCCGATGGCGACGGAGTGGATGAACGACATGCCATCCACCGCCACGGTGGTGACCCGACTGCGGGCGGTATTGCGGGCGAGGACGGCGCCCCCGAGATCCATCTGGGAGATCAACCAGCCGCCGAAGATGTCGCCGTTGCCATTGGCATCGGCGGGCATCGCAATGGTCCGGATGACGAGTTCACCGGTGGGTTCGGTGGGTTCGGAAGCTTCTTGCATGAAGAAAGGTTGAATGACCGGTCGAGATTTCGCGAGTCGTTTGAGGTTGGCACGTTTCCACGTGCGGGCTGATCAGGGTTGGATGGTGCGACTGTAGCGCAGGAACGGTTCCCCAACCCCTTCGGTGGCGACCAAGACGGACTGGTTGTCGTGGGTGAAGCACACGCCTTCGGCCTGGGGCAGGTTATGGGCGGAAAGTTGCAGCGGCTGGCCCGCCAGGGCCTCGACCCACGATTGGTTGGCCTGGCGGGTATAGAGGTAAACTTCCCCATAGGTCAGCACCACGGCCGTGCGTTGGTCCGAGGCGATATCGAAGCTGCATGGGAATGCGCGGTATTTGCCCCACGGAGCCTCGATCAGGGCGGACGGGCCGGTGGGTTGGGGGATGCCATTGAGTTGGCCGATGCGCTCTACCACGATAGTGGCGTCATGTCCCGGTGAGCCGAGTGGCAGGCGATAAATTTCCGGCGGGGTCGTGCGCTTGGAAAGCAGGTAGATGTTTTGTTCCGCCTCATCCACGGCGACATTTTCACAATCCCTGGCCCCGCCGGCGTATTTGAAGTGAATCTGCCAGGCAATGGGTGCGCTCACTTCATGCGCCGGGTTCAAGGTGGCGGGATCAGGTTCGGCAATGACATAGAGCACGCATTCCGCGCGCTGGGCAAAATTATCCCCAACGTCGGCCGCAATCAGGTAGGATGTTCCATCGATTTTGACCGAGGTGCAGTCCTCCCAGTCGTAGTTGGTGGCCCCTTCGATGCGAACGGAACCAAGGTAAGCACCCGTGTGATCTATGGCGTAGAGCACCGGCTGACCACCACTGTCGTTGTTGACCCAGAAAACATTGTCGCTGATGCGCGAAGCAGCCAGCCCGCTCGCTTCATTGATGGCATGTTCCGTGATGGCACCGGCGACTTCCGGCCCCGCCCATTGTGCGACGGATGCGGTCGGGCTGGTGCACGATGTGCCCAGTAGGATTATCCAGCAACCCAATGCTATCAGCAGCAGTTTTCGCATGCCTCCAGCCCCGACCAATTCACTGCGCGCGGCAAGAAGAATTGCAGTCCCGGGCGGCGGGAATTTGCGTTGTTTTCGAGGGAACCATGCAGCATGTTTCCTCTCTTATGAAAGCAGGTTACCCAGCGGCCCAGCGCCGTTTTCTCAGCGAGATTGGTCCGGTTGACGCCGTGGGTATCGAGGAACGCGTGGCCAAGTTTCAAACGCGCAGCATCAAGAAGGCATCGAAAGTCTGGGGATTGAAAACAGCCGTTTCGATGGTTGATCTTACGACCCTCGAGGGCAAGGACACGCCGGGCAAGGTGGAGTCGCTGTGTCAAAAGGCGATGTCGCCCCATGAAGGGCTGGATTGCCCGACGGTGGCCGCGGTGTGCGTTTATCCGGCCATGGTCAAGTATGCGGCGCGCCATCTGGCAAATACGGCCATCAATGTCGCGTCAGTGGCCACGGCATTTCCGAGTGGCCAGGCCCCGCTCCGCACCCGCCTGGCCGAGGTCAAGGCGGCGGTGCACGACGGAGCCGACGAGATCGACATGGTGATCAACCGCGGGGCATTTTTGGCCGGTGAATTTGCCCGGGTGCAGGACGAGATTGTGGCGGTCCGCGATGCCTGTGGCGAATCCACCCTCAAGGTCATCCTCGAGGTGAGTGAATTGGAAACCTATGACAGCATTCGCATGGCCTCCTTTCTCGCCATGCGGGTTTTACGACCGGGGGATTTTATCAAGACCAGCACGGGCAAAACCTCGATCAACGCCACGTTGGGCAACAACCAGGTGATGCTGGAGGCAATCCGCGATTTTTATCTGGCCACCGGCACGCCCATCGCGATGAAACCCGCGGGGGGGATCAAGTCGGCGAAGCAGGCGCTGCATTTTTTGGTCGCGGTCAAGGAGACCTTGGGCGACGAGTGGCTCAACAACACGCGCTATAGGTTCGGCGCCTCGTCCCTGCTCAACGACCTGCTGCGTCAGTTGGAGAAGGAAAAGACCGGCGCCTACCAGGCCCCCTACTATTTCAGCGAAGCTTCCGGCGCCTACTGATTTTATTTTTAATAATATGGCTACGCTAACTGACAAAAAAAGAACAAAGTCCCGTTCCTCCGGGCGGCCTGCCGCCGAGCTGATTTTCGGCAACCTTTGGCAGTTTGATCCTGCGCCGGAAACGGCGGATCCCAAACTGAAGGCCCGTTACGATCTGTTTATCGGGGGCAAATTTGTGGCCCCGGCGTCCGGCAAGTATTTCGTTTCGATCAATCCCGCCAACGAGTCCAAGTTGGCCGAGATCGCCCACGCCGGCGTGGCGGATGTCGATGCAGCTTATGCCGCAGCCCAGAAGGCCTTTGATACGGTTTGGGGCAAAATGCCCGGCAAGGAACGGGCCAAATACATTTATCGCATCGCCCGGTTGTTGCAGGACCGGGCGCGGGAATTTGCCGTGGCGGAGACCATGGATGGGGGCAAACCGATCAAGGAATCACGCGACTTCGATGTGCCGATGGCGGCGGCGCATTTCTTCTACCACGCCGGGTGGGCCGACAAGCTCGACTATGTGGCTCCCGGCCGGAAAGTCGTCCCGCATGGCGTGGTCGGTCAGGTGATCCCTTGGAATTTCCCCCTGCTGATGCTCGCCTGGAAAATCGCGCCGGCCCTGGCCATGGGCAACTGTGTGGTGGTCAAACCGGCCGAGACCACGAGCATCACGGCGCTGAAACTGGGCGAGATCCTACAGGATGCCGGATTACCCGACGGGGTGGTCAATATTGTCACTGGCTTTGGCGACACCGGGGCGGCAGTGATGACACATCCCACCGCCGCCAAAGTGGCGTTCACCGGCTCGACCGAAGTGGGGAAAATCATCATGCGCTCGCTCGCGGGCACAGAGAAGAAGATGACCATGGAACTCGGCGGCAAGGCCGCCAACATCATCTTTGACGACGCTCCGATTGATCAGGCGGTTGAAGGTATTGTTAATGGCATCTTTTTCAACCAGGGTCATGTCTGTTGCGCGGGTTCCCGCCTGCTGGTGCAGGAAAGCATCGCGGACGAGGTGCTGGCCAAGTTGAAAACCCGGATCAAGGTCCTGCGGGTGGGTGATCCGATGGACAAGAACACCGACCTCGGAGCCATCAATTCCAAGGAGCAACTTGCCACGATCGGACGATTGGTGGCTTCCGGGGTCAAGGAAGGGGCCACGATGTTCCAGCCCGAGTGCAAGCTGCCCGCGAAGGGTTGGTATTTTCGTCCGACCGTGTTTTCGGGGGTGTCCATGAGCCACCGGATTGCGCGTGAGGAAATCTTTGGCCCGGTGTTGAGTGTGCTGACCTTCCGCACCCTCGACGAGGCGGTCGAGAAGGCGAACAACACGGCTTACGGACTCAGTGCCGGGGTGTGGACCGACAAGGGTTCCCGCATCCTCAAGATGTCCACCCTGTTGAAGGCGGGTGTGGTCTGGGCCAACACCTACAACAAATTCGACCCAACCTCGCCCTTCGGCGGCTACAAGGAATCGGGCTTTGGTCGTGAAGGCGGTCGCCAGGGCCTGCTCGACTACTGCAAGTTGGTTTAAACCCATGTCCCGTGATTTTACTCCGCCCCATGAATGTCCGGTCTGCGGTGAAGCCGTGCCTCGCGGGGCGAAAGCTTGTCCGGGCTGTGGTGCGGATGAACGCAGCGGGTGGGATGATGATGCCACCTGCTATGATGGTCTCGATCTACCCGACGAAGCCTATGATGATGAAAAAGAGGTGCAGAGCTCCCCACCTGAATCTCATGTGCTCCGAACCATTGTCATCGTGTCACTGATCGGTGCACTCCTGCTACTCTTTGTTTTTCGTTAACTTTCCCCCAGCCATTTCGCTTCAGATTATCAACCCATGACTCGTAAAGCCACGGAGCCACCAAGACACTGAGATCCATAGCATATTTAATTTTTTGCCTCCGCGCCTCTGCGGCCAATTCTCATGACCCGACTGCCCATTACCAAAACCCCCAAGCCCTATGTCGGCGGGGCCTTCATTCGCTCTGAGAGCGGGCGCACGTTTCCGCTCAACGACAAGGCGGGAAAGTTTTTTGCCAACATCCCGCAATGCACCCGCAAGGACCTGCGCAATGCGGTCGAGGCCGCAGCCAAGGCCGGGATCGGCTGGGCGAAACGCACCGCCTACAATCGCGGGCAGATCCTTTACCGCCTCGGCGAGATGCTGGAAGCCCGGCGGGTGGAGATGATCGAGACCCTGATACGGTTCGGCGCGACAAAGGTGGCCGCGACCAAGGAAACCGATGCGTGTTCCGACCGGCTGATCTACTACGCGGGTTGGTGCGACAAATATGAACAAGTGTTGGGCAACGTCAATCCAGTGGCTTCGCCGCATTTCAATTTCACCGTCACGGAAGCGATGGGTGTGGTGGGAGTGATTGCCCCGGATGCCCCGGCATTGCTCGGGTTGGTTACGATGGTGGCTCCGATCATTGCCAGTGGCAATTCTGTCGTGGTCGAAGTTTCCGAGACCAATCCCTATCCAGCGATATTGCTGGGTGAGATGCTGGCAACCAGTGACTTGCCGGGCGGGGTGGTCAATCTGCTCACCGGTTTTCGCAAGGAGCTGGTGCCGACTTTTGCCACGCACGCGCAGATACGCGGCATCCGTGCGGCGGTGGGTGCCGACGACCGAAGGGCACTGCGTTTGGGTGCGGCAGAAAGCGTGAAGCGCGTGAACCTGGTCGAAGCCGGGATTGATTGGTATTCCGTCCGGGCGCAGGACCTCTACGCGATCCGTGATTTCGTGGAATTCAAGACCACGTGGCATCCGATCGGAGCCTGAAGCTGGACGATAAGGTGCATCGTCCGGCGGATTGCTTCACGATTTTGGAGTGAGGGATTTCAAGTAGGCGGCGAGTGCCTTGGCGTCGGCCGCATTGAAACGGTTTTCCGGCATAGGTGGCCTCACCGGCACACCGGTGGGGCGTTCGCCGGGCATAAAAAAATGCACCGCCTGCGTCTTGGTGTAGTTGGGCAAACCCGCAATCAACGGCGCCTCGCCGGCCCAGGCGGGCATTGGCACGGTGGGGGCGAAGCCGAGGGGTGAGCCGGTGTATTCCTGGCCGACGATGAACATGCCTTTTTCGCCGCGGGGCGAATGGCAATTGGCGCACATGCCGACATTTTGGACGAGGTAGCGACCGCGCTCAATTTGAGCGGCATCCGCATCGTATGCCCGGGCGCTCGTCACGAACGCCGCAGTGAACAATGCTACCAATAGCAGTTTGGATGTTATTTGACGTTTCATGGTTGGAATATGAAACGGCAAATACCCGGAAGACCCCGTTTTGGTTAAAAATTATTTGGGATGAGCGGCCATCAAGCCTGAAGTGCGACTGAATTTATTTTTGGGAACATCATGCCCGCCAGGCAACAATCCGGACTTTTCCTTGCCATCATTCCGGGCTTTGCCCGAGCTGCTCTAGCACCCACGCGTCGATTGCTGGCAGGGCGCGCTGCTTGAAACGCGCGCGGTCACGGATGCCGTCGGCCGTGCGGGAGGCCACCGGGAGGGAGTCGGCGGGAAATTTTTCCGCCATGAGCGACATCAGTTGATCGGCGTGGGCCTCGTCAGTGAAGGATTCCATGATATCCGGCAGGTAACCATAATAGTCGAATGAGCCCACCTGTTTGATGAGGGCGTCGAAATTGGCCAGGGTATAGGCTAGGACCAGTTCGGGATCCTCGGATTTTTCGGCGACGCGACGCAGGTTGTTGTTGGCCTCGGACATGGGCATTTCACCGGAGAGCGAGAGCGGCAGGGTTTGTGAGATCAGCGTCGGGTCAAGGGCGGCCTGCATGGCCCCGTAGGCGCGGCGCTTGGTCCGGGTGGTCAGGCTGCGTCTGGCAAAATCGCGCAATTGATTGTAGGTCGTTTGGTCGGCGTAACGACCCACGATATTGAGCATCGTGCTGGCGAGGTTGCCGGGAATGGATTTTTCATCGGCCAGATAGGCGGGGAATTTTCTGCGGGCCCACGCCAGGGCTACAGGATCCCCGTAGATGCCGAGTTGGCCGATCAAGCTGCCGCGCAGCGAACGGTCGAGCGGAGTGTCGTCGGGCTTCTCGTCGTAACCAAGCCGAGCCAGCAGCGGCTGCAGTAGTTGGCTTGCCCACATTTGGAACGATTTACGACCGGGCTCCCGCTCCTCAAGATTGTCGATGGTGCCAAGTGCGCCGAGGAGCTGTTGCTGCAGAACCGGGTGGGTGTTCGCGTCGATTTTGGTGGCAAGATCGAGGTAACGGGTGGCGGGCAGGTGTCCGGCCCGGACGAGCGCCCAGGTGTCGGACAGCAGATTGAGTTGATCCTCGACGGGCAGATCACCGAGCCGCGCCAGTAGTTCTTTGGCCAGCTGGTCATCGTATTGGACGCGATAGAAACCGGCATTGCCGACGTTGAATTTGACCGGACCGGAGCCCTGGGGCCGCGGGATAGTCAATTTTGTGTCCCGGAAGAGAACGGTTGCCGGTTGGTCGATTTTAGAAAGGGCCGCGTAGGTGATCGGAATTTGCCACGAGTCCGCAGCCGGCTCCGCTCCCCCGACCAGGAACCTGGTCTGGGTGAGGTCCAGCCAGTGGTGGCCATTTTCGTCGCGGGCAGTCACGGTGACCAAGGGAAATCCGGGCCGCTCGATCCAGCCATTGGCTACGCCCGCGACCGGCCGGCCGGAAGCGTCGGCGAGGGCCTGCCAGAGATCGGCGGTCGTGGTGTTGCTGTAAGCGTGACGCTGGATGTAGAGGCGGATCCCGTCGCGGAAGGTGTTTTCGCCGAGGTAGGTTTCCAGCATGCGCAAGACGGCCTGACCCTTGGAATAGGAAATCGTGTCAAAGGCATTGGCTGCCTCGGCCTCATTGGCGATGGGTTGCAAGATGGGGTGGGAACTTGGTCGGGTGTCCAAGTTCATGGCGCCCTCCTTTGAGCCGTTGGCCCGCAGCCAGTGTTCCCATGTGGGATTATTGGCGTCGGTATTCTTGGTGCCGATCCATGATGCGAAGCCCTCGTTCAGCCAGATGTTGTCCCACCAGGCCATGGTGACGATGTTGCCGAACCATTGGTGGGCGATTTCGTGGGCGATGACGCCATAGACCCGTTCCTTGCCCGACTGGCCGGAAATATCCGGGTTGTAGAGCAGCGTGGTGTCGATGTAGGTGATGCAACCCCAATTCTCCATCGCGCCGAAACCGGAGAACGCGTTGGGCACGCCGATTTGGTCGAGCTTCGGCAGGGGATATTTCACCCCGAAGTAGTCGTAAAAGTAAGCCAGCGCTGTTTTGGTTGCTTCCAGGGCGTAATGGGCCGAGTCGCTCTTGCCCGCGGTGGTGAGGATCCGGAGTTTGACGCCTTGGAACTCACCCTCGACCGCTTCGAACTCAGCAGCGTAAAGCGCGACGAGGTAGGAGGGCATCGACGGGGTGCGGGCAAAGGTCAGAGCCTTGAGGCCGGCGCCGGCCGGTTCCTCCTTCACGATGGGCATATTGGAAACACCCATGAGGTTATCAGGAATCACCATGGTGATGTCATAGGTGGCGCGGAAGACAGGTTCGTCCCAGCCCGGGAATACCCGGCGCGCATCAGTGGACTCCATTTGGGTGCCCAACATCATGCGGGGTCCCTGCGGAGTTTCATATTCATCGATAAATAAGCCCTGGGCCTGTTTGCCGATTCGTCCCCGGTAATTGAATTGCAGGGTGTGGCTGCCTACCGCCAAGGCGATGGGGAGAGTTAAGGTCTGCTTGGCCTCATCTACAATCGTCTCGATGGTTTGCGGAGACGTGGCATCATCTACCAATTCAACCCGGTCGATGGACAGCTCGAGCGCATTGAGCACCACGGCAGTCACCGGATGCTGCACCTCGATTTCGATGAGGGCCGTGCCGGAAAAAGTTCGGGCGGTCAGATCGGGTTGAATCCGCAGGGTATAGTGCAGGGGCACTACCGTCTTGGGCAATTGCCCGGGGGTTGAAGCGAAGGCGAAGGGTTCTTCAGCCCTTAAACCCAATGGCATGATCAACAGAATAAAGAGCCAACAGGAAGGGAACAGGCGCAGGCGGGTAAGCATTCATCCACGTTACTTGTCCTCCCCGGAAGTCAATTATGACACGGGCAAGGGCGACATTTCGCGATGACTAGAAGGCCGGCTATTGGTGCTGAAGCGCGTCGATTATCGCTGGTTTCGGAAACGGGCAATTTCCCGGGCCCGGGGCATGGCGGGGGCGGTGCCCCGCCGGGTCACGGACAAAGCCGCCACGGAATTGGCGAATTTTGCCGCGGCGACGATATCGCCGGAGAAAGTAACCATACCGGCCGCGAATCCGCCGCAGAACGCGTCACCCGCGCCGGTGGTATCGACGACCTTGATGTCCGCGCAGGCAGGCAGGACCGCATAGTCTTGGGCTTGCGAAATAAAACACCCTTTGCTGCCCAGGGTCACGATCACGTTTGGCACCTCGAACCTCCGGCAAAGCTGGTGGAGTTTGGCCGGGGCCAATTTGGCCAGGCCGGTTTCCGTCAACACTTTGCGGCCCCCCAATTTCAGCTGGTTGGCCAGCGCCACAAATTCCGTTTCGTTGGGGATCAATACGTCGGTTAAAGGGAGAATGCCGGGCTCGAAGTCGGGTCGCATCGGCGCGGGGTTGAGCACCGTGGTGACTCTGGCCCGGCGGGCGATCCGGAAGACATGGGCATTGATGGCCAGGGTGGCCTCGTGCTGACAGACGACGACGCGGGCTCCTCGAATCAGGTTCGCATCGATATCCTTTGGCTTGATCTGTGCGCTGGCGCCCAAGGCGACGATAATTTCGTTTTGACCGGAATCGTTGACCAAAATGCCGGCCGTGGCCGTGGCATGCCCGGTTTTGGCAATGAACCGGGCTCCGATGCCCTCGTCGGCATAAAATTTGGCGGCTGCCTCCGCAAAGCCATCCCGGCCGACCGAACCGATGAAAAGCGTGGGCACGCCCGTGCGTCCCGCGGCGATCGCTTGATTGGAACCCTTGCCCCCGGGACCGGTGACAAAAGTGCCGACGGTGGTTTGGCCCGGGGCTGGAAAATGGGAACAGAAAAACGTGAGATCCTGCACGAAGCTGCCAACAACCACAACTTGGGGTGTCTTTTTCATGATGGGTGAGACCAGCATCAAACCTTTTGGGCTGAGTGCAATCCCGGTCGGCATCCACGGGGGTTGCCGCTCCTACGGCGTGAGGACCGTTCGTCCAATTGCCCCCGACAGGTTTGGCGCGTCAACTATGTTCTGCTCGCCCCATGTCGCCATGGCCGCACTGTCTTTAATGCACCCGATGGAATCACCCAGTCCCAGTTCAACCCGACATGACAAACTCTATGTGCTGGCCCAGTTCGTGGGTTGGGGTGGATTTACGCTGGTCTACCTTGGCCTGGCTGAACTGAACCGCGGCATCTCCCTGGCGGACACGTGTATCTTCATTGCGGTAAACCTGGTGGGCTTGTTGTTGTCGCATCTTTATCGCCGGCTGATTCATCGCTGGGGCTGGAAGCAGCTGAACTGGCCATTGCTGCTGCCCCGGGTGTTGTTGGGGACGCTGGCCCTGTCGGTGGTGTGGACCTTGATCACCTGGCCGTTATTTCCCATGCTTAGTGATGGGGAAATGGCCAAGAAGCTCACGAATCTGGCGATCTTCACCTATTCGGTGTTCAATGGCGTCTGGCTCTTCACCCTTTGGTCGTTGCTTTATTTCGGCTACAACATTGCCGACCGTTACCGGCGATCCGAAGTCGAGCGGGCGCAGCTCAAGGCCACGATAAAGGAGGCCGAATTGCGGGCGCTGAAATCCCAGGTCAACCCGCACTTTATTTTCAATGCCTTGAATTCCTTGCGCGCACTGATTGGCGAGGATCCCACCCGCGCTCGGCAGGCCGTGACCCAGTTGGCCAATCTGCTGCGCTACTCCTTGCAAAGTGGTCAACTCGAGACCGTGCCCTTCGAGGAGGAATTGAGGGTGGTCAACGACTACCTCGCCCTGGAGCAGGTGCGACATGAGGAGCGTTTGCGACTGCGTTTGGATGTGGAACCCCTGACGTTGCACATGACCGTGCCTCCGATGTTGCTGCAAACCCTGGTGGAAAACGCGGTGAAATATGGCATCTCCGTGCTGCCAGCCGGAGGCGAGATTGCCATTATTGCGCGCACCAAGGCCGGGTGCCTGATTTTGCAGGTGACCAATCCCGGGGAACTGCCGGAAGGTGAAGTGGTGGTGGACCGCAAAGTGGATTCCACCGGCGTGGGATTGCGCAATGCGGCGGAGCGGTTGCGCCTGCTTTTCGGGGACAAGGCAAGCCTGGCCCTGCGGGCCGGTGAACCGGGGCAAGTTGTGGCGGAGGCTTGCATTCCGCAGGCGGTATCAAAATCTTCCGAATCAGCCCCGGTATGAAAGCCCTGTTGATCGACGACGAGCGTCTGGCCCGCAATGAACTGCGCCGCCTGCTGGCGCCATTCCCCGACATTGTCATCGTGGATGAGGCCACCAACGCGGAACAGGCACGGACAAAGATAACGGCCTTGAAACCGGATTTGATTTTTCTCGATGTCCAGATGCCGGGTGAGACCGGCATGGAGCTGTTGGAGTCGCTGGAGCCGCCCGTGCCACAAGTGATTTTCACAACCGCTTTTGATGAGTTTGCGGTGAAGGCCTTCGAACTTAATGCCCTCGACTATTTGCTGAAGCCGGTCGATCCGGTGCGGCTGGCCGGGGCTATCGAACGGCTGCGCGAAAAATCCGGTGAACCCGCCTTGCCCGAAGGCAAACCTTCCGCCCTGAGTGCGGGCGACAAGGTATTTGTGCGCGAGGGTGACCATTGCTGGTTTGTCGAGGTGCGGAACATCCGCCTGCTGGAAAGCGAGGGCAATTACACCCGGGTGCATTTTGACGACGCGCAGCCGCAGCTCTTTCGTTCCCTCAATGCGATGGAGGCGCGACTCGACCCCAAGTCGTTCTTCCGCGCCAATCGCCGCCAGATCATCAACCTGGCCTGGATCGACAAGATCGAACCCTGGTTCAGTGGCGGACTGCTTGTATTGCTGAAAGGCGGGGTCAAAGTGGAACTCAGCCGCCGGCAGGCCCAGGAATTTCGCGAGAAGATGAGCCTGTGACCTGGCAAATCATTTTCCGCCGAACCAAAATTTATGAAAAACGAATCCACCTCCCCGGGAAGAGCCACGCTTTGTGCCATGGGTCCGGCCTTGGCGATTGCCGGCGGCGTGGGGGCCGCATTGAGCGTGTCCAACGGTCCCGCCGTGGGCATCGTGGTGGGGGCGGCGCTCGGCCTGGTGTTCTGGTTGCGCCGGCGCTGAAGACATCCCCGCCATGATTGAAGCGCTTGATCTCTCCAAATCCTTCCGCGACAAGAAACGAGGGGAAATCCATGCGGTGTCCAATGTTTCCCTGCGGGCTGAGCCCGGGCAGATTTATGGACTGTTGGGCGCCAACGGGGCGGGCAAGACTACCACTTTGCGCATGCTGGCCACGCTACTCAAGCCGACCAGTGGAACAGCCGTGGTGGCCGGGCACGACGTGGTGCGGGCTCCGGAGAAAGTGCGGGCCAATGTGGGGTTCCTCGCGGCCAGCACGGCGCTCTACGGCCGGCTGACGGCCCGGGAGATGATCACCTATTTCGGCCGCCTCAATGGCATGAACGAGTCCACGGTGAAAGCCCGGATTTTGGAACTGGCCGACCAACTGGACATGCACGAATTTCTCGACCGGCGGTGTGAGAAATTCTCCACGGGCATGAAGCAAAAGACCTCCATTGCCCGCACCTTGATTCACGATCCAGCCGTCATGATCTTCGATGAACCGACCCTCGGGCTCGATGTGATGACCGCCCGGGCGATCGTGAAGTTTGTGCGGGAGTGCAAGGGCCGCGGCAAGACGGTCATTTATTCCACTCACATCATGAGTGAAGTGGAAAAACTCTGTGACATGGTGGGCATCATCCATGCCGGCAAATTACTGGCGGTGGGCACGCTGTCCGAGTTGCGGACCAAGTATAACGAGCAGGATCTGGAGGAAATCTTTGTCAAGGTCGTGGGGATGGAGGAGGTCGCCGCATGAACTGGAAGAATCTGACCACCGTCTACCTGAAAGAGTTGGTCGACACACTCCGTGATCGGCGCTCGCTCATGTCCATGATCATCATCCCCACCGTCGTGATGCCTGGCCTGATGTTTGGCGTGGGCAAGATAGCGTCCGTGGTGGTCAAGCAGGCGCGGGCGGAAATCCCGGCGGTCATGGTGTTGGGCGGGGAGGACTCGCCCGGGATTGTCGGACAATTGCAGCAGTTTGAAAAAATCCGGGTGATGCCGGCCACCGACGATTGGAAGCAACAAATTGCGGACAAGAAGGTCCGGGCCGCGGTGCAGATTCCCGTCGGCTTTGAGTCGGGACTGGCCGGAGGTTCCGCGGAAGCCGTGTTGATTTTCAATTACGAAGGCGAATTGAAATCGGGCTTTGCGGCCCGGGAGGTCGACACCTTTTTTCGCAGCTTGCGCGACCGCACCGTGGCGGAACACCTGACGTCGCGTTCGCTGCCGGCGACACTGGTGAAGCCCTTTGAGGTGCGGCGCGAAAATGTGGCCCCGCCGGAAAAGGTCGGCGGCAACATGCTGGGTGGCATCGTGCCTTACCTGATCATCATCCTTTGTTTCACGGGGGCGATGTATCCGGCAATGGATCTGACCGCCGGGGAAAAAGAACGCGGCACCATGGAGACCCTGCTGTGCAGTCCCGTGGCCCGGGTGGATATTGTGTTGGGTAAATTTCTCATGGTGCTCACCGGATCGCTTTCGGCGATGTTGCTGGCCTTGACCTCAATGGGGCTGAGTGCGGCGGTGGCCGGCATGCTATTTGCGGGCGACAAGGTGCCCGCGGCGCAGGCTGCGGCCGAGAGTGGCGAGGCGATGCCGATGATCGATCCGATGGGCATCCTCGGCGTGATCGGAATGGTTTTCCCGGTGGCCGTGCTCTTTTCCGCGGTGATGTTCGCGGTGGCCCTTTTTGCCAAGAGCTACAAGGAGGCGCAAAGTTACATCGCACCGATGATGATCGTGGTGATCATGCCGGCGGTGATCGGCATGTTGCCCGGAATCGAGCTCAATGCGTGGCTTGCCATGGTGCCGATTCTCAATCTTTCCCTCGTCTGCAAGGAGATGCTTTCCGGCACCTGGCATTGGAATTATATCGGACTCATTTTCGGTTCCACCTGCCTTTATGCGGCGTTGGCGCTGGCGTGGGCCGTGCGGATGTTCAAGCGCGAGGACGTTATATTCAGGGTCTGAAGGCGCGGTGGGGTAAAAATAATCCGAATTTGCCAAGTTATTGGTAAACGGAAAGTAAATGGCCGGCCAAGGGGTAGGCAGGGCCGCCAATCCACGATAGGATGTCATGGTCAGCCCAACCTCATCCACCATGAATCCCACCCACATCGTATTTCCCGCCGCCCGCCCGGAACTCCGCTTGAAGCGCTCACCAGCGACCGATCCCGCAAAATTGAGGGAATTGGAGACGGCTTTGATGGAAGGACAAAAAGTCCTGCAAGCCGACAACGAAGCCCTGCGTCAAAGGGAAGAGAACCTGCAGGCCTACGAGCAACGTCTGCGCTCCCTGCAAAACCAAGTGCAGGGTAACAAGCCGGATGCGCACATATCAACCACCTCCACCAATCGCCAATCGGCGGGCAATGAATCCGCGTTGACGGCGGATTGGAGCAAATTGCACCGCGCCCGGGAATTGCTCGAAGTGGAGCAACGCCAGTTGAGTGAAGATCAACACGTATTGTTGCAGGCCCGTGACGTGTTGCGTCAGCGGGAAGCAAATCTCATTGCCCGGGAAGAAGCGGTTGCCCTGGCGGAAGCCCGTTTGCAGGTGGCGGCGCCCGAGCCCACCAAGCCTGCACGGGGGCTGTTTGGCCTGACCCGCGCACCCTTCAAGCTCCCGAAGTCGGTTTTCACCAAATCCTGACTCGATACTTCCGGGCGGCCGTCCAAGCTGTCGGTATGAGCACGGTTGCAGCCCTGGCCCACACTCCGGAACCCCCGTATTACGCCGTCATTTTCACCTCACTCAGGCGTGAAGGTGATCACGGTTATGCGGCCATGGCGGATCGCATGGTGGAACTGGGGTCCCGGATGGAGGGATTTTTGGGCATCGAGAGCACCCGGGACACCAATGGTCTGGGAATCACCGTGAGTTATTGGCGGGATGAAGGGTCGATCCTGGCCTGGAAGCGAAATGCCGAGCATGCAAAGGCCCAAAAGGCGGGCGGTGAGATCTGGTATGAGTCATACACGGTGCGCATCGCCAAGGTGGAGCGAGCCTATACCGGACCGTGAACGCACGGTTGCGTCCGACCCAAACCCGTGGTGCAGTCAGGCATGAGTCCATCGCTGTTTCCCCAGCACATCATTGCCCAAAAACGTGACGGGGGTGTGTTGTCACGCGCGGAAATCGGCGCGTTTGTGCGCGGTGCGACCGATGGTTCCTGGGCAGACTATCAACTCAGTGCCCTGTTGATGGCGATTTTCCTCCGGGGAATGACGCCGGAGGAAACCGCGCTCTATACCGATGCCATGATGCGCTCCGGGGTGGTGGCCGATCTCACGGCCGTGCCTGGGATCAAGGTGGACAAGCATTCCACCGGCGGGGTGGGTGACAAGGTTTCGATTCCGCTCGCGCCCATGGTGGTCGCCTGCGGGGTGCCGGTGCCCATGATCAGCGGCCGTGGCCTGGGTCACTCCGGTGGCACGCTCGACAAATTGGAATCGATTCCTGGTTTTCGCACGGATCTGTCGCTGGCGGATTATTGTGCCCAGGTGGCGCGGATTGGTTGTGCGTTGATCGGACAGACCAAGGACCTCGCACCGTCGGACAAAAAGCTTTACGCCCTGCGCGATGTCACGGCGACGGTGGAATGCATCCCCCTGATTTGTGGATCGATCCTGGCGAAAAAATTGGCCGAGGGCATTGATGCGCTGGTCTTGGATGTGAAATTCGGCCGCGGCGCGTTCATGAAAACCGAGGAGCAGGCACGGGAACTGGCCCATGCGCTGGTGCAGGTGGGACGGGCCGGAGGCAAGAAGGTGCGCGCTTTGTTAACCGCCATGAACCAACCCCTTGGTCGAACTGTGGGCAATGCCCTCGAAGTCGGGGAATCGATCGCCTGTCTGCACGGTGAAGGTCCGGCCGACCTTATGGAAGTCACGTATGCCCTGGGCGCCCAGATGTTGTTGCTGGGGGGCAAGGCCGAGGATGTGGCCGAGGCGGAGGCCAAATTGCAGGCCGTGATTGCCGATGGCAGTGCGTTGGAAAAATTTCGCGAAATCGTGGTGGCTCAAGGCGGTGACGGCCGGGTGGTGGACGAACCTGACCGACTACCCCAAGCCAGCCACAAGGTGATCCTGCCCGCCCCTGCGACCGGGATTATTACCGATGTGGATGCCATGCAGGTGGCGTTGGCTGCCTTGCGTTTGGGGGCAGGTCGGGCCAAGGCCGAGGACCGGATTGATCCCGGTGTCGGGGTGAGTGGCTTGGTTAAAATCGGGGAACCCATTGAGGCTGGTGCGGCGCTCTGCACGATCCATGCGAGCGATGCTTCATCCGCCAAAGTCGCAGTTGAAATGTTGGGCAAGGCAATCCGAGTGGGAAATGAAGCCCCTCCGAAAGCCCGTTTGATCGGGGAATTGCTCAGCTAGGCTGCTACTCTTGGGGGACAAGACAGAGGACGCTCTGTGGGATTTCGCTCGACCGCCGTGGGGCCGGTAATTTTTTTTATAAATTACTGAGCCGTTGATGGCGGTTTTTGCGCATTAAATGGTTGAACCCAATAGTCCCACCATGCTCATGCGCAGATTATCCCTGGAAGATCGCTATTTCCGTGAATTGATGGAAGCCGACAAGGTGGTGCGCCCGGCACTCATTCGACAATGGTGCCGCGAGGATCCCCTTTTGGGTGAACGGCTGGCCCTGATGTTCAACGAGTTCATGCGCCGCGAATCCGATCCGTTGGAAAATCCCCAGACCCAGGAGGTTGCCGTTTAGCGGGCAGGGTGGCGGCGAAAGTTCAGCTTTGCTCCAATTCGGTCAGTCGGGTGGCGGCGGCTTCCCATTCGGCGGTGGCATGCGCGATTTGGTCCACGATGACTGAGAGTTCCCGGTTCAAGTGCTGGGCCTTGCCGTTTTGGTAACTGGCGGGATCTTCCAATTCGGCCGCCAATTCGGCCTGACTGGACTCCAGTTCGGAAACTGTTTTTTCCAACAGGCCGACCTGCTCACGTAATTTGCGCAGTTCACTGGGCGAGGGTTTGGGGGCCGATGACGGTCCGGCTTTGGCCGCGGTGGTGGCGGGTGCGGCTGTCTGCACGGGGCGGGCATCGGTGAACCCGGCCGTCAGCGCGGCCCGGGCATCAGTGGCCTTGGACTTGTCCAGATAGTAATCGTAGTTGCCGGCGTAGTGGGTGAGACGTCCGCTATGCACGTGCAGCACGTGCGCATCAAGGGTGCGGATAAAATGCACATCGTGACTGATGAAAATAAAGGTGCCGGAGTAATTTTTCAGCGCACTGATGAGCGCGTCGATTGACTGGATGTCCAAGTGGGTCGTGGGCTCATCCATCAGGAGCAGATTCGGCGGATCGACCAGCAAGCGGGCGAGGGCGAGGCGGGATTTTTCCCCGCCGGAAAGGACGGAGGCCTTCTTGAAGACGTCGTCCTTGCGAAACAGAAAGGCGCCGAGAATGGCGCGGGCCTGTTGCTCGGTGAGATCGTTCTCCGCGGTGCGCAGTTCCATCACATTCTCGAAGACCGTGGCATCGAGTTTGAGATTGTCGGCCCGGTTTTGGGCAAAGTAGCCGGGGAAAACATTACTGCCTAGCTCCCGGGTGCCGCCTTGGATGGGAATGACATCGGCGAGAATCTTCAACAAAGTGGATTTACCGGCGCCGTTGGGTCCCACCAGGGCAAGTTTCTGTCCGCGTTCGGCGGTGAAATTGAGGTCACGGTAAACCACGTGGCTGCCGTAGGCTTGTTGCACCTTTTTCAGGTCCACGACTTTCAGTCCCGAGCGCGGCGGCTGGGGGAAGCGGAAGTTGATGCGCTTGAGTTCCTCGCCGGGTTCCTCGATGGCGACGTCCTTGAGGCGCTCGATCTGTTTTTCCTTGGACTTAGCGCGACTGGCCATGGAGGCCTTGGCGCCGAAACGGTCGACGAATTTTTGCAGGTGGGCAATTTCGCGCTGCTGATTCTTGAATTGGGCGGCCAGCTGTTCCTTGCGCGCTTCCTTCTCGATCAGGAAATCGTCGTAGTTGCCATGATAACGATGCAAAGTGCCGGAGCGTAGTTCAAGAATGCCGGTGCAAAGAGCGTTGAGAAATGCACGGTCGTGGGAGACCACCAGCAGGCCGCCGGGGTAGCGGGTGAGATAATCCTGAAACCAGAGCAGGGCCTCCAGATCGAGGTGGTTGGTCGGCTCGTCAAGGATCAGCAACGCGGGTTCCGAGACCAGCAAGCGGGCGAGATGAGCCCGCATGATCCAACCCCCGGAGAAAGATTTGGCCGGCTTGTCCATGTCCGCATCGCGAAAGCCCAGGCCGGAGAGAATTTTCCGGGCACGCGGTTCGAGCGTCCAGTCAATGTCCCAGTCCTCATCGTTGTCGTCGACCAGGTCGAGTTTGGCTCCATTGGTGGCGATGCCGATGACCGTCTCATCCCCCACGGGAGCGCTCTCTTGGGGTA
>JAIPJW010000141.1 GCA_021734075.1 Cephaloticoccus sp.
TGGGCAGGAACCCCATGACGCGCGCCGGATCCTCATCGCCGAGGCGGACGTGAATCATGCCGCCCGGTTCGAAGTTTTGCGCCAGGGGCAGGTAGAGATGCAGACTGGCCCGGCCCTGTTCGAGGACGCCATGCCGGTGATCTGAAACAATGCCCACGATTTCCATTTCAACGGGGCTGCCATCAGTGGGTGGTTGGGTGTATTTCACCCGTTGCCCCAAGGCATCCCCATCAGGGAAAAGTGACTTGGCCATGGCCTCGTCAACGATGCAGACCCCCGGGGCACCCTTCTCAAAGGCCTCGATGTCGGTAAAGTCCCGCCCGCGCAGCATCCGCACGCCGAGGGCTTCCAGATAGCCCGGCGTGATCGAAGCCATGATGCCTTGGAACGCATTCGAAGCCTGGCCCTCGCCGGTGTCCAGCGGCTGGTCCGCCCGCATGATCTTGCGACTCGAGGTCGTGTTACTGAACGGCTCGCGGGTGGCGAGGCCCACCCGGGCGACGCCCGGCAAATTGCGGACCTGCTCGATTTCACTTTGTATCAGGCGGCTGGCGACAAGGGGATCAGTGTTGATCAAGCCGTAGTCAATTTCCGCAATGACGCTGCCCGCGGGCTTGAACCCCAGATCAAGTCCCCCGGCTTTGAGCGCGGCGCGGAAAAAGAGACCGGCACTGAACAGCAGCATGAGCGAGATGGCGATCTGCGCCATGACCAGAATATGCCGTGGGGCAAAGAAACGATTCAGTCTCCCCAGGAGCGCGGGTTCACCCGTCTGTTGCTTGAGGTCGTTGACGAGATCGACCTGGGTGGCACGCAGGGCCGGACCAAGGCTGAAGATCAGGGTGGCGACCAGACAGAACACGAAGGTGACCCCGGTGACCGTGAGGTCGGGCCGCAGATCCACGACGTAGGCGAAGTTCATCGAGTTGAACAGGGTCGTGAGCGACTGGGTCAGCAGGTCACCGGACCACAGGCTGATCAGGAGACCGGCCAGGCCACCGACAACCGCGAGCAACAAGCCCTCGACCAGCAATTGACGCACGACCTGGGTGCGCGTGGCGCCGAGAGCGAGGCGAATGGCAATCTCCCGGCTGCGGGCGGTGCCGCGCGCCAGCAGCATGTTGGCCAGGTTCAGGCAGGCGATGAGCAGCACGGCTCCGGCCATGCTCAGCAGCAGGACACTGATCATCCCCAGGCCGCTCTCACTTGAGGGTGCGGTGCTGATACTGAAACGGGCGGGAGCCTGGAGTTGCAACTCGCGGGGGCCGGATGCCTCCTCAGGATGAAGCTGGTTGATGCGAGCCGCCAGGGCGGGCAGTCGGTTGGCCGCGGCCGCACTGGTCAGGCCCGATTTCAGACGGCCGACCAGGTTCAACGTGAAATTATCCGGATGATTGAGATCGGTGACGGCGGCGTTGTTCGAGAAAGTTTTGGCAACCGTGGAAAAGGTGCCGAGGGGCAGCCAGACTTCGGGCGCAATGAGCGCATTGCCGTTGCTGAAGCCCTTTGGGGTCACCCCGATGATGGTGAACAACCGGTCATTGATCCGGAGCGTGCTGCCGATAAAATCGGACTTGCCGCCATAACGCTGCCAGAGGTTCCAACTGGATACCGCCACCGCAATTTCCGCGTTGGGCCGGCATTCGGCGGCAGAGAAGAAGCGACCCGCGGCCGGGCTCGCGCCAAAGATCCCGAAATAACCGGAGGAAACCGAAAAGGCGAAACTGCGCCGCAGGGAGTTGTCGCGCCCGATCCCCACGAGCGAGAAGGTGACCGCCTCGATATCATCGAAAATCTCGCCCGGTTCGCGCAGGGCCTCAAATTCGCGATGGGAAAACTGACGATAGTCACGGTCAGCCTTTTGGCGGCCGGTGTAGATTTCGGCGATTTCGCCGTGGGAGTGATCAACCGTCGGCCGCAACAACACCCCGTTGACGAGGGAGAAGATCGCGGTGTTGACCCCGATGGCAATGGCCAGGGTGACGATCGCCACGGCGGTAAATCCGGGAGACTTGAGGAGCTGTCGAAAGGCAAATTTGATATCAGTAGGCATGGGGGTGGCTTTCAGCGATCAGGTATCAGCTGTCAGGGGGAGAAAATCCGTGTGGATCAGGGCAGTAAGCTGAGCACTAATGGCTGACGGCTTACGGCCCATGGCATTTTTGCTAGTGGCGACTCAATCCTTGGTCGGATCGGTCTCCATGCTTTCCTCCACCACGCGGCCGTCGAAGATATGGATGGTGCGCTCGGCATTGCGGGCGAAACGCGCATCGTGCGTCACCATGACAATGGTGGCCCCGTCCTGGTGCAGGTTTTGCAGCAAATCCATGACGGCATCGCCGTTCTTGGAATCGAGATTACCCGTGGGCTCGTCCGCGAGGAGGACGGCGGGGCGACCGGCGAGGGCCCGCGCCACGGCGACGCGCTGTTGCTGACCACCGGAGAGTTGCGAGGGCAGATGCTTGGCCCGGTGGGCCATGCCAACCTTCTCGAGGGCCTCGGTGACGGCGGCCTTGCGCTCGGCGGCCGGCATCCCGCGATAGGTGAGCGGTAGCTCGACATTTTCAAACACGGTCAGGTCGCCGATGAGGTTGAAAGACTGGAAGATGAAACCGATCTCGCGGTTGCGGATGCGGGCCCGCTCGGGGAGGGACAGGCCCTGCACGGAATGCGAGTTGAGCACGTAGCTGCCCTCCGTGGGTGAGTCCAGCAAACCAAGGATGGAGAGCAGGGTGGATTTGCCACAGCCGGACGGGCCGGCGATGGACACGAACTCGCCCTTGCGAATTTCCATGTGAATGCCGGAGAGGGCGTGGGTTTCCACATCTTCAGTAAGGAAGACCTTGGTGACGCCATCGAGTTTGATCAGGGTTTCGTTGTTCATGGTAGGGGGTTGAGAGTAGGCCACGGGGGCGCGGGATTAACTGCTTATGGCTTATTACTTAATGCTTATTACTGAGAGGGAGTGAGCACCAGTTCAGCTTTGTTCATTGGGCTCAGTGTCTTGGTGTCTCCGTGGCTGAAAACAAATTCAGTTGGATCCTTGATCCGGGTCGGTGGCGACCAGAGCGGACAGGAGGGCGAGAATAATAATGGCGTGAATCATGATGCGGGAGAACACGGTGCGGTCGGAAAAGTTACAGTAATGCATCGATCAGTTCAGTTTGATCCGCTCGTTGGTGTCCCATTGCGACATGTCGGACAGGATGACGCGATCGCCGGGTTGGAGACCCTGGATGATTTCCACGGTGTTGACGGAACTGCGACCCAGTTGGACTTGGACGCGATCGGCGTAGTTGCCATCGGCCTCAAGCTTGAAGATGCCCACGGTGCTGCGCTCCTGGCCGAAGGCGGGCCGGCCGACGTAGACCACATCGGTCAGGCGCTCCAGTTCGATGGTGCCGTCAACGGAAAGATCGGGGCGGGCGCCCTTGGGCAGGGGGCCGTCGAAAAGCACGTCGACGGTCACGGTGCCGTTTTGGACGGAAGGATCGATGCGGGAAACATGACCGGCGACGATGCCGTTGCGCGTGTCGACCAAGGCCGACAGGCCGATGGTAATGTCCTTGGCCTGGGTTTCGGCAATGCGGACTTCGGCCTTCAGGCGGGCGGGATCGGCGACCCGGGCGAGATTGGTGCCGGGCTGCACCTGCGCCCCGACCTCCACGGGCAGGAGTTGGAGCACGCCTTCCATGTCGGCGATGACGTTGAGGGCTTCCAGTTCGTCATGACGGAGCTTGGCCTGGGCGCGCAGGCGGTCGACTTCGGCATCCTTGACCGCGAGTTGCGGGACAATCGAATCCTGGGCGAAGGCAAAGCGCTTTTGCTCGATCTCGTTGCGGGTGGCGGCCTGTTCGGCCGTGACCTTGGAAAGTTTCAGTTCGAGCGGCGAGACCAGGCCATCCTTGAACAATTCATCATTCACCTCGGCGCGGAGCTTGGATTGCTCATAGTCCGCTCGGGCACTCGCGGCGATGGATTCAGCCTGGAGGACACCGCTTTGGAGTTGCACCCGCAGATTGGCGAGTTCGGCCTCGGCGGCCTTGAGCTGGGAATCGGCGTTGGCCGCAGCCTGTTCGACATCGGGGTTGGCGAGCACGAGAATAAGGCTCCCGGGTTTGACCTGGGCGCCGGGGCGCAGAACAATGCGGTCAACTCGGCCCTGGGTGCGGGCGGCGACCCAGCGGATTTCCTCGGGCACGAGCGTGCCCAAGCCCCGAACCTGACGGATCATCTCGCCGCGCTTTACGTCGGCGATCCAGACCAGATTGCGTTCCACGGTGGGGGCGGCAGGTTTGAGCCGGGCGAGCAGGATGGTAATGGCAACCAGCACAAGGCCGATGATGGCGAAGGTGATGAGACGCTTCTTGCGTTTGGCTTTGCTCAGGTCTGGGCGGGCGATGTCCATGGATGGCCCCCTAATTGCACGGTCCGTGCCAGTGTGCAAAAGGTGTTGTAATTTGCGGAGGGACAGGGAGTAAAAATTCTTTCATGAATTGAACCAATCGCTCAAAGCATCGAACGCGGGATCGGGTCGTCCCATATTCGGGACGGCTCACGAGCTCTCGGAATCAATTTGAAGTGCAACGCGTCCAAGAAGTGAAGACCGGGGTGAGAATTTTGTGCTCTGAAAAGGTTGTCCGAAAATATAGTCGCCCGAGGCAGGAGTTCTGACGTTGCGCATGAGTCGACGCCAAGTCATTGCGTGGCTAGTGAACACGACCGAGGAACCGACCGGAGCAGGCTGGCGAGTTCCGTGGCTCGAAGCCATCTGGCGGGACCTGAAGTTTTCGGTCCGTTCCCTACGGCGATCGATGACATTCACCGTGGCCGTGATCTTCACCCTGGCGTTGTGCATTTGGGCGAATACTTCGATCCTCTCCGTGTTGTATGGGCTGGTATTGAAGCCGATGCCACTGCCTGATGCCGGACAGGTGGTGGACGTCTACAACATGCGGACAAAGGAAGGGCAGATGCACCAGAACCTTGGGGTGGGCCAGTATCTGGATTATCGGGAACACGCGGACCTATTTTCCGGGTTCGCGCTATGGCGGGGGTGGATGTTCAACATCGGTGAGGAAGGCGGCATGATGCGTTATGTCGGCATGCAGGTGACGCATGAGTATTTGACCTCGGTGCTCGGCCTGCAGCCGCTGAAGGGACGGTTCTTCAATGCGGAGGACGATGTGCCCGGGCAGGACAAGGTGGCCGTGCTGACGCAGTCTTATTGGGAAAATAATTTCCACGCCGACCCGGATATCGTGGGCCAGGAAATCCGGCTCTCGGGCGAGCCGCACACGATCATCGGGGTGATCCCGCGCAAGTTTGAGAAACTCAGCACTGCCCCAGTGCTCCTGAAGCCATTTATCTGGAGACCGGAACAGGCACAACCGAATTGGCGACTTGCGCAGATGGGGAATATCACGGCCCGGATCAAACCGGGCGTGGCGCATGGGGCGGCCTTGGCGCAGCTCCAGACCTTGGAGCAGCAATATTTGGAAACGGTGGCCGATCCGGGGCTGCAGGATTATATCAAGCGCGGCGGACAGCGCATGGGGCTTGAGCAGTTGCGTGAGCAGCAGGTCAAGCCGATCAGGAGCGGGCTCCTCATGTTGCAGGGCGGCGCTCTGTTCGTGCTGGTGTTGGGCTGCGTGAACGTGGCGAGTCTTTTACTGGCGCGGTCGAATACCCGGCAGGCGGAATTGGCGGTCCGCCAGGCCCTCGGGGCCAGTCGTGGCGTGCTCGCGCGACAGTTGCTGACCGAGGCGGCCTTGCTCGCCGTCATGGGCGGAGCGCTGGGCACCGCGCTGGCCGGGCTGAGTCTGCGGATGATCAATGCCTACGCGGGCGCTGCCATCTACGGCCTGCCACCAGTCAGACTCGATGGCGCACTGCTTGGACTGACGTTGTTGATTTCACTCGGGGTTGCCCTGATGATCGGTTTGTTGCCGGTGTTGCGGATGTGGCAAACGGGCAATTTGCAAAACACGATCCAAACGGGGAATCGCGGTGCGTCCCGGGGTGGTGGAGTGCGGGCGCTGAGCGGCATATTGGTGGTAGCGCAAGTGGCGTTCGCGTTTGTCCTCCTGTGCGGGGCCGGACTGCTCATCCGCAGTTTTACCAAGGTGATGGCGATCGATCCGGGATTTGATGCCTCCAAGATCATCCACATTCGCGCAGCCTATGATTCCTCCTACACCGACATGGCGATGCTGCAGGGTTTGCAGGACCGGATTCTGGAAAAGATGCGGGAGATCCCCGGGGTCGATTCGGTGGCCTATTCGGACCGCCTGCCGGGTTTTGCAGCGGACAAGCTGGCCACGTTGCCTCTCCGTGGCATGGCGCCCGGGCAGGACAGCACCTACCCCACGGCGGCCGTGTATCGGGTGTCGCCGGAATATTTTCAGACAATGGGCATCCGTTTGTTGGCGGGGCGCAATTTCACGGCCGACGATTACCGACCGGGAGCGAGGCTCGTCTTCATTGTGGATCGTAAATTTGCCGAACTCCATTTCCCGGGGCAGAGCGCGGTGGGACAACAATTCGCCTTTGGGCCGCCGGATCAAAAACCCGAGATGGCTCCGGAGATCGTGGGCGTGGCGGAAGTGGCCAAGGTGAACGGCTTGGAAGCAAACAATGCCCCCTACGTGTATTTGGCGTTGGATACGTCAAAAGGTGGCTTGTCAGTCGAATTGCGGACAACGCGAAGTTTTGCGGACATGATGCCCTTGATCCGGTCTCAGCTGCGCAGCGTCGATCCGGCTTTGCCCATCTATCAGGAGAAGACGATGCAGAAGCAGCTCGATGATGCGGCGGCCAACCGGCGTGGGGTCATGTGGCTGCTCGGCGCGTTCGCGGGCATAGCACTGCTTCTGTCGGCGGTGGGAATATACGGCATGCTGGCTTACGATGTGACCCAACGCACCAAGGAGATCGGGATTCGCGGTGCCATCGGTTCCACCCGCGGCCAGATTGTGACACTCATCTTGCGGCAAGGGATGATGAAAGCCGCATTGGGCATGGGAATCGGTCTGGTCGTTGCGCTTTACCTGAGCCGATACCTGGAAAGTTTGCTTTACGAAGTGAAACCGAGGGATCCGCTGATTTTTGCCGGAGTGGCGCTGGTGCTGTTGTTGGTCGGGTTGATGGCGAGCTGGTTGCCGGCCCGGCGCGCCGCGAAGGTGGATCCCATGACGGCGTTGCGGTGCGAGTAGGTTATTTCGCAATATGCGATCGGCTTTAAGCCAGCGCATTCGCCGAAAACTGTGACCGGGTCGCCGTCACCGGTATCGTCATTTTGGCGCTTCTCCTTGGGCGGTCATGCGACTGGGTTTCCGCCGTCACCAAGGTTATGGCGAACCGACAACAACCCGGCTGCAATATAACCTTACGAGCCGGAGGGAAAATCGCACCTTGCGATCAGTGCACAAAAAAGGGGCAGCGATCAAGCTGCCCCTGAAGCATGATGGAAGCTTAGGCCTTGGGCTTGGCTTCGCTCACCTTGAGGTTGCGACCGTCGAGGTCGGTGCCATCCATCTTGGCGATGGCCGCAGCAGCCTCATCGGCGTTGCTGAAGGTGATGAAGGCAAAACCGCGCGGGCGGCCGGTCTCACGATCCATGGCGACATAGACGTCGGTGATGTCACCGAAGGGACCAAAGGCGGTGCGCAGCGCATCCTCGGTGGTGTTGAAGGATAGATTTCCAATATAGAGTTTGGAGTTCATGGGAGTTTTTATTGTAAGCCTCGAAGTTTCTGAGCGTGTTTCCGAAATTCGGATTTCGGATCAACATCTGAACTGAAAGCTCACCTGCAGACCCACCAACCACTATAATACAACGTGTTTACGTGGCGTGACCGTCACGGCAGACGAGCGAAACGCAAGCCACATCGGAGATTATCCCTTTGGGCCGAGATGATCTGCGTGGAATCTCGAATGATCCATCCAAGCTGACGCGTGGACCGTGCGCTCCGCGCGCCGCTTGATGGACCGGCATGGATACCGCACTGACGGATGGGGACGGCATTCCGAAGCAGGTTGCCGCAGAGACGCTGAAACACGGAGAAAGCGTCGATTTGTGGTTTGGGTCCGGACTCCGTGTCTTGGTGGCTCCGTGGCCATGACAGCCAGCCCGACTCACGCGGGGAGACGCAGCGAGGCGATGCTGCCCTGTCCGTCGGTGCGGTTCTTCAAGCTGATGGAGCCGCCGTGATTTTCGGCAATTTGACGGCAGAGCACGAGGCCGATGCCCGAGCCGGTGGGCTTGGTGGTGAAGAAAGGCACAAACAGATTCGTGTCATTGGCGATGCCGTGGCCGTCATCTTCCACGGAAATGATCAGCACATCGCCGCGCTTGACCCAGCCCAGGCGCACTCCCGCGTTGGGCAGCTCGTTCTCATGCTGCTCCATGGCGGCTTCCACCGCGTTTTTGATCAGGTTGATCAGGACTTGCTCAATCTGCGCGGCATCACAACCGATGGTGATTTCCGGACCGCCCGTGATCTGGACCTCGAGCCGAACTTCCAGTGCCACGACGCGCTTGATCAGGGCGGAAATGTCGCAGGGCGCCAGGACGGGGGCGGGAAGTTTGGCGAGACCGGCGTAGGCCTGCATGAACCGGCTCAGGCTGTCGGCGCGGG
>JAIPJW010000142.1 GCA_021734075.1 Cephaloticoccus sp.
GGCGGAGATGTTTCGGCGGTCTGGTTCACCGGGGCCGGCGGCATCGCCCGGGTGTATGCCACGGCCTCGCCCGATGCCGGCGCGCGCTTCCTGCAACCGCAGCGTATTGACCTCGGGCAGCCGCTCGGGCGGCTCGACACCGTGCAATTGCGTGATGGCTCGCGAATCGTCACGTGGCTCGAAGGCGGCAGTGAAACCGGGGCCGGCATCTGGCTCCGGCGCATTTCCGCGCAGGATGAAATCGGTCCCCCGGTGCGCCTCGCAACCTCTAGCGCCTCGCGCGCCAGCGGGTTTCCGCGCCTCGCCCTGCTCAAGGATTACGACGCCACCCCGGCGCAATTGTTGATGAGTTACACGCGGGACGGCGACGACACCACCCAGGTTGAAACACTTCTTATAACGCTGCCGGACCTTTCGACTCTCGCCAACCGCAAACCGTGCCTCCCCTGCGACGAGCAGGACGCCGAGGCCACGCGGGGCTATCCCGTCAAAGGCCGGATTGTTGCCGTGCTGACCGATGACCAGGTCAGATTGAGTTTTGCGGAGATTCCCGGCGTGATGCGCGCCACGATCCTCACCTGCAAAGTGGATCCGGAACTATGGTTAAACCTCCCGGAGCATCAGGAATTGCTGGGCCGCATCGAGCAGCGCGACCGCGAGTGGTGGCTGTTCAATGTGAAGTTGCTGGGGGAACACCTGGGGGGCCTTCCCGCCCACACCCCTTGACGACTGTGCCATAATCACCGTCTACAACGAAATGCCGGCCACGCCATCACACCGCACTTTGCCCTTCCTGCGCCATCTCCTGGCGTCGGGTTCGGTGATTCTGGTATTGTTGTTGGGCCTGATGTCGGTCAGCCCGACCCTGCATAACTGGGTGCACGGTCAAACTTGTGAATCCACGTCCGACCGCGGGGGTCCTTCCAAGGACAACCTGCCAAATGACGGCGACCATGGTTGCGCCGTCGTCGGCTTTGCCCATGGGCTCACTCTGGCGGTCGACACCGCCGTGCTTGGGAACACGACCGTCAAATGGCAGCCCATCCCTTTCCCTTGTCCGCATGGAATATTGCCGGTTGAGCGGCATTTTCGACTGCCCCCGGGCCGAGCCCCGCCGGCAAGTCTGAGTTGATTCCCGCCGATCCGGCGGCCTTCACGGCACCGGGTGGCTGAACGCCGCGAATTGCGGCTGAGCACGCCCAGTTGGGGTGTGCCCAAGATTTCTCAACCCAGACTTTCCATGCATTCCACAAATTTTATTTCGCTTTTCATTTTCAGCACCGTGCTCGCCGCGGCCCAAACCCTGCCGGTGCCAATTGGCGATGCGGTCGATCACGACAAACCAATCAGGTTGGAAACCCTCGTCGTCACCGGAAATCCCGATGCCCGTTCGGCGTTTGACCTGGCGCAAGGTGCCTCGGTGCTGACCGGACATCAACTGCACCTCGATCTTCAGGCCACCCTGGGCGAAACCCTCGCCAACACTCCCGGAGTCAACGCCACCTACTACGGTCCGGGGGCCAGTCGCCCGAGCATTCGCGGGTTGGGGGGCGACCGCGTGCGGATGCTCGACAATGGCATCGGCTCGCTCGATGCCTCCAACGTCAGTCCCGATCACAACGTCAGTGTGGAGCCGCTCCTGCTCGAACGCATCGAGGTCCTGCGCGGGCCGGCCACCCTGCTTTACGGCAGTTCCGCCGTGGGTGGAGTCGTCAACGTCATCGACAACCGGATTCCCTCGTCCCCGCCCGACCACCCGCTCTCCGCGCAAATCGAGGCGCGCCATGGTTCCGCAGCCAATGAACGCACCGGCATCATCGCGCTCACCTCGGGGAATGATAGATTCGCCGTGCGCGCCAACGCCCTGCGCACCAGGACCGACGATGTGAACATCCCGGGCTATGCCGATCCCACCAACCCGGTCAACCGTGGCACGCTGACCAACAGTGGGATTTCCACCACGAGCGGCACGGTCGGGGCCACGACCTTCTGGTCGAGCGGCAATGCCGGTGCTGCCGTGAGTGAATACGACTCTGTCTACGGGGTGCCGGTCGGGGAACCCATCAACATCGACATGAAACAAAGACGGGTGGATCTGCGGGTGGAGTCCTCGCCGGAGACCGGTCCCTTCAAATCGATCAAGGCGCGCTTCGGCCTTGCCGACTACCGCCATGCCGAGATCGACACCACCACCGGGCTGGCCAACACAAGATTCCGCAATCAGGCCTACGAGGGCAGGCTCGAACTCATCCAGCGGGAAGCAGGGAAACTTTCCGGCACGGTGGGGACCCAGTTCACGCGCAGCGATTTCTCCGCCGTGGGCGAGGAAGTGGTCACGCCACCGTCGGTCACCAGTGCCCAGGCACTGTTTGTTTTGGAATCACTCAGAATCGGACCACAACTTACCCTGCAATTCGGTGGACGCCTGGAGCGCCAGAAAATCAAGCTGGGTGACGTCGATCCCGGTCTTCCCGCCTACCCGGGGTATGCCGCCACCAGCGGGGAAAAGCGCACCGAACGGGGCATGAGCTTCTCGACCGGCGCGGTCATCTACCCGGTCAAGGATTGGTCCATCGGGGTCTCGGCGGCGTATTCCCAGCGCAATCCCACGGCCCAGGAGCTTTTTTCGCACGGACCGCACGGCGGCACGGGTTCCTACGAGATCGGCACTTCTTCGCTCGGACAGGAGAAGTCCCTCGGACTTGATCTCAACGTGCGCAAACGGTCTGGCTTCATGGAGGGTTCGATCGGGGTCTTCCTCAACCGCTTTCAAAACTACATCTTCGAGCAGGAGGACGCCACGACCTACTTCGATGAGGACAGTGGATCCTTCCTGCCTTATCCCGCCCCGCCGGAAGCCGGGTATCTGCCCATCTATCAATTCGTGGCCCGTGACGCTGTCTTTTATGGCGCAGAAGCAGAAGTGACCTTTCACCTGATCGATACCGAACAGGAACGCCTGCACTTGGAATTGAAGGCGGACAACGTGCATGCCCAGCAAACGACCGACGACCAGCCCCTCCCCCGGATGCCGCCGGTGCGGGCCGGCTTCACCCTAAGTTACGAACGCGGACCCTGGGATCTCGGCCTGAGCCTGCGGCACGCCTTTGCCCACAACCGGACCGCCCCCGGGGAAACCTCGACGGACGGTTATACCTTGTTCGGAGCCAACGCCAGCTACCGTTGGGTCACTCCACACGCCGAATGGGAGCTCTTTGCCCAAGGCAAGAATCTAGGCAACACGGTCGCCCGCGTGAGCACTTCCTTCCTGAAGGCCATCGCCCCCCTGCCCGGACGCAACCTCGATATCGGTGTGCGGATGAACTTCTGAATCCAAGCCAAGATCAACATGTCGGCGCTAACGCGAATGCGGCCAACTCTTTCACTTGGAGAAGCGTCCCCAGCTGGGCGGAAAAGGCTAACACCCAAGATACGGTAGGGGCAATTACCCTTAACCGCTCTGACAGGGTTCCTTTCATCCGGGCGGTTGGGGAAACTACCCCTACCCTGATTCAAATTTCTCTGTCTCCCTATCCGTGTGTGTAGCCGAGTCAATCGGTGGTCGAAGCAGGAACCCACCGCAGCTCTCCCTGCCAGCAAATCTGTGCCTAACACCGAGCTGAATAGGGTTATTCCCCCGCCTACAGATTCGTCTGTGCTTGGCGTCGACGCAGATACCAATATACCAAAAATGAAAACAGGGACAGAATACCCATTCCGATGACCCAACCGTAGCGGCCAATCTGAAGCTGCAGGCGCAATGCCGCAGCACCGTTCAAGTCCGGATCGAGTTCCAGCGCCTTGCGGACCTGCGTCAGTGCCTCCGCTGGGTGACCCGTGCCATCGAGGATCCGGGCCAGGGTGAAATGTGCCCGGGCGGATTCGGGAAATTTTTCGACCGCGTGCCGCACCCAGGTCGTGGCCGCCGCGAGGTCGCCCCGCTGCACTGCATCGGTGGCTTCCAAATAGCACAGGGGCTCCGTCCAGACTTGGTCGGCCCGTCCGTCCGCTCCGAATTCAAACTCAACCAAATTCTCAGAATCCTCAGCGATGAAACGCGTCTCGCTCACCGGCCAAAGACGGAAGGTGCCGGTGCCATACTCTAGAATCAGGGCACCATCAGCAATCGCCACCGAGGCCTTGCGGCCACTCTCCATAGTGAATTCGCCCGGGTAGCGGGCCAGCTGAGTGTCGGTCAGTGAGGAGAAGGACGCCGACAACCTTTCGACTGGAACAACGGGCACCAAGTGTGGCACTGCGGCGGGCCGGCCCATCGCGGCCTTGGCCACCATGTCGAACAATTTCATGGCGGCGCGGGTTGGCACGGATTTACCGTGATAGGTGTCAGCCCGGATGACCATCACCAGATCAAGTGCGGGGTAGACGGCGAGGATGTGTCCTCCCGTCCCCCGCGCGGTGAAACCCCGGGTGCCCTCAATCCACCACATGTAGCCATACCCGGTGCCGTAATTGTCTCCCAGGTCCACGGCGCTGTGCGCCCGGGTGCTTTCCTCCACCCAAGCTGCGGGGATGATCTGCCGGCCCTGCCATTTTCCACCACGGGCGAACAACAGACCAAAACGCGCCAGATCGCGGGTGGACATCCGAAACATGTAACCTGGGTGAACCGACTTGGCGGGTTCGTAATGGTAGTAGACGTCCGACACCTGGTAGTCCTGCATGCCAATCGGCGTGGCGATCGACTTACCGAAGGCCTCGAAGATGCGTTCGCCCGTCAGCTGCTCAAACACCGTTCCAGCCGCATTGAAGTCCCAATTGTTATACCACCAAAAACTACCCGGCGGCTGGCTGCCCCGGGCCGGACGATTGGCAATCATCTCACCGGAAGCGGCGGCAGCCTCATGATAGATGCCCGATCGGGCGGAGAGCAGGTCCACGATTCGTGCCTGCTTTTCCTCCTGCGTGAGAGCCGGTTCATCGTCGATGCCCAGCTCGCCCAGGGTCAGTTCCAAGTCAATTTTCTCCCCGTAGACTCCATACAGCGCACTAAGCAGGCTCTTGCGCACGGAATGACACAGAAAACGGCGATCAACCTCTCCCCATGAGGCAATCACTGCCCCGCCGGACACGGCCATAAACGCCGATGAATCGCGATGCTCCCAATAGGTTTTGGCCCGGGCGAGACGTTCCGCCGAAAAACCGGCCTCGGCAACGTCGACGTATTGCATCCAATCCTTACAGGGAAACCGGTCGCGGTTTTCCAAGGTAGTTTGAGAGGAGATGTTCTGTCCGGTGGCCGTAGCAGCAAGGCTGATGGCAAGCACGAGATGAAGGACGAGGAATTGCACTGCGGTAATGTATTTTTAGATATCGGTTCAGACTCGGAACCGTTGAGAAAAGAGTCGCAGGCTAACATATAACTGTGGCTCAGTCCCATTATAGAATGCGGAACCCTTTCTAAAATTCGCAGGTTCCAGCTTTGCGGGGTGAATGGTAGGGACGGTTATCCCTAACCGTCCTCGTGAGAGCTCCCTGAATCCGGGCGGTTGGAGACAACCGCGCCTACCTCATTTCAAATTTCTCGAACTCCCTATCCGTGTGAATCTGTCTTGTCCTGCGTAGCCTTGGCGAAGCAGGGGCCCATCTGTGGCTAACACAGAATTCCAACTCAGCTCTCCAACCCGAAGACCGCGTGCGCATAGTTTTCGATGGAGAACGGCTGCAGGTCCTCGGGTTGTTCGCCGAGACCGACAAAGTAAATTGGCAGTTTCAACTCGCGCCAGATGCCGACGATCGCCCCGCCCCGACTCGTGCCGTCGAGCTTGGTCACCACGAGACCGGTCAGACCGAATTGCTGGTGGAACACCCGGGCCTGTTCGATCGAGTTGCTGCCCAGTGAACCATCGACCACCAGCCAGCGGTGCTGGGGTGCCTCCGGATCGTGCTTCGCCAGCACGCGCCGGATCTTGGCCAGTTCCTCCATGAGATTGCTCTTGGTGTGCAGGCGTCCGGCGGTGTCAACGATCAGGTAGTCGCGCCCGCGGGACTTGGTGGCCTGCCAGGCATCAAACGCCACGGCCGCGGCATCCGCCCCGGTATGGCTCGCGATGATTTCCAAGTCGAGCCGGGTGGCCCAGGACTTCAACTGTTCCACTGCCGCCGCCCGAAAGGTGTCACACGCGGCCACGATCACGCTTTGTTTGTCCTGCTTGAGCAACCAGGCCAGCTTGGCCGTGGTGGTCGTCTTGCCGGAGCCGTTGACCCCGATCATCGCGATGACGATGGGGTTGGCAGCCGGGCGGATGTTCGGGCCGGACGTCCCTACCGCCAAACGGCCCTCGGAACCTGCCAGCACCCGGGTCAGCACGGCGGCGCCAATTTCGGCCGCTTGCTTCCCCTTCAGCTCCGGATCCTGGCGGTAGGCCGCTTTGATCTCGTCGAGAATCTCCGTGGTGGTCGCGACGCCGAAGTCCGCGGTGTAAAGCGCCTCCTCCAACTCATCGAGCGAGGCCGCATCAATTTTGCGCCCGCCAAAAAGCCCGTGCGTCTTCTGGGCGATGACGGAGACCGTCTTGGCAAAGCCCGCTTTGAATTTTTTGAAAAGGCCGAACATAATTTATCTGGAACTCTGGAATAGGAAATAAATGTGGAAAGCTGGAAATCAGGTATTGTGACCGAGACCAGGCCCCACCCGTTTGATGGTCAGTGGCATACTCGCGAAATTGAGGATGATACCATCAGTGATGTCGGCGGCCCGCATCTGTGACCGAGCCGCGGCAAAAAATATGTCCTCCAGGGCTGCGACAGCCTTCAGTTCGACCAGCAAGACACCTTCGACGAGCAAATCCAACCGGTGCTGCCCAACCACTTCCCCTTGGTAAAGAATATCGATACCCTTTTGTTGTTCGAAAGTGATGCCCATCCGGCGCAGTTCGATACAGAGAGCGTTTTCGTAAACCGATTCGAGAAAGCCGGGCCCGAGAGATTTATGCACCGCGATAGCCGCTTCAATCACCCGGCTACTGAGTTCCCGCTGCCCCAGTTCGCTCATTTTCCTGCCTTCCAGCTTTCCACATTAAAAATCCTCAGATCCCTCATTCGGCTTTGCGCGAATCGCGACCGAGCTGACCCTTGAGGCGGTCGAGCACACCGTTGATGAAGCGCTTCGAGTCGGCATTGGAAAACAGTTTGGACAGGTCGATCGCCTCGTTGATCGAGACCACGGGGGGAATGTCCTTGCGGAACATCATCTCGAACATCGCGATCCGCAGGATCGCGAGGTCGACCTTGGCGATGCGGCTGAATTCCCAATTGTGCACCAGCCCCTTGATCATGACATCCAACTCCTCGATGTGCTCGAGCACGCCGTGGATGAGTTCCTCGCCAAAAGCGTAATGATCCCGGGGTTGCTCCAACTGCTCAAAAAACACCTTCAGATCCTCGGCCAGCATGGCCGGCCGGTTCATGCTCCACGCGAAGAGATATTGCAGGGCGGCAACCCGACCGTCGCGCCGTTGGGCAAACAGGGCCTTGTTGCTCATGAGTGTAGCTTTCGTTTCAAGATCACCATTGCCAAAGCCGCTTGGGCAAACTCGGCGCCGCGGTTGATTCGACCGCTGCAACGTGCCCGGGCCTGCGCCAGCGTGTTCGTGACGATGACCCCGTTGATCACCGGCACCCGGCTCGTCAGGGCAATGTGTTGCAGGGCTTGGGAGACACTTTGCCCCACCATCTCGTGATGATTGGTATCGCCGCCGATCAGCAGACCGAGGGCAATGACCGCGTCGCAACCCTTGCGCCGGGCCAGTTCTCCGGCCGCCCAAGGCACCTCGTGGGAACCCGGCACGCGCACGGTCCTGATGTTTTTCTCTTTGACCCCGGCCTGATGCAGCTCTTCCAAGACGCGCACCAACAGGGAGTTTACGAGTTTTTCGTTGTAGCATGCGGCCACGATGCCCACCTGAAAGGTGGCGCCATCGATCAACCGGGACGTGGGAGCAGCGAGACTCATATGAGAAAGAAGTCGGCTAGCGGAAGCGCTCTGGCGGCACTCCGCAACCTATTAATTCAGGGAGCAACGTGCTCCACGATCTCCAGCCCATACCCGTCGAGACCCACCACCTTGCGGTTGCTGTTGGATATCAAACGTATCTTGCGCAGCCCGAGCGCGACCAAAATCTGGGCCCCAATGCCATAGTCGCGAAAACTCATCGGGGGCATGCCCGCTTGACCGGTGAGGCGTTTGATCAATTCCGGCCCGCCCGAGGTATGCTCCATGTAAAGCACGACGCCGCAGCCCTCCTGCGAAATCGCCTCCAGGGCAGCCGTCAGTGAATGGTGGGTATCGAGCCCGCGCATGCGGAACACATCACCGAGCAGGTTTTCGCTGTGCACGCGCACCAGGGTGGGCTCACTGCCCAGGGTGCCCTTGGTGAAAGCGAGATGGTGGCGGTTGTCCATCTTGCTCCGGAAGACATGCAGCGTGAAGTCGCCGAACACCGAGGCAAAAGGCTCCATGCACACCGGCTCCAC
>JAIPJW010000143.1 GCA_021734075.1 Cephaloticoccus sp.
GGACGAACCGACCGCGCTTCCCCTGCCAGATCCGCGCTTGGGCGATCATCCGCCGGCGGCCTCCGTGGGGGCCCGGGTGGAACTGCGCAACCTGACGTTCGGGTATAATCCCGCCAACCCGGTCCTCCATGAAGTCAGCTTTATCGCCGAGCCCGGGCAGACGATCGCCTTGGTGGGACACACCGGCAGTGGCAAGAGTTCGATCATCAATCTGGTGGCGAAATTCTATCTGCCGACCCGTGGGGAACTGTTGATCGACGGGCATGAAATCCGCCAGGTCACGAGCCTTTCCCTGCATCGCCAGATGGGCATGGTGCAGCAACAAAACTTTCTCTACAGCGGCACGGTCATGGAAAACATCCGCCTGAGCAAACCGGAGGCCAGCGAGGATGAAATCAGGGCGGCCGCGCGGCGGTTGGATTGCCTGGATATTCTGGAAGCGCTGCCCCAAGGCTTGCTTACGGAAGTGGGCGAACGCGGGTCGGCCCTTTCGATCGGCCAACGCCAGTTGGTTTGTTTCACCCGGGCAATGCTGGCGGACCCCCGGATTGTGATATTGGATGAGGCGACCAGTTCCATCGATGCCCTGACTGAAGCCCGGTTGCAAAAGGCCCTGCTGGAACTATTGCGCGGCCGCACCAGTTTCATCGTCGCACACCGGCTGAGCACCATCCGGCATGCCGATCAGGTTCTGCTGCTGGACCAGGGTCGGATCATTGAGCGCGGCCGGCACGAAGCGTTGCTGGCGCAAGGCGGCCCCTATGCCGAACTCTACCACCAGTTCGTGCAAATGGAGGAAAGTGCCGGTTAGACGGTTGGCCGGTCGCAATTGGACTGCGCACGGGATAATAATATCCGGCATGATTTGCAAAATTCTCCTAGGCAAAAGGGAGTTTCTCCCGCTATAAATGCATTGCTTTCGTTGAAAAGCACCCTAACTAAAAAATTACTATGGCTAAAAAATCCGCTCGTAAACCAAACGCCGCGTTCATGAAACCGGTCACACCTGACGCCAAGCTTGCTGCTGTCGTCGGTTCGACCCCCCTCCCTCGCACGGAGCTTACCAAGAAACTGTGGGTCTACATCAAGAAGAACAAGCTGCAGGACGCCAAGGTGCGCACGCAGATCAATGCCGACGACAAACTGAAGGCCGTTTTCAATGGCAAGTCCAAGGTCAGCATGTTTGAGATGACCAAGTTGGTTTCCGGACACGTTTCCTGATCACGGAAGATTTTATCAGAGCCGCCGCGGATTCCGCGGCGGCTTTTTTGTGTCCGCCCGGGATCGTCTTCGTGGTTGCGTGGAATTCACCAATGGGGTTTCCTCGCCCCACCTGCCCCACCGCATGCGTGCCTTCTATTTCAGACACCGCTTACTGCTTTTTTCCTGCGGTATCATCATTGCCGGTCTTCTGACCGGACGCTGGGGATATGTGCAGGCTCGTGATACCTTGCTGGCGAAGCTCACGCTTGATGCCGAACGGGCCGCCGCGGTGTTTGATCAGACCGAAACCGCCCGGTTGACCGGAACGCCGGCGGATGTCGGTGACCCCACCTATGCCGCGATCAAGCATCGCTTGATTCATTATCGGCAGGCGGATCCCAGTGTGCGGTTCGTTTACATCTTCCGTTACAACCCCGCATCAAAACAGGTGGTCTTTCTGGCCGATTCGGAACCGGCCGACTCAGCGGATATCTCCCTGCCGGGTGATGATTATCCGGAAGCCGCGACTTCACCGGGATTGCAGTCCATTCTCGTCAACGGTGTCCCGGCCACGGAAGGACCCATCAGCGATGCCTTTGGCACTTGGGTAACCGGGTATGCGGTGGTGATGCGCGACAACACCGGGCAGGTGCGGGAGGTGCTGGGGATCGACCTTGCCGCCAGCACCTGGTGGCGGCAAATCTGGCTGGCCGCCGGCAAGGCCGCCGGCTACGTCTGGCTGCTCTTAGGGTTGTCCCTGGCCGGCTACACCATCATACGCCGGCAGCGTGAGCAGAACGAGGTGATTCGCAATCTGTCGGAGGCCATCGAGCAGAGTCACACGGCTGTCATGATCATCGATCTGTCGGGGCGGATTGAATATGCCAACCTGGGTTTTTGTCAGCAGGTGGGTTATTCGCGCCGGGATCTGATCGGCCGGCCCTGGCGGGAGTTTTTGCGCGATTCGGCCCCTACCGAAACTGCCACCGAGATCACCGCGATTTTCTATGGCCGCCGCAATTGGAGCGGGGAGTGGGACAACTTGCGCAAGGACGGCAAGGTCTATCCGGTGCGGGGCTTGATCACGGCGGTGCATAACCGCGAGAAGCAGGTCACCTGTTTTGTGGCGATCTACGAGGATCTGACCGCGGTGCGCCGGAACGAGATGATTCTGCGCGAGGCCAAGGAACAGGCCGAAGCGGGGGACCGGGCCAAGAGTCATTTTCTCGCGACGATGAGCCATGAGGTGCGCACCCCCCTGAATGGCATAATTGGCTTCACCAACCTTTTGCTCGAGACCCCGCTCAACGCGGAGCAGGAGGAATACATGCGGACGATCCGCTCGAGCGGCGAGGCCCTGATCCAGCTGACCAACGACATCCTGGATTCCGCGCGGATTGAAACCGGCAAGTTGAAGCTGGAAATGCAACCTTGTGACCCGCGCGAATGCATCGAGGACGCGTTCGACATCATGGCGACACCGGCGAGCCAAAAGAAACTTGAGCTGCTTTACTGGGTGGAGGACAACGTGCCGGAATTTGTGCTGACGGATGCGGGCCGGCTGCGACAGGTCCTTTTGAACTTGATCGGCAACGGGGTGAAATTCACCGAGACGGGCGAGATCATGATCACGCTCAGTGGCCGGAAGTTGGAGCAGTCGGAGGATTTCGGCAAAGAGATCTGGACCCTGCAATTTGTCGTGCGCGACACCGGCATTGGCATTGATAAATCCAAATACGCGAAATTGTTCCGGCCCTTCAGCCAACTTGAGGAAACGAGCACCCGGCGCTTCAGCGGGGCTGGGCTGGGTCTTTCCATCAGCAGCAACCTGGTGCAACTGATGGGCGGGGAGATCAGCCTGGAAAGTGAAGTGGGGACGGGCTCCACCTTCACCTTCACGATCGTAGCCGAGCAGGTCCATGACGACGAAGTCAGACCGCCCACCCAGCCCCACAACATTGCCGGCATGCGTCTGGCGCTTGCGGTTCCGCCCGGGGTGCTCCGCCAGGAACTCCGCCGGTTGTGTGAGCGATGGGACACCCAGGTCACCCCCTGTGTCATGGAGGAGTTGCCGGGTCTTTCGTGGGATGCCGCCCTGATCAACCTGACCGAAGGCATGGCCGATGAACTGGTCAAGAACACCGCGGGGCGTCCGGCCTTGCCGCGTGAAAAAATGATCGCGCTCGTGCCGCTGGGCCTGACCCCGGCGGCCCGCTCCGCCCTGCGGCCGTATTTCCGATTGTTGATCAACAAACCCGCCCACCATGAAACCCTGCGCTCGGCCCTGGCGACGCCGATTCCGATCAGCACCACCTCACTGCCGCCTTTTTCCAACAACACCTTTGATTTGCAGGTGCTGTTGGTTGAGGACAACCCGGTGAACCAGCGGCTCATGCAAAAAGTGCTGGGCCATCTGGGTTGTCATTGGACCGTGGCGGAAAATGGTCGCCTGGCTCTGGAGGAATTGAAGCGCCGGGATTTCCACATGGTGCTCATGGATCTGCACATGCCCGAGATGGACGGCTACACTGCCATCGGCCAGATACGGTCGGGCGCGGCGGGGGAAAACATGCGCAAGGTATGGATCACCGCCTTGACGGCGGATGCGCGGGTCGAGCAAAGGGAGCGCGTGCTGACGGCGGGGGCGAACGATTATCTGTTGAAGCCGGTTCGCCTAAAGGAGCTGGAGGCACTGATGCGAAGATTTGTGGCGGAGAAAAAGGCGGCGCCGGAGCAGGACTAGGTTTCAGCCAGGGCGGTTTCGATCTGGTGGCAGGAAAGTTTCAAGACCTGCAGCCGGGCGTGACGCTTGTTCTCCGCCGCGACCAAATGCCATGGTGCATGGGCATGCCGGGTAAGCAGCAGCATGTCCCCCACGGCGATCTCGTATTGGCGCCATTTGCGGCGATTGCGCCAATCCTCGGCATTGATCTTGTGACGTTTGTATTCGGTTTCCTCCCGGTGGCGAAAACGGCGCAATTGCTCGGCCTTGCTGATGTGCAACCAGAATTTGACCACGATGGTGCCGTGTTCGGTCAGTTGCTGCTCAAAATCGTTGAGTTCGGTGTAGGCCCGCCGCCATTCATCCTCCCGGGCAAAACCTTCCAGTCGCTCCACCAGCACCCGCCCATACCAGGAGCGGTCGTAGATGGTAACCGTGCCGTCGCGCGGAATGTGGCGCCAGAATCGCCACAAATAATGATGGGCCTTTTCCTCGTCCGTGGGTTTGGCCACGGGAATGACGCGGCAATCCCGGGCATCGATGGCACTGGTCAGACGCCGGATGGCTCCGCCTTTGCCGGCGGCGTCCCAGCCCTCGAATACAAATACAACCGAGCGCTGCAATTCGGCCGCCTGCCGCACCAGTCGATTGAGTTTGCCCAGCCATTTGTCGCGCTTCTCCTCATATGCCGGCGCGGTGAGATGTTGATCCAGCGGCAGGGCAGCCAATTTTTTCAAGCCTTCCGGACGCAAGGGCGTGATGGCCCTGCGCTTGGCTTGGGGCACGTTTCGCGGCTGCTGCTTAACGTGGGCGGCAAATGCGTCCAGCAACGTGGTGGTAACCGCCACATTGCGGGTCCGCTCATCCGCGGCGTCGATTACCGTCCACCTGGCCCCCGTGCGGCCGGTCTCGCGGCGCAGGGTTCGACCCAGTTCGTCAATGCGCTTGTAGGCGCGGTGACTTTGCCAGTCGCCCGTGGTCACCCGCCAGGCGGTGCGGGGATGTCCCGCCAGTTTTTTCAAACGCGCACCTTGGTCGGCCTTGGACAGATGCAACCAGCATTTGACCACCAGGGCCCCGTCCGCCACGAGCAATCGTTCAAAATGCTCGATGCGATGCAGGGCATGCCGAAAAAGCTTTGGGTCGGTCCGCGGAATGGAGGCTTCGCGCAGGGCCTCGGTATACCAGGAACCCGCGTAAACGCCGATGCGCCCGCGCGGGGTCAGACAGCGCCAGTAGCGCCACATGGTTGGCCGGGCCCGCTCTTCGTCCGTCGGCGGATGAAACGCAAAAACTTCCACCCCCCGGGGATCAATCCAGCCGTTGAGGGTGTTGATGACCTCCCCCTTGCCCGTGGCCTCGACCCCGGCAATGACCAGCAGCACGGGAAAATTGGCCGATTTGAGCTGCACCTGCAGCTTGATCAACTGCTCACGCAAAATTGGCACGCGGGCCTCGTATTCCTTCTTGGTCAGCTTGGTTTTTTTCGCGCCCTTCTTCGCCATGCGGGGCAATCAGTGGGGAACTCGACGGAACTTGTCGAGGCACGATGCAGGGGAGGGAGAGACGGAATCCTATACACTTGCGGGGCCATGGCCGGGCGTCACGCTGCGCGGTTGCTCCATGACCACGCCGGCCAAAACCCTCCACACCACAGCCATCATCATGCTGCTGCTGACGAATCTGCTCTGGGGCGTGAGCTTTCCCGTGGTCAAGGCCTTGGCCCTGATGCATGCGCAGATGGTGCCCGCGGCGGGCACATGGTTCTCGACCTTCTATACCATCGCGCCGCGTTTTGTCCTGGCCGCCCTTATTCTGGCGTTGTGGCAGGGACGGAATTGCTGGCGGATTACGCTGCCGGAATTGTGGCAGGGGGGAGTGATGGGACTTTTTTCCGCGGTCGGCATGCTGTTGCAAAACGACGGCTTGCAGTTCATCGCGGCATCCACTTCGGCCTTCCTGACGCAGTTGTATGCGATCATGATTCCGGTCGGACTGGCCCTGTATCACCGGCGCAACCCCGGGGTCAGTGTCTGGGTGAGCTGTGGATTTGTAATGGCCGGGGTGGCGATACTCGGTCGCTTTGACTGGCAAAGTTTCACCTTTGGCCGGGGCGAGACGGAGACGTTGCTGGCGTCGTTCTTTTACATGGGGCAGATCCTTTGTTTGGGCTGGGCACGTTTTGTGGGTAACCGGGCCGGGAAAATCACCCTGGTCATGTTTGCCACGCAGGCCCTGGTGCTTGGCGCGCTTGCGGTCGGGGCGGCGCCGGACCTGGCCACCCTGATCGTGCCCTGGACCTCGCTGCCTTGGCTTGCCTATACATTGGTGCTGACGGTGTTCTGCACCATTGGGGCCTTTTCACTGATGAATGCCTGGCAGCCCAAGGTCAGCACGACCGAGGCCGGTTTGATCTATTGCGTGGAGCCGATCTTTGCCTCGGTAATGGCGTTGTTTTTGCCCGCATGGCTGTCGCTTTGGTCGGCCATAGAATATGCCAACGAAACGGCCACATGGACGCTGCTGGTTGGTGGAGCCCTGATCACGGTGGCCAATGTGCTGATCCAACTGCGGCCGCCGCGGGTCGGCCCCCTCGGGGCGACATAGCATGAGCAACCCGACCCCCAGACACTGGCCGGCCATCGGCGTGTTGGTGTTTTGTGCCGCCTCACAGGGCGTGGGCTTCATTGTCGGCAAGGCCTCACTGCTGACGCAGGTCGCGCTGGTGCCGGATGAAAGCACGTGGTTTGTGGCCGCGCAAAATCTTGCCCCGCGCTTTGCGATCGGCGTGCTGCTGCTGGGGGCAATCCATGGGTGGAGTGTCCTGCGGTTAAATCTGGTGGAGTGGCGGCAGGCGGGTTTGATGGCCGCCTGTTCCTTTGCCGGCTGCATGTTCCAGCTGGATGGAATGCAGTTCACCTCCGGATCGGTGGCGGCGTTTATCACGCAGTTTTTTGTGGTCTTGATTCCGATCTGGGCGGCGTTGACCAACCGGCGGTGGCCCCGCTGGCCGGTCTACGTCAGTGTGTTGCTGGTGGTGGTAGGATTGGGCTTGTTGGTCAGGGTGGATTGGCGCGCGTTGCATTTGGGCCGCGGTGAAACCGAGCTGTTGATCGCGGCGGTGTTTTTTTCCGTGATGTTGTTCGCGGTCAACTGGCCGGGATTTGCCGCGAACCGACCTGAACGGACCGCGGCGGGCATGTTTTTGCTGGAGACCGTCGCCTTTGTTCTGGTGGCAGTGGGCATGGCGGGGGACGCGGGCAGTTTGGTGGCGCCATGGCATTCCTGGTCATGGAGTCTGCTGGTGATCACGGCGGCGATCATCGGTTCGATCGGCCCGTTCATCCTGATCGTGCGGTGGCAACGCCTGGTCCCCCCGACCGAGGCGGGGATGATTTATTGTCTCGGGCCCCTGTTCTCGCTCGCCAGCGGATTATTTCTGCCCGGCATGATTTCACGCGGCACCGGACTTGCCTATGCCAACGAAGTGATCACCGCCCCAATCCTCCTGGGGGGATTGCTGATCCTCTGCGCCAATGTGCTGACCCAATTGCGTCCGCCCCGACCGATGCGGGGCGTGCCGGCAACTTCAGTCGACCCGCACCCGGCGCAGTGAATCCATGGCCCGCCATATCACGGCGCCAATCACGATGGTTCCGCCCAACAGGGCCCACTTGGCCGGTTGCTCGCCCCGCGCGAGAAAGACCCACACCGGGTTGAGGATGGGCTCGAAAACCGGGATGATCACCGCTTCGAGCGCGGTCACGTGGCGAATCGCCCGGGCATACAGCCAGTAGGAACAACCGAGTTGCACCAGGCCCAGGGCCGCCAGCGCACCGAGTCCGACCGGTGAGGGCAGGGGCACGCCGATCATGAACGGGGCGCCAATCGCGAAGGCGATGAGATTGCCGAGGATGATTGACTCGACCGGAGAACCCGCCTTCTGGCGCCGCAGGGAAATCGTCATGGCGGCAAAACAAACGCCACTGAGAATTCCAAACAGATTGCCCACCATCCCGCTGAATTCGAGCCCGTCGGCAAAGAACAGGGTCATGCCCGAGAAAACCACGGCGATGATGGTCCAGTCCCGTCGGGTGGTAGGTTCGCCCAAAAACCAGGCGGCCAACAGGGCGATCCAAACGGGGGCGGTGTATTGCAGCAGGATCGCATTGGCCGCGGTGGTGAACTTGGTCGCGAGGACAAAGAACACCGTGCAACCCGCGTAGGCAAAGGCGGCGAAGACCTGCACGCGGGAAAAGGTGAAGTTCAGCCGCCGGTTGGTCAGGATGAGAAACCCGGCCGCCAGCAGGCCGCGGCCACCCGCGATCGCCAGGGGCGGCCAATCAATGGCCTTGATCAACAGCCCGCCCAGACTCCAGCACAAGGCCGCCAGCACGAGCTGGCCCACGGCACTGCGATGTTCCGCGGCGGAAGACATGGCTATCCGCGGTAACAGGTTTGCCGGTCCTCGCGAGAGCAGAATTTGGCAGCCCCAAGTCCATGAACCCTCCGCTGGCACCCCGGAGCGGCAATGCCCGGGGCCTGGTGCGAGCGCTGG
>JAIPJW010000008.1 GCA_021734075.1 Cephaloticoccus sp.
GGACCGTGAGTTCCTGCCCCTTGGCCCAGGCATCCTGGGCAATTGTGGTGGAGCAAACATTGGACACCTGCTCGATGACATTGAGTTCACACAACTTTGCCCCCTGGGCTCCGCTGTCCGGCAACCCACAGAGGCAACGATCGTGCTTGAGTTTCACATCCTGCACGTGCCGGAGCCAATTGTCGGCCAACCCCACCCGTTTGCATTCCATGACCGCCTGCACGCCGCCACAGCCATAGTGGCCCACCACCATGATGTGCTTCACCTTGAGCACATCGACGGCAAATTGGATGACCGAAAGACAATTCAAATCGGTGTGCACCACGACATTGGCAATGTTGCGATGCACAAACACCTCGCCGGGAAGCAATCCGATGATCTCGTTGGCCGGCACGCGACTGTCGGAGCACCCGATCCAGAGATATTCCGGTGTCTGCTGGTGGGAAAGCTTCGCGAAAAACTCCGGGTCAAGATTTTGAATGCGCTGCGCCCATGCCCGATTCGAAGCAAACAGATGGACCAGTTCTTCCATGGGCGCCATGTTTTGCAACGCACCGGGGATGTCCACTCCGAATAACTGAATGCCATGCCCCGCGCTTCCGTGTTGCTTGCCGTCGGCGGGCCAATTAGCTCAACGGCATGGGACGTCAATGGCTGCATGCAAAACGCGCAATAGTTAACGAACGCAAGAGCAAGGTTGCGGGGAAATTAACCAAGGAAATCACGGTCGCCGCCAAGCTGGGCGGCCCTGATCCGGCGGCGAATGCGCGTCTCTTTGCCGCGGTCGAGAAAGCCCGCAAGGCCAGTGTCACCCGTGATGTAATCGAACGGGCCATCGCCAAGGGAGCCGGGATCGGCGGGGACAAAAATGCCCTGGAGCATATTGTTTTCGAGGGTTATGCCCCCCACAAGGTGCCGCTCATCGTCGAGGTTTACACCGACAACCATCAACGCACCGCCCCCGAGATGCGGGTGTTGTTCCGCCACGGCGTGCTCGGCAATGCCGGGAGCAACAAATTCCTCTTCGAAAATGTCGGCCTGGTTGAGGCGCACCACCCCGATGCCGGCATTGATCGCGAGGCCGCGGCCATCGAGGCCGGCGCCAATGATTTCGAACCCCTGAGTGCGGACCAGAATGATGACATCCCGGAAGATCACGCCGGAGCGCGTTTCATCACGGAAAGGGCCGACGTGCACGCCGTGTCCACCTGGCTCAAGCACAACGGTTGGACCGTGGTCACCAGCGAACTCGGTTATGTCGCCAAGACTTTTCCGGAACTGGACGAGACCCAGCGCAGCGAAGTGGGCGAGTTTCTCCAAGCCATCGAAGACCATGATGACGTCCAACGCATCTGGGCGGCGGTGAAATAGGCTGGCTGGGAGTCCCTGCGGATAAATTGACTGCAAGCGGATTTCCGCATTCAATCATCCTTCCATGTCCACTCCCCATATCGCCCAAAAATCCCCCTACGTTAAAAAAATGGCCGCGGGCACCTACTGGTGGTGCGCCTGCGGTTTGTCCAAGGATCAACCCCTGTGTGACGGGTCGCACAAAGGCAGTGGCCTCACGCCGAAAAAGGTCGTTTTGGCCACCGAACAAACGGTGGCTTGGTGCGGCTGCAAGCATTCGGCCAACGGGGCCATGTGCGATGGCGGGCACAAAAAACTTTGAAACCAAATCAGGTGCCGGCCGGGGTGGTTCGCCGATTCACATTAATGTTACACCTGCGCTCTTGTCTTAGGCCGATCTTCACCCAAAATAGCCGGTTCCGCTTCCATTGCCAGTCCGCACCATGATCCCGAAATCATTCCTCCTTTTCCCCCGCCGGGTCATGCGAGCGTGCTGGTGTGTCTTGGCCATGCTGCTGGTCGCACTGGCAACTCCCGAGGCCTCGGCCGTGATCGTGACCTTTCCCGGCTTTGGCAATGCCAGCGGGCTTTCGTTGCAGGGTAATGCCACCATCTTTACCGTCGGGGGTGAATCGGTGCTTCGTCTGGTGCCCGCTTCGACCAATCAAAGCGGTTCGGCCTTTGGTTCGACCAAACTCAGTTCGGCCACTTTCAGCACGGCTTTCCAGTTCCGCATCACCAATGCCGGGGGCATTACCGACAACTTCGGCCAGGCGGGTGGCGACGGCTTTACTTTCATTGTGCAGAATGAGGCGGTCAACGTCGTGGGCAGCACCGGAATTGCCCTCGGCATCGGAGGCATCTCCCCCAGCATTGCGGTGGAATTCGACACTTACAGCAACAGTGAGATCAGTTCCAATCACGTGGGAATCGATGTGAACGGCAATTATAACTCTGTCGCCCATGCCGATATCGGCACCGTGTTTGGCTCCGGCGTCCGGCTGGACAGTCCCACTTCGACCGCCACCACCTGGACCGCCTGGATCGATTACAACGGCACCTCCTTCGAGGTCCGGCTGAGCAATACGGATGTCCGCCCAATCAATGCCTTGCTCACCCACTCGATTGACTTGGTCAGCACCCTGGGTTCCTCCAGCACCTATATTGGATTCACGGCATCGACCGGTTCAGCTTACGGTAATTATGACATTGTGAATTGGGCCTACTCGGATGCGTTTGTCTCCGGTGGTATCAGTCCAGTCCCCGAGCCCTCGACCTTGACCCTGCTGGGCTTGGGGTTGGGCTGCGTCGGTTTCATCGCCTGGCGTCGGCGCCGCTGATTCACCCGACAGAGTCTATGCGGCCGCACCCGGCCTCAGCAGTCGTTTTCACCGGATTTGGTGCTTTGCCTGCTCAAACTCGTGTCCCAGACTTCCGCGGGCATACGTGTAATTCCCCGTGAGCACGAATCCACTACCTCCCAAAAAAGTCGCCGACCTCAATGCCCGGGAGTTGCACATTTTCAAGCAGTGGATCGGCCATGAACCCGGGGGCGGCCTGGTGCCCTACCCCACGCCGGAGGAACGCCACACCAGAAGGCGCCGTGAACGCTGGAAGCAACGTTACGCCGGAAAGGGAAATCCGGAACCTTCGTTGCTGATCAAGGCTGAGCAGCTGAAGCGGCTGGGCCAAAATGTGAAAGTTCACCCCGCGGCCAAAAAATGGCAGGAGCACGTATTCAAGGAGGCTGACGAGGTCGCCGGACTGGACCAGACCTTCTGGTCGTCATTCATCAGTGAGTTGGGGCCATGGAATTGCCGGGGCAACTATTGCCCGCACTGCATCGGTAATAAATCCGGCGAGGGTTTGAACCTGTATTTCTGGGATTGGAACTGGCGTAATCCCGATAGCTTGCGCTGTCCACATTGCGGCTTCTCCTTTCCGGATGCGCGCTATCCAGAGGAGGGAGAGTTGGTCCTCCCGCGCTTGAACCAGCGCTACACGTTTTACGTGCGGCCCGACGAGACAACCACCACCGACTGGCGCCGGGGCGAAAAGGCGGCCCGTTACGTGGGCGAACCGGTGCACGTGTCCTTCGCGGGCAACCTCCGCGCCATGAAACTGGCTTGGGCGCTGGGCAAGGCGACCCCATTGAGCTTGGCCTATGCCATCAGTCGGAAGAAAAAATATGCCCGCACGTTGCAGCACATCCTGCTGCGCATGGCCGAAGTTTATCCTGGTTTCCCTTTGCACAGTTATTTGCAGGATTCGGTCGATGCCGATCCGGGTTATGCCGTGGAGCATGCCGATGCCCTGCCGACGGTTTTCAAACGGAATGCTTGTTTCAGTGCCTACACCGGCAGGGCCGACGCATTTTTTCACGGGGAAACCACCACCGTAAAAACCAAGGTGGCCTCGGGATTGTGGGGGGCCAGCCGCCTGGCGCCGGAGATGGCGGCCACTGCGGATACGTTTGTTTCCCTGTTTCAGGCCTATGATCTGGTAAAAACCGCTCTCCCCCGGCCTGCCCGCGTCCGCATCGAGCAGGAATTCCTTTTGGAGCTCTACCTCGACGTCAAGGCCTACACGCCGATCACGAACAAGGCGGGTCCGGTGCGAGCAGCCCGGGTCGCCTTTGGCTTGGTCTATGGCGATGAACGGGAGCTCAAGGCCGGCTTGGCCGGATTTCATGCGATTCTGGCCGGACAGTTTTATCCGGATGGTTCCATGAAGGAGGCGCCGGTTTACGGCCACAAGCCCATTGGAGAGGGTTTGTGGCGCATCCCGGAAATGCTGCGCGGTCACACCGATTTGTATGCGCAGGGTCTTTACCGGCGGGCCCTGCAAACCCTGGTCGAGCTAGCCACGCCGGCTGGTTTGTGGCCCGCGCTGGATGATTCCTATGCCTGTTCCCGTCTCCCACAGCGAACCGTCGACATCGCCCGGTTGCGCTGCGGCATTCCCATCCCAGGGCCGACGGGAACCCCTTCCGATTTTGCCATCACCAACGAGGACCTTGCCGACAAAACCAAACGGACCAAACCCCGGGTTTTGAACAAGTATTATGCAGACCGGCGCCTCGCCTGCCTGGGTATCGGTGCGGGTCCGGATCGCATCCAACTGTATCTTTCCGGGGCTGATGGCCTCACGGGGCATCGCCACCACGACGTGATGAACGTGCAGCTTTTTGCCGGTCATTGGGATGTCTTCCCGGACTTGGGTTATCTCTGGGATCACCCCGGGAAAAAATGGGCCGCTGCCACGCCGAGTCATCAGACGGTCACGGTGGATGAGCTAAACTCATCCGCAGCGAAGCCCAGTGAACTGCTGGCCTTTGTTGACAAGGGCAATGCGCGACATGTGGACATGATGACCACCTTGGCCAATGGCACCGTGCTGCGCCGGGCGGTGACCTTGATCCGCAAACCGGATGGCCTGCCCATGCTCATTGATGTCTTCGAGGTCAACGGAGCCGGGACCCATGATTACACCATGCGGGCAAATATGCCTTCGGGGCAATCGACGGTCCCAGGCATCCGCAAGGAGGATCCCGTCTTTTTCTCACCGGTGGGCAGTCAGGATTTTTATGTGCCCCCAAGGCATCCCGCCAAACCGGCAAAATTTGCCTTGGACCGGCGCCTCCAACCCCGGCGCCAATTCCTCTATCAGGGACATTCCCATTACCCCCTCAGACATTTCATGACCGGCGGGAAGACGCCGGGAGGCTGGCAGGCCACGTGGAGCCGTCACCCGCGTCGCGTTACGGCCCACGTGTTGAGCGACTGTGACGAGTTGATCACCTACCAGTCGCCCGCCTGGCGCAGCCAGTCAGCCGTGGCGGCGGAACCCAATGACTATGCTGACACCGTGGTGCTCAGGAACCGCCGCGCCAAGAGTCGATACATCGTCGTCTTCGAGGTGAGCAAAGGCGCCAACCAAATCCAGGAAGTGTCAGTCAACAAAGCCGTGGGTCATGCCGATATCCGGGTTGCCATAAAACTAACCGATGCTCGTCAGCTCGACGTCAGCATACCCGGGACTTTGGCTGCTAACATCCCATCACGCTTTGCGATCCGCCAAGACAAAAGTAAACTTTGATTCCTTGCCGGCCCCACCCTTGTTGATCCCTCGGGGCAATGGAATTCGGGCAACTGCTTCCCTATTTTCTCACCCTCTTGTTCCGCTGTAGCGGAATCTGCGTTTGCCAGACGAAGCCCAAAATAAATCCACGAAAGTGCAAACCGCCTCTCCGTTCCTCCGGGCCGGGGTGAACTCCAGGCGGTTCACGGTGCGTTCATCAATTTTCACCGTCCTTTGCGGGTGGGTGTAAATGATGGTGCATCCTGCCACCTTGCCTTTCTCATCCACGAGAAAACGCAGCACGGCCACATTCAATTGCCGATCGTCCCAGGCTTTCAGCAAGCCACTAAATTTCAGAAAATAGCGCTGCGCCAAAACAGCTGCGCTATCAACCTGATCATCGCGGTATATGATCCTCCCATCCGCCATGTGCTCCGGCGAGGCTGTGTTCGCGCAAGCCACATCCAGTTCAGTGGGAAACTCTATGGGTATACGGCTTTTCTTTCCAGCATAGTTGGCGGGGAACTTCAGCCACGACAATCGCCGCAATATCGCCATTTCCGGCAGGTCACTTGCATTTTCCGTGATGGTGGGATTGGCGGCCCGGCCATTGGCATCGATAACGAATTCCACCACGGCTTTGCGCATGACAAAGATGTCCGCCGCGCCGGCGTGCACCCAACAAGTCGAAAGCATTAGCAGGGTGATAAACGTCCCACCCAATTTGATGCGCTTGCTCATTGCTTATCGACCCAGCATCACACCACCCGCGCCCAGAGGATCTTGAGATAGCGGCTTTCCAAGCAGTTGGAAAAGACGGGATGATCCGCGCCCGGACCCGTGCGGTCGAAAAATTGCAGACGCCGGTCCAAACGGTGGGCCGCCTTGATAACATGCGCCTCGAAATCCTCCAGGCTCAACAATCCGGAACAGGAACAGGTCACGAAGATGCCGCCCGGTTTCACCAGGCTGATCGCAAGCAGGTTCAAGTCCTCGTATTTCTGGCGCCCCTCCCAATTGCCCGCCACGTCACGGGTGAAGATGAACTTGGGTGGATCGAGCATCACCACATCCCACTTTTCGCCGTTTTGCTGCATCTGGCGCGCATAGGCAAAGGCATCGGCGTGGACAAACTTGATACGCGCCTGGTTCAGGTTGGCGTTGCGCTTGGCCTGGGCAATCGCAGCCTCGTCGAGATCCACCGCGGTGACCTCGGCCGCCCCGCCGGTGACCTTGGCGTTAAGCGAAAACCCCGCCGTGTAACAACACAGGTCGAGCACCCGCATGTCCTTCGTGAATCGGGCAAAGGCCTTCCGATTTTCCCGTTGATCGCAGAAAAAACCGGTTTTGTGACCTTCGGCAAAATCCACCTCGTAGCGGATGCCATGCTCGCGAATCTTCACCTTGGTCGGCGCCGCCGCATTGGTTTCATTGAAGGTCGAGGGCTTGATGCCTTCCAAGCTGCCCAGGTCATGATCCACGTGCACCCGCGCAAATCTGGTGCCCGCCAGTTCATGCAGCAGCGGCAGCCATCCGGGCAGGCGTTGGGCCATGCCGAGGGAGTAAATTTCACACAGCAGGGTGTCACCGTAGCGGTCGATGGTCAGTCCGCTCATGCCGTCGCCATCGGAATTGAGCAACCGCCAGGCATCGCTGACCTCATCCAATTTGAACAGTTCGCGCCGCAATGCCACTGCCCGGCGAATCGCCTGCTCAAAGTAAATTTCATCCAAAGGCAACTCACCATGCGCCACCACCCGCAGCGGGATCTTGGCCCGGGGGTTGTAAAGTCCGATGCCCGCCCGCTCGCCGGACTTGTCATAGACGTTGACCAGGTCTCCGGGCCGGGCGTCCGGTGATACCTGGCCGAGCAGACGGGGGAAGATGGCCGGCTGAAACGAGAAATATTTCAACTGGGCCCATGGCTTGGGCCATGAACTGCGATCTGGGGGTGCGGAAGTCGGCTTGTCGTCGGCCATCTCCCTTGCATGGCCGAGGGCCGGTGGACAGGCAAGCCACACCGCAGGATGAATGTTCGCACCGATTATATACTCTGAAGTTGCGCCCGACCGGCCATTGCCTAGGCCTAGCGAGCGATGCGTATCACCCCGATCAACAGCGCGGAAGCGGTCTTTGAACCGTTCTTCGATGAACGACTGAGTGAACTGAATCTATGGACCGCCGACGCCCCCGGGGCCATGGGGCTGAAACTCACACCGAGTTGGGCATTTGTGATCATCAATTGGGAAATGCCGGCCCCGGACGGTCTCGTGCTCCGCCTGCGCCGCCAATACGATACATTTGACTGCAGCAATTACGACCGGGTGATCGTGGCCATCAATTTGCCGGAAGATAGCACGATCAGCCTTTCGGCGGAAACGGATGCCGGGCGCCGGCATCGCACCGGCACGCCCTGTGGTCCCATGCGGCATGAGGAATGGTTGGAGCTGAACGGGGCAAAGCGCATTATTTCCCTTACGGTGGAAGTGCGGCATCCCCATCCGGTCGCCGGCTCGGGTTGGTTGTTGTGGTTCGGGCTCCAAAGCACCGCAAGACTCCCCGCCCACTTGGCCCAATGGCAGGGCTACGATGAAAAGTGGGAAAAATATCTTCAACCGGAGGAATTTGAACCAACCTTCAATCCCACCTACGGCCTCATGCTTGATGCCGGCGAGTTGGCAGCCGTGCGGCAGGATTTCGCCGACTCGGAAACCACCCGTGAATTGCGCCATGTCGCCAGTGCCGCGCAGCAGGTCCGGCCGGAAAGCCTGATTGGTGAAAACATCACCTTCTGGAATTACAACGGCTTCCGACGGGAGCGTGACATGGGCAAGATGATCACGATGCAAGGTCCCTTTGCCGCCCAAGCCGGCGTTTTGTGGAAGGACAAGGCCCTTTGCCGGCACGCCGCGCGCTTCGCCCTCAGCATGGTGCACTGCGATCATTGGGAGGATGTGTTTTTCGCCTGGATGCGCGGCAGCAACTGGGACCAGCGCGGTTTCCTCCAATCCCTCGGCGTGCTCGATTGCGCAATCATCCTGGATCTCTGCGGAGAGTTTTTCACGCCACTGGGCCGTGATTTGATTCTCCGCCGCATCGCCACCGAGGGCCACGGGGCGATGTGCCATGCTTCCTGGTGGTGGGAATACATGTATCACACCAACCAAATGGTCTGGATCACCCCTGCCCGGCTCTACGGGCTGCTCTTGCTGGAAAAAACCATGCCGATGCGCGGCGAAGGTTTCCCCGTGCCCCCTTCCCGGGTCGCCCCGCATACGGATATCGTCTGGGCCAATCTACAGGACAATCTGGCCAAGGCCCTCCTGCCGGATGGCGGCTATGTGGAAGGGCCAAACTACTTCACGTGGGTGGCACGGCAAGTGGCCTTCTCCGCCCTGCTCTATGGCCGGGGCCGGGGCGAGGACGCGCGCAAACTCGTGCCGCCCTCACTGTTCAAGACCGCACCGCTGGCCGAGATGCTTTATTCCACCGATGAGGGCCAGGACATGATTCTCGTCGGCGATGCCATGCTCGCAGTGGGCGAAGGGCTGGCCTTTCTGGCCTGGCTCATGCCGGACTCACACTGGGTGACGATTTATCGCAAGTCTCTCAAACGGGCGGGGGCGTCCGCGATGCTGTTGCCCATGCGGCTTGACCGGGAAATCCCCGCGGCAGGACCGGCGCTGCATCCGTTCGTCGCAATGACCGATCTCGGTTACATGGCCTCGGTGCGCAAGCTCGGCTCCGAGACCGTGAAGCTTTTCATCATCGGCAACAAGGCCGGTGGCGATCACCAGCACGAGGACAAGGGCAGTTTCATTCTGGAATTCGCCGGAGACAGTTTCGCCTTCGATTTCGGCGTGGTCGATTATGCCAATCCGGTCTGCGATTTGTTGAAGCAATGCCAGCGCCACAACATGTTGACCCCTTGGAGCGAGACCGAGCGGCCCAAACCGCAGAATCCCCTCAAGGTCGACATGAAGCCGGTGGGATCCGGCGATGCCACGCGGTTCCACGCCATGCTTGATGCCGCGTGCGCCTGGCAGGGCTGGTTCACGAAATGGCAACGCACGTGGGATTCCCCCACGCCCGACACAGTTGTCATAACCGACGAATGGGCCGTGGAAAAAGGCGAAGGAGTCATCTTCCACTGGACCACCCGTCTGCCGATTGAAATCCGGGGCAACCAGGTGGTCATCCAGGGACGACGCGCCCGGGCGGAATTCACGGTGCCGGCTGGAGTCGAGGTCAAGCTTGAGCAACTGCCGCTGATGGATCCCCGTCGTCGCGCCACCGATCAACAGCGCCATGAGCTCATCCAATACGGTTGGGCCCATGCCGAAACCCAACCCCGTCTCACCCTCCGTCAGCGCGGCACCTCCGGCACTTTACGGATCGAGGTCCGCCTGAACCTCGATTGATTTTCTCCCAGACCCAATTCCATGCGCCCCACTCCCATCAACTGTGCGGAAACTGTTTTTGAAGCATTTCACGATCCTCAGATCAGTGAATTCACCCAATGGACCGTGACTGGTCCGGGCGTCACCGGGTCGAAGGTCTGGCAAAACTGGATCTGGGTGCAATGGGAATGGCAGCAACCCGCACCGGACGGACTGGTGATACGATTCCAGCGCAACCTGAATTTGCCTTGTGCTGATTTTGACCGCCTGATCGTCAACGCGGCCATGCCCGAAGGCGGGATCTACACCTTGCATGCCGAAACTGATGCCGGACCGCGCACCCGCCAGGGAGAACCCTTCGGCGCGACGAAACGCGAGGAATGGTTGGCGCTCGACGGTGCGAAACGAATCACCAGTCTGACCATTGAAGCCCGGATTCCTTCCAACCGAGCCGGCAACGGTTGGATCTACTGGATGGCGTTGCAAAGCACCACACGCTTGCCGACCCATCTCGACCAATGGTCGGGTTATGATGATCGATGGGAAAATTACCTGCAGCCGGCGGATTTCGAGCCCACTTTCAATCCCACCGCCGGGCTGTTGCTTGACGCTGATGAACTCGAGGCGGTGCGACGCGAATTCGCCGACCCGGCCTTGACCGGATCGATGCGCGAGGCGGCCGAGGATGCCCGCCGCGTGCCACCCGAAAAACTCATCGGCCAATACGTCAATTTTTGGAATTCCAACTCCCTGCGGCGCGAACGCGATCACGGCAAGGTCATCACCATCCATGGGGCCAATGCCGCCCAAGCCGGGGTGCTGTTCAAGGACAAGTCCCTGTGCCGCCTCGCCGCCCGGTTTGCCCTGAGCATCGCCCACTGTGAACGTTGGGATGACAGCTTCGTCTGCTTCATGCCCGGCAGCACCTGGGAACAGCGCAGTTTCGTCCAATCCATCTGTGTGTATGAATGCGCGCTGATCCTGGACCTCTGCGGCGAATGGTTCACCGAGGTCGGTCGACAACTCGTGCTCCGTCGCATTGCCGAGGAAGGCATCGGCAACATGAATTTTTGCGGCTGGTGGTGGGAATACATCTATCACTGCAACCAACTCGCGTGGTTCGCCCCCGGCCGGATCCTCGGTTATCTGTTGCTTGAGCGCACCATGCCGGCCCGCGGGGAGAATTACCCCAAACTTCCCGTCTCCCGCGTCGCCCCCTACACCGAGCTCGCCGTGCAGGACCTGATCGAAAACCTGAACCGCTGCCTGCAGACCGACGGGGGTTACGTGGAAGGACCGACCTATTTCACCTGGGTCGCCCGCCAGGCTTTTGTCTCCCTGCATCTTTATGCCCGGGACCGCGGCAAATCCCTCCAGGAACTGATGCCGGCCCAAATGCAGGCCACGGCCATCATGGCCGAGGTTCTTTACTCCACTGACGACAACCTCGACGTCATCCCCATCTGTGACGCGATGTTCGCTTTTCCCGAGGCACTGGCTCATCTCGCGGCATTCATGCCGGACAGCCATTGGGTAACTATCTATCACAAGCAGCTTCGCCGGGCCGGCGCCTCGCCTTCCCTGCTTGCCATGGCACTCGCCCGACATATCCCCGCCGAGGGTCCGCCGTTGCGGCCCCTGGTGGAAATGCCGGCCACCGGCATGTTGTGCTCGGTGCGCCGACACGCCGGCGAATTGGTGAAGCTCTTTCTCATGGGCAACAAGGCCGGGGCCGGCCACACCCATGAGGACAAGGGTAATTTTGTGCTGGAATTTGCCGGCGACAGTTTCGCGATGGATTTCGGGGTCGTGGATTACAGCAATCCCCTGGTGGAAGAATTGAAGACCGCCCAACGTCACAACATGCTCGCCCCCTGGTCACTGGGTGAGCGGCCCGAACCAGCCAATCCCATCAATGCGGATATCCGCGCCGAGGCACGGGGTGATGACACCAGTTTCCATGCCCGTATGGATCTGGGTGCCGGTTGGGAGGGCTGGTTCACCCAATGGCAACGCAGCTGGGATTCGCCCACCCCGGATTCGCTCACGATCACAGATCAATGGGTGGTCGAAAAAGGGGAAGGCGTTGTCTTCCATTGGACCACTCAGCTGCCCATGGAACGCCGGGGCGACCAAGTGATCATCACCGGCCGACGTGGCCGGGTGGAAATCACGATCCCCGCGGACACCGAGGCCAACATTGAGCAGTTGCCGCTGATGAACGCCGAACGCAGGGCCATCGATGAACAGCGCCGCGAAATGGTGCGCTTCGGCATTCATCATGGTGACACCCAGCCCCGTCTCACGATCCGTCAACGCGGCCGCGCGGGTCGTCTGGAAATCAAGGTTCAATTGCTGCTCAATTGAGCACGAGATCCGGGGACTTTCCGCAGCGCAGTTTTCGAAGGTTGCCAAGCTTGCCGGCCGACCATTCATTGGTTGGGCCCATGGCCAGAACTCACCCCTCCCGCCCCGTGAAAATCGAGCAATTTTCACTCCCACTTTTTGCCTTCACGGTCCTCACGACCCTGGCCTGTATTCTGGGCCTTCTGTGGTGGGCCTTTCCCACCGTTTCCGCCGCGCAATACACCACATCCTGGACAAGGGTCCTGCTCGTATTCCTGATGGTGAGCTTGGGGTTGTGTTTTTTTGAGTTTTTCTTTCATCGCTACGTCCTGCACCAACCCGCCCTGCCTTTTGTGCGGCGGCTTTATCGGCAGCATACCCTGCATCACGGCCTGACCCGGATTGTCCGCAAGCACCGGACCAACGGACCTGACATCCTGATGGTGGTGGAAAACAAGTTTCCCATTGTGGAAGTTGAGCAGGGCGAGGCGTCGTTCTTCCCTTGGTTCACCCTCGCGATATTCGCCATTTTAATGAGCCCGTTGCTGGCGCTGGGCCACTGGCTATTGCCATCCTACCCTTGGTTCCTGGGCGGGTATCTGGCCCTGTCCTCCTCCCTGACGCTATACGAAATGTTCCATGCCATTAACCACTGGCCCATTGAGAAGTGGCTGCCCCTGCTGGAGCATCCCCGGTGGAAGTGGTTTTGGCATCCCGCTTATTCCTTTCACCTGCGCCATCACGCCGTCATCGACTGCAACGAATCCATCTCCGGGTTATTTGGGATTCCCCTTGCCGATTGGGTCTTTGGCACCTGCGTCGTGCCAAAGAGCATTTACGCCGATGGTGACGAATGGAAGGAAAGCGAGTTTTCCCGCCCCCGACCGCGTTGGCTTATCCGGGTGGTCGATGCATGGATCAAGGGCGTGGTGCAACGCCGACGCCAATCCGCCCGGGGCGGGGTCGTGGAAAAGACCCAGGAGGAAGTCGACCTTGCCCTCGGCAAAATGACCGAGTCCAACGTCGAGACCTGAATCGCTGAAAGGCACCGGGAGGTGCAACCGGCACAAAAAAACCCGGCCTTAACGCCGGGTTTTGTTTAAGCACTTTAAGTGGATCAGGCCACCCGCTCCACCACCAGGGGCGGCGGGGTCGGCCGCTTGGGCGCCAGCCGGTAGGCCGTCTTGAAACACTCCAGGGCCTGCTCAAGTTTGGCCTCGTCGTTGTAATGAATCATCATCAAGGGCTCACCCTGCTTGACCTGGGTGCCGACCTTTTTGATTTCCGACACGCCAGCGGCATGGTCGATCTTGCTCTTCTTGTCGAAGCTGGAGCTGAGAATGGCCACGCCCTGGGCAATGAAGGCCGCATTGATGGTATGCACATAACCGCGCTTGGGCGCAGGCAATTTGCGCACATGCTTGGCCGCCGGGAACTTGTCCGGATGATCAACATAACTGGTATCGCCGCCCTGCGCCTTGACGAGGTCCTTGAATTTCTGGAGGGCCGATCCATCAGTGAGATGCCGCTGCACGGTTTGCTTGGCGGATAGCGTGGATCCGGCGACACCGGCCAAGCGCACAATTTCCATACCGAGCTTGAGCACGAGTTCCTTGAGGTCTTCCGGACCTTCACCCTTGAGCAGGGAAATGGCTTCCTTGACTTCAAGTGCCGTGCCGACGGTGTCACCCAATGGCTGATTCATGTCGGTGACCAAGGCCACGCAACGGCGCTTCATGGAACGTCCGACGCGGGTCATCGAACGGGCCAATTGTTTGGCTTGCTCCAGATCCTTGATGAAGGAACCGTTGCCCCACTTCACATCAATCACGAGACCTTCCGCTCCTTCGGCAAGTTTCTTGGAAAGCACACTGCCGGTGATCAGGGGCAAACTGGGAATCGTGCCCGTTTCCTTGCGCAAGGCATAAAATTTGGCGTCAGCGGGGGCGAGTTTGTCGTCCTGTTTGACAATGGCTCCACCAATGCGGGCCAATTGCTTGGTGAAGACATCAATGGATTGGTTGCCATCGAATCCGGGAAAGGCGCTCAGTTTGTCCAGCGGACTGATAATGTAGTCGTGTTCCACCCCGCACATCATCGGCACCACCACGCCGGCGGCCATGGCCAGCGGGACCAGCACCAACGACGTTTTGTCACCCACGCCACCGGTCGAATATTTGTCGATCTTTGGCTTCGCAATGTGTGACAGATCGATGACCTCACCTGAAAGCATCATCTCTTCCGTCAAAATTGCCGTCTCTTGGGCGGACATGTTGGCAAAGAAAATCGCCATCAGCAAGGCAGCCAACTGGTGCTGGGGCATTTCCCCATCCAGCGTGCTATCAACGATATAACGGATCTCCTCTTGCGTAAACTCCTGTCCATCGCGTTTCTTCTCGATCAAATAGTTGAACGAGGGCTTGATGAACCGACGGGCCGGGATGGTGCGTTTGCTAGTCATGTGGGCTATGTGTAAATCTGTAACAGCTCCGCTCTGCGGAAAAGTTTTCCAGCAAACCGGTTCCTGGGGAAATGTCGAGTCAAAACTGCCCACCACCCCCACCTGCAACGGGATCCCAATACCCGCATACTGTTGTTTGACAATATATTACGGACACATGGCCGGACGGCTTCCGGCGGGGCATGAAATCCACGCTTGCACGGCATGGCTTCACATTCGTTGAGTGGCCCGATGCATGTGACGTTTAACCTTGCCGCAGAATTGGATGCGGCCCTGCAGTCCGCCGCTCGCTCTGCCGGATTGGAGGGTAATGACTTCGTGTCCGATGTGCGAACGGCAGACCCGCGTCATGGTGACTTCCAAGCCAACGGCGTGCTGGGCTACGCCAAGGCCCGCAAATTGAATCCACGGGCCATTGCTGAACAGCTGGTCGCGGCACTCCCCGCTGACCTTCGCGACCAATGTGACATCACAATCGCGGGACCCGGCTTCATCAACTTCGCGCTTAAACCCGCCACGTTGTTGGCATGGTTGTTGCCGCACGACAATCAGGAACACTTGAAGGCGGGTGCATCCGCTTTCTACTCCGGTCAGCGCTATGTCGTGGACTTCAGTTCACCCAATACGGCCAAGCAGCTGCATGTCGGCCATATTCGCAGCATGGTGATTGGCGAGGCGATATGTCGACTGCTCTCCTTTTGTGGGGCCAGCGTGGTGCGCGACAACCACATCGGCGACTGGGGCACGCAATTCGGCAAACTTATCTGGGGTTACAAGCAGCTCCGGGATGACGCCGCACTGTCGAGGGACCCATTGGAAGAACTCGAGCGGATCTACAAGGCGGCTGACGCGGCGACCAAATCCGATGCCGCCATCCTCGATGCGGTCCGCGCCGAGCTCGTGAAACTGCAACAGGGCGACGCCGAAAATCTGCAGTTGTGGAAAAAAATCATCGCGATCAGTTCCGGGGCATTCCGGGAAACCTACGAACGTCTGGACATTCATTTTGACCACGAACTCGGGGAGAGCTTCTACAACGACAAACTGCCCCGCATTTATGCAGAGTTGGCGGAAACCGGGCTGGCCGTGGAATCACAGGGAGCCTTGGTGGTCTTTCACCCGGAACATCCCCGTTTTAAGACCCAGCCGTTCATTGTGCGCAAGTCGGACGGTGCATCCAATTATGCCACCACCGACTTGGCGACCATGCTCTACCGCACCGAGCACTTTTCCGCCGACGCGATCATCGTGCTGACCGATACAAGGCAAGCCGACCATTTTGAGCAGCTTTGGCTGACAACGCAAAAATGGTATGCCGCCAAGGGTTATCAGCTGCCCCGTTTCGAGCACGTCTCGTTCGGCTCGATCCTCGGGGAGGACGGCAAGGCGATCAAAACCCGCTCCGGTGACCCCATCAAGTTGCAGGCGTTGTTGGATGAGGCCGTCGAGCGGGCGTTTGCCCTCGTCACGGAAAAATCCCCCGAACTACCGGAAAGCGAGCGGAGGGAAATCGCGGGCACCGTCGGAATCGGCGCGGTGCGCTACGCGGATCTCGCCCAAAACCGCAGCAGCGATTATGTTTTCAACTGGGAAAAAATTCTCTCCTTCGACGGCAACACGGCCCCCTACCTTTTGTATGCCGTGTCCCGCATCCACTCGATTTTCCGCAAGTTAAGCCTCAACCCCTGCGACGTTGCCGCCACGGCCGGCGCCACCGCGCCGGAAACCATCGCCGAAATGACCCTGGCGCGCAAGTTGTTGGGCTTGCCCTCCGTGCTGACCAACACCACTGCAAACCTGCGCCCGCATTTTCTGTGCACTTATCTCTTCGAACTGGCCGGCACATTCAGCTCATTTTACGCCGCCGAGAAGGTTTTGGTGGATGATCCTGCCATCAGGGCCCGGCGGCTGCTTCTCTGCGCCCGCACCCTGCTATTTCTGGAAACCGGACTGCAATTGCTCGGCCTGAGAACGCTGACCCGGATGTAACCCCGGCAGGAGTCCCCACAAATCGCTTGCCGCAAACCCGGCCCAACCCCAGATTCCCCTCCTATGGCCACCCAGGAATTCTACGTCCGCAACGAGTCTGAGACCGAAGCACGTGGACCTTTCAACATCGAGCAATTGTCCACCCTGATTGATAACGGGCAAATCACGACAGATACGCTCTTCTATGACGCAACCACGGAACAGTGGGCGGCCATCGACACCAGCGAGGAACTCAAAGCGGCGCTCTTCCCGGTGAAGAAAGCGCTCAAGATGCGCACCAAGCATAATCTCCAGTCCCTCAATGCCGAGGTTACCGACAGCCGTCCGCCCATCACGGTGGACGACATGCTGGCCGCGGCAGAGGGTCGCACCACCGACACCAAAGACCGCAAGGATCCCGAAATTGCCATGGCCCGGGCCGCGGCGGTGGGGATATGGAGTTGTGTCTTCATGCTCATCATCGCCGCCTTGGCCGAGCTGTTGCCGGCCATCGATTTCCTGATGAAGTTTGATCCGGCCAAACTGCTGGAAAACCCGTTGGTGATATTGGGCGCGGCGGATGCCATTCTGGCGATCATCCTGATGCTCGGCATGGTCACCATTTATCCGGTGGTGCGTTTTCGTGCGGCTTTGGGCTTCGGCTTTCTGGGCTTTGTTTTTTATACTCAGGGTCTCTCGATGCCATTCCTCGCCACCGCCGGCGGATCCGTGGGCCTCTATCTCTGCACCGTGAGCGTCTCCCTGCCCATGGTTGTGATCAGTGGCTTGGTTGGCCTGGCCGGCATGGCCGGGCTGGCCTATCATCTGATCATGACGCCTTGATTGATCATGGCACGCTTGGCTGAACGCTGGCACCGGTTTTCAGAGCTCTATCACAAGGAAATCTGGCAACAGGCGGATGTGCGGCACTCCCCGTTAAGGTGTGGCCTGTATACCATCCTGCGTATTTTTTCGATCACCACCACGGTGTTCGGTGAAACCAAGGCAGCCAGTCGGGCCGCGGCGCTGAGTTTCAGCTCCCTGCTGGGCTTCGGTCCCATGATCGCGATTGCCATGGTCGTGGCCGGCATGGTCGTCGATCAGAAAGATCCCAATCTGGCGGTTAATGCACTCAACCGGATGATCAAGTTCGTCGCACCTCAGGTCGGCCAGTATGAAACCATGACCGCAGGGTCCCTGAAGCAACCAAGTGCCTCCAGCAGCGACTTGGCACAAGTGATCGCTCCGGCCCCGACCTTGGATTCTGGGCAGAACCCGGAACCCGCCAGGGCAGCCGCACCCACCGCGACCGCACCCATAACCAACGTCAACCCGGGTTTGGTTCAACTGATCAACGGGGTGGTGGCGGGATCTCGCTCCAGCACCGCCGGCGCGCTGGGCGCCCTGACCTTGATTTTCATCGTCATCCTGCTGTTCAAATCCATCGAGGATACTTTCAACGAGATCTGGGGGGTGCGCGAAGGACGCTCCTGGTTGATGCGCATCATCTATTACTGGACGATACTCACCCTGGGCGCCGTGATCTTCTTTGCCGCCGTCACCCTCCTGAGTGCCGGGGCCTTCATCAACGTGTTTATTGAACGACTGCCCTACGGCAATGAGTTGCTCTCCGCGGCAAGGTGGATGCTGCCCCTGGCTTCGGGCACGCTGGTGGTGGTGATGCTCACCCTGTTTTATCGCTACATTCCCAACACCCATGTCTTTTGGCGTTCCGCCCTCATTGGCGCCGTGATCGTCGCCCTGCTCCTGCTGCTGAACAACTACCTCGCGTTCATTTATGTGCGTCGCGTCGTTCTCTCCAAAAGTCTTTACGGTTCCCTCGGAATCTTACCGATCCTGATGTTCGGACTCTATGTCTTCTGGTTGTATGTGCTGATCGGCGGCCAAATCAGCTATGCGGTGCAAAACGTGCATTTTCGCAGCAGTCAAAACGCCTGGAGCACCCTTTCGTCCTCCACCCGCGAACGGTTGTGTCTGATTGTGCTGCTAACCATCGGTCGACGCTGGCAAAACTGTTTGCCGGCCAGCACCACCTCCCAACTCAGTGCCATGATCAAGGTGCCCACCCAGATCCTGAACGAGTGTATCAATCTGTTGGTGGATATGAAACTCATCACGCCCATCCCCCCGAACGATGCAGACCCCTCGACCGATTTTCTTTACCAACCCGCCCGGCCACTGAATCATATCACCCTCGGCGATTTCAAAAAACGGCTTGAGAACCACGGGGAAAACCCAACAAGTGAAACCATCGATGCGCTGGACCCGGTGCAACAGGGCTATAATTCCGCCCTGCAGCAGGGTTGGGAAGGGGAATTCTTTCAAAAACCACTCGATCGGCTCTTTGCCGAGCACGATTTCGAAGGTTCCCGCCCCCCGTTCACCTTTGGCAAGGAAAGGTAATCCGGCCCGGCCGGGGTTCTACTTGAATCAGACCGACCCAAATAACCCTTGCCTCATAGGCAAGCCCACCTAGCTTCGCCGGTTTATCCCCATGATTTCCTGGATCCAGCGCTACTTTCAGAGACATTTCGCCATCATCTTCGTGTTGGTCCTGGCTGCCATGGCCATCCCGCTCGTGGTCGTGTTCGCGCCCTCTTCCGGCATCGGTCAAGGCGGTCAAGATGTCGCCACACGAAATGTCTTTGGCTATAACTTGGGCTCGCAAGAGGATCAGGCGCGTCTGTTTGGCGATGCCAACCTCAGCGCCACACTGCAACTCGGCTACAGTGGAATGGACAGCGATCAGTTGCAGCAATACGCCTTGCAACGTGCAGCGGCTATCGAACTGGCCAAACAGCTGAACCTACCCGCGAGTTCAAAGGCAGAAGTGGCCGATTACATCAAGGGACTGCGCGCCTTCAGCACCCCGGAGGGTGGCTTTGATACCCAGCGCTACAACGCCTTTCGCGATTCGCTCAAGGCCGGCGGACGCTATTCCGAGGCGGACGTCAGCCGGATTATTGCCGCCGATGTGCGCGTGGACAAAGTGCGCCAGTTGCTGGCCGGTCCCGGTTACGTTTTGGACGCGGATGTCGTCACTCAACTCAAACGCATCGGCACAACCTGGACCTTGGGTTTGGCGACCATCAATTACAGTGATTTCAAGCCCTCCATCACTGCCACCAACGAGCAACTCGCGAAATTTTTCAGCGACAATACCTTTCGCTATGAAATTGGCCCCCGGGTGAGCGTCAGCTACGTCAAATTTCCCGCGGCCGACTATTCGGCCCGGATAAGTGTCACCGAGGATGAACTGAAGGCGTTGTTCGCCGCCGCACCCGGGAGATACAAACTGCCTGCGAAGGATGACAAGACTCCGGCCAAGGTCGCCGGAGCGGACGATTTCGCCCTCGTGCGTGATCAAGTTGAAGCCAACCTCCGCCTGGCCAAAGCCCGGCAATTGGCCACCAAGGCCGCGTCGGACATCAGTTTGGCCATTTACGAGAGCAAGCTCGCCAACGATCCCGCCACGCTCGCCTCCTTCCTGTCTGCGCATCAGGTCAAGGAAGTGCTCCTCAATCCCTTTACGCAGGCCGCTGGTCCCGCGGAATTGAACAACTCGGCTGACGTGACCACGGCCGCCTTCAAACTGGACGGTGAGCGCTTCTATTCCGATGCCGTGCCGGTAATCGATGGAGCCGTGGTGCTGTTCTGGAAAGACACCCTGCCACCACGCACTCCGCTGATGAGTGAAGTGCAATACATGGTGTCCACCGACTACATGGAAAATGAGAAGCGCAAGTTGTTTGTGGAACTCGGGCGCAGGGCCAAGTCCCTGCTCGAGACCCGCCTCAAAGCGGGCACTGACTTGGCGACGGCGGCGAAGGCCGTGTCCGACACGGTTGCCACGCCGATCGAAGCCAAGATGTTGACTCCTTTTTCTGCCGCAAATCCCCCCACCGAGGATGATTTTTCCTACTACAATACCTTGGACAATCTGGAACAAGGAGGGGTGTCCGACATGATCATCACCCGGGAAAAAGGGGTCATGGTCTACGCGGCCGGCAAAAAATTGCCCGATCTTACCAAGGCCAATCCGCAATATGAGACCACGCGCAACCAAATCGCCGCTGTCACTGCCCGCATGGGTGCGAACAAGATCCTTGAGGAAATGGTCGAGCGGGAGTTGAAAAAGTCCGAGCCCAAGCTCGATTAGTTCGTCCACCCGCCGGTCCGCTGGCGGGTTTTTCATTATCGAGTCTGCAACCGTTTATCCATACCGATAACCGTTCGCCCTATTTAGGCTCGAACCTTAAGGACACCTGGCGGAAAATTAACGCATGAACATCATCCAGCTTCGACGCCTGGCGGAACATGGGCTGTAATTAAACGAAACCTGATCCCCCCGCAGACGTCTCTCCTCCCACAAACCAGCCAGTCGAGTAAAAATCGGTAACTTTTTCCCCTTTCGCGTGTTCTCAACACAACTTCGGCCTCTTTTGTAACCCACCACGCATTCCATGTCGTCTTCGTTTTATCCCTCCGCCTTTCTCCGCACCACCTTTGTTCTGGCCCTCGCTTCGATCTTGCCGCTCTGCGCTGCCGAACCAGCCCCCAGTGGTCCCGCCCAACAGCTCACCCTCCGGGAATGCATTGCCCGGGCTTTGGACAAAAACTTCAGCTTGAAGATTCAAGGCCTTGACAGTGCCAATGCCTTGGAAGCCCTCACCGTCTCACAATCTGATTTTGATCCCAGTTTCACCCTGAGCACGACCAAATCCGTGAATCAGGCCGACCAGGCATCGACCACCCTGGTGGGGACGAAAAGCGACTCACTGGACACCCGCATTGGCGTGACGCAGAAAGTCTCCAGCGGTGCCACGGTCAACCTCAGCAGCAGTCTCGCCCGCAATTCTACCAACAATACCTTTGCAACCCTCAATCCCGCCTACAACGCGGACGTCTCGCTCAGCATCAGCCAACCCTTGTTGAAAAATGCCGGATCAGCCGTCAATCGCGCCGCGATCGACAAGGCTGAAATCGGCGTGACCATTGCCAACCTGAAATACAAGGGCCAGGTGCTGCAGTTGGTGCGCGATACCGAGTCCGCTTATTACAACCTGGTTTTTGCCCGTGAACAGTTGAAAGTCCGGGTCAGCAGCCTCGAACTTGCCCAAAAACTCTACGAGGAAAACAAAACCCGAAAAAATACCGGGGTCGCCACCGATCTTGACGTCTTGCAGGCCGAAGTCGGAGTGGAAACCTCCCGCCGGGGTGTTATCCTAGCCCAACAGAGTGTGCGTGATGCCGAGGACGGATTGCTCAACTTGATTGGCCAGTTCGAGTTCAACACCAATTTGGGTGAGGTCAGCCTGCCCGCCGTCGACAACCCCACGCCAAATTTTGGCGTATCCTTGCAGATGGCCCGGGACACACAACCCGACTACGTGGCCGCAACGAATTCACTCAAGCAGCTCGAAATCGATGTCGCCACGGCTAAGCGCAATCGCATGCCCGCATTGGATTTGGGAGGAGCAGTCGGCTACAATGCCCGGGACAACAGTGCCGGTGGAGCCTTGGATCGCCTGCCCAATGGTGACGGATACTCGTGGCAGGTTGATCTTTCCTTGAAAATGCCCTGGGGTCGGCGCCTGGACAAAGCGCGCTATCAGACCGCTTTGAATTCCTATCAGCGCCAACAAACCAGCGTGCGGCAGATGGAGCAAAACCTAGAGGTCTTGGTGCGCTCGGCGGTTCGTTCCGTGGAAACCAATCTCGCGAGCGTCGCCATCTCCCGCAAAGCCACCGGTCTGAGCGAAAAGCAATACGAATTGGAAAAGGCCCGTTTCGATGCCGGTCTTTCCACCAGCCGGCGGGTATTGGAAGCCCAGGATGATCTGGAAACCGCGCGAGTGGCTGAATTGCAGGCGCGGGTAAATCTCCGGACTGCCATGGCTGAATTGCAGCGACTGGATGGCAGTTCCCTTGGTTATTATAATATCTTGGTTGAGGATCAGCAGGCGACCGTGCGGTAAACTTGCCGCGGGATGCACCGTGAATTCCCTGTCCCGGGCCCGGATTTGACCACTTTGCTGACTGCCTCTCTTCCGGCAGGATTCAGTCGTTGGCACGCGACCGCCGTTTCACGATTACCACTCTGACAGGCAGGTTTCACGAACCTGCAAACAGCTGGTCGATTGCCACCCCGGCCGCCGGCATCTGGCGATGGGACGGCAATTGAGTGCGGAACCAAGTGCGTTGTTTTTTCACCAACGACCGGGTGTTCTTGACGATTTCATCCACCAATGCCTCCCGGGGCAACTTGCCTTCCAGCATGGCCTGAACTTCGCGATAGCCAATTGCCCCGGCAGCGCTGGGGTTGTTACCCATGCCCAAAGGCAGGAGGTGCTCCACTTCGGCAATCAAACCCGCCTCAATCATCTGAATCACCCGCATTCTGATGCGTTGCTCCAACTCGTCTGGCGGGCGCGCCAGTTCCACCAATTTTATTTCATAACCGGCAAATGGAGCTGGCTGGGTGGCAAAATCCACCTGCAAGTCCCGCAGGGTGCGGCCCGAGGCCAGACAGCGTTCCAGGGCGCGGGTGACTCGCCGGGGATTGGCCTGATCAAGCTGCCCCAACCCATCCGGGTTGAGCCGGTTTAGTTCGGACACAGCCTGGGCCAGGGTCATTGCCCCCACCCTCTGGCGCATGTCAGGCGGCACGTGCACGGCATCCACCACCGGGGCGAAAAAGGCCTTCAGATAAAATCCACTTCCGCCCACGACCAGCACCGGACAATGGCGTGCGGCCAGGTCCCTGATCACCTCCTGGGCCATCATGACATAGCGGGCAATGTCCATGGCCGCGTCCGGCGAACAAATATCGATCAAATGATGGGGCACCCGCCCAAGTTCCTGCACCGTAGGCTTGGCGGTGCCGATGTTCATGCCGCGGTAAAACAACAGGGAATCGCAGGAGAGAATTTCCGCATGATTGGCTTCCGCCCATGCCAGGGCAGTCTCGGTTTTGCCCACCGCCGTGCAGCCGGTGAGCACATGAATCACGTTGAAGGAAGCCATGCCGGTTGAAGTCTGAGGGCACGATCCGGACGGTTACAAGCGCGTGATTTCCATTCCATCGGCCGCGTTCCACGCTCGCCCTGCCGACCGGCATCCCTCTAGCGTCTGCCTGGCTTGAAACTACGATTCATTTTCAACCCCCGATCCGGCCACAACGCACGCAATCCCCATCTGCTGGCCCGCGCCCGTGAATTCATCCGGGAGCACCGTCTTGACGCCACCGTGGTGCCCACGGAAAGACCCTTGCATGCCACCGATCTTGCCCGACAAGCCATTGCCGAAGGTTGCGACGTGGTGGTGGCCATTGGAGGCGACGGCACCATGAATGAAATCGCCACCGCTTTGGTCGATTCTCCGTCAACCTTGGGATTGATCCCCTGCGGCTCGGGGAACGGATTGGGTCGACATCTCGGGATTCCGGGCCCGGGGCACGGGGCCTTTGCCAATTTGCTCAAGGGTCAGGTTCGGCTGATCGACTCCGGTTTCGCCAACGAAAGGGCATTTTTCAATGTCATGGGGCTGGGCTTTGACGCCGAAATCAGTGAGCGATTCACGAAGGTTTCGCGCCGTGGTTTCGGGGCCTATATCGGCACGACGTTGGCCGCTTGGAGGAATTACCAAGCACCGGAAGTGCATATCCACGGCGGCGGGCAGGATTTGCTCGTCCGGGCCTTCATTCTGTCCGTGGCCAATTCCGATCAATTCGGCAACAACTGTTACATTGCCCCCGGGGCCCGGGTGGATGACGGCATCCTTGATCTTACGGTGCTCAAACCGGTGAACCTGCTCCAGGCCATCCCCTTGGGCTATCGCTTGTTTACCCAACGCGTCGGCGGCAGTCCCCATGCCCTTCGATTGCGGGGCGAAAAATTCGTCATCGACCGGCAAGCCCCGGGCCTGATCCACACGGACGGGGAACCCTTTGTCACCGGGGCCCGGGTCACCATCAGCGTGCGACCACGGAGCCTGCGCGTGCTGGTGCCGGACAATCAACGAACCACACAATCCTGAAAAGCGACCGCCCGATTGCGCCCGCGGGTCTTGGCCGCGTATAGGGCCTGGTCCGCCGCTTGCACGATGTCAGCCCGGTTGGCTCCATCATGCGGGAACACCGCCATGCCGGCACTGATCGTGATCGGCAGACTAAGCTCACCCGCGGCCACCGGCTTGTTCCGGATGGCAGCACACATGCGCTCCGTCGAGGTCGTGGCCATGGCGAGATCACTTTCCAGCATCAACACCACAAATTCCTCACCGCCATAGCGCATCACGCGGTCGACGCTGCGCAATGCGCCCTGCAAGCGTTGTGCCACCTCCCGGAGCACGATATCGCCCACCGGATGGCCGTGCGTGTCATTGACATTCTTGAAGTGGTCTATGTCCAGCAAGGTCAGTGCAAAGGAACGACCAAACCGCTGGGATCGTTCCATTTCCTCGCGCAATATGTTCTCGAATACCCGGCGATTCAACAGACCGGTCAACTCGTCGCGCGTGGCCAATTGCCGCAGCGCCTCCAAGGTTTTCGCCAGCTTCAGGGCATAACGGAGGGAACGTTCCAGCATCGGGGCACTGAATTCTCCCTTGACCAGATAATCCAGAGCCCCGGCATTCATCGCCTCAATGTCCACCTTGGATCCGGTTTCAGCAGTCAGAAAAATAATGGGCACCCGACACTCGCGCTCCGTCGCCTCGCGGATCAGTTCCAGCCCATCACGGGGTCCCAAACGGTAATCCAACAAACAAGCCTCATAGTCCCCGTGCAGCAATGCCTCCAACCCTTCCTCATAGGTGGCCTTCCACTCCAGCTCATAATGGCTGGCCACGAAGGCCTTGAACAGTTGCCGGGTCAGGCTGAACTGCATGCGGTCATCGTCGATGAGCAGTATTTTACGTGCCATGGTCAGTTCGAATTAACGGGCAACACTGTGCCGGCCACCAAGTCGGTAGTCACCACTTTAAGTTGGCGGCAGAGTTCATCCACCGCATCCGGATATTTGCGGATGATATTGACCAGGGCACTGCCCACAACGACCCCGTCGGCATGCATCGCCACTTGGGCAACCTGCTCCCGCGTGGATATGCCAAAGCCGACCACCACCGGCAGGGTTGTGCGCGCCTTGATGCGGCCAATCGCCTCCGGGATGTTGGTTGCCACCTGATCCCGCACGCCGGTGACTCCCTCCCGTGAGACGTAATAAATAAAACCGGTGGCACATGCCACAATCCGATCGATCCGGGCATCGGGCGTGGTCGGTGCCACAATGAACACCGTTTCCATGCCGTGTTTCCTGCCCGCTGCGGCCACCTCTCCTGCCTCCTCCGGCGGTAAATCCAAGGTGAGCATCCCGTCGACTCCGGCCGCCCGGGCAGCCGCCACATACGCATCCACGCCATTGGCAAAAACGAGGTTGTAATAGGTGTAAAAGACAATCGGCACCTCACTGAACTCCCGAATCCGGCGGACCAATTCCAGGACCCTCGCCATGGTCATGCCGCTTTCCAGCGCGCGCTGGGCCGCCAGCTGATTGGTCAGACCATCGGCCAGGGGATCGGAAAAGGGCACCCCCAACTCGAGAATATCCACCCCATTCTCAAGCAAAACCCGGCAGGCCGCCAGCGAGGTCTCCAAATTGGGATCGCCGGCACAAAGATAGGCGACAAACGCCGCGCGGTGGGACGCACGGGCACGGACAAAGGCTTGGGCTAGGCGGGACATGGAAAGACTCAATACCTGCACGACAATCGTGCGCGGAGCAAAGTCTGTTTTAAGAAAACTATGCCAAAGTGAAATCGACCCATACCGGTCGGTGGTCGGAGAGAAAACTTCGCACCACCTCGCATTTTACTTCACCACACGCCGGCGGTAAAAAGATGAAATCCAGGGCCCGACTGGGCATGGGGGACGGAAAAGTCCGTCCTGCCTTGGGATGCAGGGAATAATCCCCGTGCAATGAAAAATAACGCAACAATTCAGCGGTGGCATCAGGCAGATGTGAGGGATTATTGAGGTCGCCGCACACGATCGGGGGCATATGCCAGTGGTCACGCCGGTGATGATGCTTGTGGGTCACATAATCCATCACCTGTTCCACCTGGCGAAACCGATGGACGCGCGAGCGATAATGCAGGTGCAGGTTGACGATCGGCACACGCTTACCGCCAACATCCAATTCCACATAAAGAAAACCCTTTTCGCCCACGGTCCGGGCCCCAAAAACGATACTCTCGGACTCGATGATCGGATGCCGGGACAGGATGGCATTGCCATAATTGAGATTCAAAAGCCCCCCCCGACGGTTGTTGATCCCAAAAATGGCGTGTTGGAATCCCGTGTGCAGTTTGAGGTATTCCAAATGATCAAAGTTGCCGGCCCAACGGGAGTTCTGGTCGATTTCCTGCAGGGCGACCACATCGGGCTCGAGTTCGTTGATCAGACGACCAATCTTGCGCAAATTGGCGCGCAGTTTCCGCCCCAGTGTGAAACCCGAGATGGGGGTCAGTCCGCGTCCGTGGGCGATATTGAAGGTAAGGATCCGCAGGCGCTGCATGAGCACACTGATTGCTGCCAGCTGCAGACCTACCCAGCAATGGCAATCCGCCAGAAGAAGGGATTGACAGTCACCGGACGGGTCGTGAAGTTCTGCCACTCTTCACGGCGGCCATAGCTCAGTTGGTTAGAGCACTTGATTGTGATTCAAGGGGTCGCGGGTTCGAGTCCCGTTGGCCGCCCCACTTTCACCATCCTATGTTTTGGCTTAAAAAGGCGATCGCGTTCTGCCTGATGCCATTCACGGCCGGTCTGGGCCTGATCATATTCGGGGTGATACTGTCTTACCGGAAGCAATGGCCCCGCCTGGGGCGCACCCTGATCGTGGCAGGCGTGCTCATATTGGGCATTTCCAGCCACCGGCAGGTGGGATTGCTACTGCTTCAACCCTTGGAACAGCAATATCCCGCAATCCCGGAATTCTCCGCGGGCGATACCTTGCCGACCACCTTGGCCGCCTGCCGCTACATCGTCGTGCTCGGTGGCGGCCATGCCGACGTGGCCTTGCTGCCCGCCACGAGCAAGCTCAGTCCCTATGCCCTGGCCCGCGTCGTTGAGGGCGTGCGGCTGGCCCGGTTGTTGCCCGAGGCCAAAATCATCACCACCGGGCCGGGTTACCCCGGTCTGCAAACCCACGCCGAAATTCTCGCCCAAGCCGCCACATCTCTCGGATTGGATCCCAGCCGGTTGGAACAGACGGACCATGGTCGTGATACGGAAAACGAGGCCCTTGCGCTCCAGAAACTGATCGGCGACCGTCCCTTCGCCCTGGTCACTTCGGCCTGGCACATGCCGCGGGCCATTGCCCTCATGCGCAAGGCGGGGCTACACCCCCTCGCCTGCCCCGCCGATTTTCATGCCAAGGACAATGACCGGTTTACGTGGTCCGAATGGCTTTGGGGCTTGGATGGCCTCGAAAACAGCACCTGGGCGATCTACGAACGCTTGGGCTACCAGTGGGCCCGCGTGCGGGGCCGGATTGACGATTAGGCGGCCAGTGACGCACTGGCAGAGCCTCAGGGTCAGGGTCGGTCAACTGCCGTTTTTCAAATTCTGGTCGTGCCGCACGTCCTTGCCCTTTGCCAGGTAGATCATCTCCTCGGCAATGTTGGTGGCGTGATCGGCTATCCGCTCAATCGATTTGGAAATGAACATCAGTTCTATCGCGCGGCTGATGGTGTCGGGTTGTTCCAGCATGAAACTTGAAAGCTCCCGGTAGAGTTGCTTGTTGATGGCATCGACCTCGGCATCCCGACGGATGACATCCGCCGCTATTACGGCATCGCCATTGAGGAAACAATCGAGGGCATCCCTTAACATCGTCCCGGCCATGCCGGCCATGCGAGGAATATCGAGGTAGGGTTTAAGCGGCGGCTCGGCGGCCAGGCGCACCGCCCGCTTGGCAATGCCCGTGGCTTCGTCACCCACCCTTTCAAGGTCGTGTGAAGCCTTCATGCCCACGATCACCAGCCGCAGTTCGGTGGCAATCGGTGCGCGCAGATTCATATACCGCATGGCCTCCTCGTCTATTTTGATCTCCAATTGATCCAATTCATCGTCGCGGGCGATCACCCGGTCCGCCAGTCCAATGTCGGCCTCCACCAATGCCTTGATGGAGTCGTTGAGTTGCTGGATGGAGGTCTCGCCCATCTTGATCAGATGGCTGCGAAATGTTTCCAGTTCGGCGTCGAAAAAGCGTTTCATGATGTGGGGAGGACAGGCGTTTTGATCAGGGTGGGGGCAACTCAGCCAAAGCGTCCGGAGACGTAGGCCTCGGTCTGGGCATTGCCGGGGTTCATAAAGATGGTTTGCGTATCGGCGTATTCAATCAGCTTGCCCAGATAAAAGAAGGCGGTCTTGTCCGAACAACGAGCCGCCTGTTGCATGTTGTGGGTCACGATGATGATGGTGAACTGTGATTTTAATTCGTGGATCAGCTCCTCCACCTTCGAGGTGGAAATCGGGTCCAGGGCCGAACAGGGCTCGTCCATCAGGATAATTTCCGGCTCCACCGCAATCGCTCGTGCAATGCACAGTCGTTGCTGTTGTCCGCCCGACAGACCCAGACCGGAGGTGTTGAGCCGATCCTTCACCTCGTCCCACAACGCGGCTCCACGCAGGGATTTTTCGACCACCTCGTCGAGATGCGCCTTGTTGCTGACCCCCTGCAGGCGCAAGCCGTAGGTGATGTTCTCGTAAATCGACTTGGGGAAGGGATTGGATTTCTGGAAGACCATCCCGACGCGTTTGCGCAATTCAATGGCATCCACCTCCGGACTGTAAATGTCGACCCCGCGGATTCTGATCTGACCGCGCTTGACCTTGGTGCCGTCAATCAGGTCATTCATGCGGTTGAGGCAGCGCAGCAAGGTGGACTTGCCGCAGCCCGATGGGCCGATAAAGGCACTGACCTTCTTCTCCTCGATCTTCATGTCCACATCGAACAATGCCTGGTTGGCCCCGTAAAAAAAATCCACGTGATCAATGTCGATCAGGGTCTTGCCCACCGGGTTTGCGGTGGCAGGCGGCACCGCGCCAATTTGGTTGGCGACGGGATTCGAGGGGGCGGTCGGCGGGCTGGTTTCCATGGAAAGTGGGTGAGTCACCATTTGTAACGGTTACGGAGATGATTACGCAGGATGATCGAGGCCGCGGCAATCAGTGCCACGATCAGCAAAAAGACAAAGGCGGTGCCGTATTGCACCCGCTCGGTGTATTCGTTCTGGGGGATTTTTGAACTCACCACGTAAATGTGATAAGGCAGCGCCATGACCCCCTGAAAAATGAAATCACTCGCACGGTGCAGATCCTCCCACGGGAGCTTGTCGCGGATGACATAGGCGGCGGTGAACATGATCGGCGCGGTTTCCCCTGCCACCCGCGCAATGCCCAGGATTGACGAGGTCAGGATGCCCGGCAGGGCGTAGGGCAGGACATTTTTCCGGATGGTCTGCCAATGGGTGGCGCCCAGGGCCAGGGAGCCTTCCCGAAAGCCTTTTGGCACGGAGCGCAGTGATTCCTCCGAGGCGGTGATCACCACCGGCAGCACCATGAACGCCAGGGTAAACCAACCGGCGACCAGTGAGACATTCCAACCAAAATAATTCACGAACATGCCGAAGCCAAAAAGCCCGAATACGATGGAAGGCACCCCCGCGAGATTCAATATGGCGAGGCGCACAAAGCGGATGAACCGACCTTCCTTGGCGTATTCGCTGAGGTATACTGCCGCACAGACGCCCAGAATCAGGGCAATGGTCATGGAACCCACCACCAACAGCACGGTGCCGACAATGGCCGGGAAGATGCCACCGGCGGAGTAGACGTAACTGTCGGCATGCACTTTTGCCGCGGCGGGATTTGCGTCGGTGAAGGACCGATACTCCCGGTCCCCCATCTCGTGTTTCACGCCCTCATATTCAAAGACATAAAGCGATTCCGGAGCCTCCGTGAAGAAGGTTGTGTTGATGAACGGAGCCTCCGTCTTGAACACCGTGCCGGCTCCCTTGATGAAAATGGTCAGAAAGACCGAGGCGCCGCAAAGCAACACCAGATAAGTCGCGGCCCGGAAGGCCCAAAAAATCCGGTTCTCCCAGCGGGAACCCGGGGTCGAGCGCTTTTGGAAAATATTGTGCGGGGCGGTGACGTCCATGAGTTCAGCCGATGGAGATGCGATAGCGGCGCACAATCTTCTGCGCGAGGTAGTTGATGCCGAGCGCCAGGAAAAACAGCAAGATACCCACCACGAACAGCGCGCGGTAGTGAATGCTGCCCCGCACCACTTCACCCATTTCCTGTGCAATGATGCCGGTCATGGTGTGCACCGGTTGGGTGATCACGGCCAGCCCCGCCGTGAAATCCGGGATGGCAATGCGATTGCCGGCACAGAGCAGCACCACCATGGTCTCACCAATCACCCGGCCCAGACCGAGCAGCACCGCGGAAATAATACCCGAAAGCGAGGCGGGCACTATGATGCGGATGATGGTCTGCAGGCGCGATGCCCCGAGCGCCATGGAAGCTTCCTTGAAGGGCCGGGGCACGTTGTTGAGCGCATCCTCGGCGAGGGTGAAAATGGTGGGGACGGCAATCAGGGCCAGCAGGCAGCCGGCGGTCAGAATGTTGAGCCGCTCACTGTAGGGGAAACCCGGCACCCATTCCATCCAGCCTTGCTGCGACAGGGCCCGCAAAGCCTGGCCCAGCACGGCGATGCCGAAGAATCCCAGCACCACGGAGGGAATCGCGGAAATGAATTCAATACCGGGTTTGATCAACCGGCGTTCCGCTTCCGTGGCGATCTGGTTGACGTAAATCGCCGCACCCACGCCCATGGGAACCGCCAGCAACAGGGCGACAAATGACACCATCAGCGATCCCACCACAAGGGGCACGACCCCATACCAATCCTGCCAAAAGCTGGCCGTGAGCCAATCCCGACCAAAGATAAAGGCACTGATGGAACGGAAAAATGGCACCTCCTTGTGATAATCCCATGTCTCCAGATTCCTTTCGATGGCGGGAAAACCCGCCAGGTAGGTCCGGGTGAGTGCCTTGAAATGGACCAGACGGGCCGCGATTTCGTCCGTGGGCATGACCGGGGCCTGCCCGAGAACTTCCTCCAGTTGCCGGCCAAATTCCGCAGTGATCGTGCGGTAGGTGGGCAGAATGCCCACCAAGGGGGCTAATTCCGCATCAAAATCCACCGTGATTTGCTCCACCTTGGCGGCCTCGTCCTTTTTGCCTTCTGCCAGCAATTGCTCCCGCTCGGTTTGCTTGTCCTCGGAGATCAGGAATTTTGATTTGATGGCCGAGGCGACATCCGTGAGGTCCGAGAGCACATCACGCAGCGGGTCGACGGCATAACTGTAATTGTCGGCAAACTCGTCAAACGACCGTAATTGGGCATTGGCCGCAGCCAGATCCATGCCCTTCTCTTCGGTGTAATACAGGAACTGTTGCCGCCGCATATCCGCGAGGTAACGACTCAGGGCCGTGTGGTCATCCACCTGTTGGCGGATGTAATCGACATATTCCAGACCAGCCTGACGGTAAATCTTCAGGTTGCGCTGGTTTTGGGTGAAGAAATCAGTGCCTTCCCGGAACAGGAAAATCGTGATCAGGGCGAGCACCACAACTGAAACCACGGCATTGCCCTGAAAAAAATGCCGGATGAAATCGTCCACACTCAGACCCAGGAATCTCACGCGGGATTTCCTGATGGGAAATGAAGGTTCGTTATCCGGGGACTTGGAATCCATTGCGTTGGTGCGGTCGTGATAAACCGGTTGACAGCACAAAAGCCCGCCGACGCTTGGTCAAGCGGGCTTGTGACATTATTTGGTGAGGCTTAACGAATCGCCACGAAACCGACCTTTTCCACGATCTTCTGGCCTTCGTCACTGAGGGTGAACTCGATGAACTTGGCGGCTTCACCCACGGGCTCGCCGTTGGTGTAGTAGAAGGTCGGGCGGGCATAGGGATAAGCCTTGGACAGCACCGTTTCCTTGGAGGGATGAACCCCATTGATCCCCACGGCCTTGAGCCCAGGGTCACTGATATAGGCAATGCCCACATAACCGATGCCATTGGGGTTCTTGGCGACTTCCGCCGCAATCTGCTCATTGCCCGCCATCTTTTGGGAGGAGGAGGCATAATCACGTTTCTTCATGGCCAAGGCCTTGAAGTCGGAATAGGTGCCGGACGAAGTATTGCGGGTGTAGACCGAAATCTTGCCAGCCGGACCACCCACGGCGGACCAGTCCGTGATGTCACCGGTGAAGATCTGCTCCACCTGGCGCGGCGTCAGATCGTTGATTGGGCTGCCCGCATTCACGACGACCCCAATGCCATCGTAACACACGATGGTGGGCTTCATCGAAACCCCCTTGGCCTGGGCGGCGGACATTTCGGTGGGCTTGGCCCGACGGGAAGCCATGCCGATATCAGCCGTGCTGTCAGTGATGGCTGCTATGCCGGTCGTGGAACCCTCCGCGGCGATTTCAAAGCTGACGCCGGGATGCTGGGCCTTGTATTCTTCGGACAGCATCGGCACGAGTTTGGCGCCCAGGGTGTCGGAACCCTTGATGACGAGTTTCTGAGCCTGCAGTGAGGTCGCGGCCAGGGAGGCCAGGGCGAGTATGAGTAATTTTTTCATGACTGTTGATGTTTTTGTTGCAATTGAAAACCAGGGTTAAAAGTCGATCTGCATCTGGGAACGAATGCCGGATCCATTCTCGGATGCACCATCGCTCAATTTGCTGTCGGTGTAACCGAGTTGCCACTTCATGCCGTCGGGCACAAAAGTGTAGGTCATTCCGATAAATATTTCCTCAAGCTTCTGACCGGTCTTGGCTGCCGGAGACGAGCGCACGCCGTCTGAAATCTTCACGCCACGACCGTCGGCGTCCACACTGCTGAAGCGGGCAACCGCCTCAATTTTCTCCGTAAGCGCAAAGGAAGGCTGGATCCAGTAACCACTGGGACTGGCATCCTTGCCCACTGCCGCACCACTGTCGACCGAGGCGGAGAGATATTCACCGGCCAGGTTGAACTTGCCCATCGTCAGATCGCCATAGAGCGAAAAGACATTCATGTCGTAGCCCTGACCCAGTGCGGTGTTCTTGACGCCACCTTGGTCAGGCAGGAACCCGACACCCGCACCGACCTTCAGCTTGCCGCCGGAGAACATGCTGGTGTAGCCGGCATCGGCCCAGAGTGCGACCGTGTTGTTCGCGCTGCTGCCACTGCTTTTGGAACCATCAACCGATCCATCGCCCGTGGTCTCGGTGCGTTGCGGGTTGGTGGCGGCGGCACCGAAAAAGAATCCGGAAGTCTTGGCTTTGCGGGCATTGACGTCGCCCCCTTCAAGATAGGCGCCGATGCGGTAACTCGCCGCACCCAACCGCCGGCCATTGTTTGGCTCCACGAAGAAACGGGTGACGGGGGAACGCTCGATCGACTTTAGACTGCCCGAAGACATGGTCTCTTCGTAGCCGAGGTTGACCTTGCGCAAACCGAAATCGAGCGCGATCGGCGTGCCGCCGGCATAACCGCTCCATTCCATGTAGGCCTTGTCGAAATTGCCGCCGGAAAAATCATAGTTCAAGTTGGCCGTCCAATCCGCACCCACGCCGGCTTTGACGCCGAAATAAATGCGACGGAGGAAGAACTGGCTGGTGGCCGCAACATTTTGGTCGGTGGAGAGACCGGCATATTGCAACTGCATGCGGCCGCTCAGGGCAATGGAGTTGGTCGCCTTGCCGCCGGAGACGGAGGAAATGACGAATTCCTGGGATTCACGGGAAAGGTCGGCGCGAATATCCTCGGCTTCCTGGTCCGTGATGATCCCCTTGCGGATAAGAACATCAAGCAGGGCACCACTTTCTCCGGCCAGCACCGGACTGGTGATCAGGGCGACGCCTGCAAGCAGGGCGATCCATTTGGATTTGAATGTGAACATACGATTACTCATTTTGGTTGGTAGGTTTGTGGGACGGTGCAGTTTTAGCCCACGATTGTTACGAATCCGTGTCGCGCATGTCACAAACCTGCAAAACACCGCCGGAACGGGTATTTTCATGCGCCGCGATTGAATCGCGTCGTCCGGGCCGCAGCCCGACCCCGTTGATTCCACAACCATGCGACGCCATCAGGCGTCTTTTTCCGGCTTCTTGCGCGACTCCACCAGGGCGAGCATCAGGTCGTTTTTGGACAGACTGCCCAGTAACAAACCGGCCGCATCCACCACCGGCAAACGTTGGACATCGCTGCCCAGAAACTTGCCCAGTGCCTCGCTCAAGGCGTGATCAGGATCAAGCCTCGGAAAATCCTCGCGCAGGATATCACCCGCCAACACCAGGTCGGCCACCCCCGCCTCACCGAGATAGGGTTTGATGTCATGCAGCGACACTGCCCCCAGAAAATGTCCCTCGGGATCCGTCACATACACATTGTTGACCCGCACTGAGAGAAACAATCGGGCGATTTCCGCAAACCGGGCCGTCGGGGCCACGGTCGGGGGATTGGGTTTGACCAAATCGCGCACCTTCCCGACCTCCAACACGGCTGTGGGATCCTCGGCACGTTTCCGGCGCAGCACTTCCCCGTAAAGTGAATGGGTGTCAATTCCCCGGGCAGTGAAATAGGCGACGACACTGCACAACATCAAAGGAAGAATAATGTCATAGCTGAGGCTCATTTCAAAAATCATGATCACGGCCATCACCGGAGCCCGACTTGCCGCCGAGAGGAACGCCCCCATGCCGACTAGGGCAAAGGCCTGCGGGTTGGGCACCAGGTGCGGCCACATCCCGTGGATGGCCGAACCAAAAAGATAACCGCCCGAGGCCCCCATGAACAGGGTCGGGGTGAACACGCCACCCTGCGCGCCGGAACCGACGGAAGAGGCGGTTGCGAGCCATTTGCAGCACATGATGCCGATCAGTGCCAACCAGATGATCCTGCCATTTAGGATGTCCACCACCACGGTGTAACCATTGCCGCAGACTTCGGGCACATTGATCGCAATGGCTCCGACCAACAACCCTCCCAAGGTCAAGCGGCCGATCAACGGCAGCTTCGTGTCGACGAAAAATGACTCGGCCAAGCGCAGGGAACGCAGGAAAAACGGCGCCACCAAACCGGCCAACAAACCGAGGATCAGATAAGGCCCCATTTCCCACGGCGAGCTGAGCTTGAAATCCCCCACCAGATAAAGGGCCTGCGCGTTGCCCAACACTTGCATGGTGAGGGCCGCCGTCACCGCCGCCGCCACGAGTGCGCCCAGACTCTCCATGGCAATGGTGCCAAGAATGATTTCGGCCACGAAAAAGGATCCCCCGATCGGTGCATGATAGGCGGAGGCGATGCCCGCGGCCCCGCCGCAGGCCACCAGCAAACGCAGCTGTTGGCGTGAAAACCGCCGCCAGCGCCCTATCAAGGAAGCCATCAAGGCCGCCAATTGCACCATGGGACCTTCCCGACCGACCGATCCCCCGGAACCGATGGTAAAAAGCGCCGCGGTGATTTTCACCAGGCTGCTGCGCAGCGGCAGATGACCATCACCGATCACAATGGCTTCCATGTAGTCGGTCGAACTCTTGCCCGGGACCAAGCGCTTGCCCATCATCAGCACCACACCTGCCAACAAACCGCCGACTGCCGGAACAGCCAGCGTTGCCCACCAGGGTAAACGCCGCATGGATTCCACCACGCCGGCATTCGAGTTCGTCAGCACCTGGTGAATGCCCTCCGCACATGCGGCAAAAAACAAGGACGCCAGCGCGCCCAGAAACCCCGCCAATGAAGCCCATGCCAGGGTGAGTTGCCATTCCGTCGGTTGCAGTCGTTCCGCCAGCCACACGCGCCAACGCAGCAGCCGCAGCAGCCGGTCCATGATCAATTTGGCCGGGTCGGTAACCGTCTTCATCCGTCGACCCCTTTGGTCCGGCCAGTCTCCGCGTCAGGGTCAAACCCACCCTGCCCACCCGAAAATTCGGCGTCGATTCTCCTGCCCGGAAATAGGATCTCAAAAATAGCGTCCACTTTTCGTCACCGTAGCCTTCACCTTGGGCAAAACAAGCCTGCGCCCAAGGTTCGGGGTTAATTTTCCATAAAACACGTCAAACCCAAGTGGATGCCCGGCCCAAGTCCCCAATCAGGACTGGCCGTCCGGGTCGGATTCCACCTGGGCGGTCAGTTGCACCAAACTCTGCAAGGAGGAAAAGTGCTGGCTCAGATCAAAATCTCCGCCCAGACCACCGATCAATTTGTCGAACAAGTCTTTCTTGTCCGCCTTCAATTCCTGGATGCGTTCCTCAATCGTGCCGGCCGTGACCATGCGATAGACGAATACCGTGTTGGTCTGCCCGATCCGGTGCACCCGATCCACGGCTTGTGCCTCCACCGCCGGATTCCACCATGGGTCCAATAAAAACACGTAATCCGCCGCATGTAATGTGATGCCGGTGCCGGCCGCCTTGAGCGAGACCAACATGGCCGCCGCACCTTCCGCAGTCTGGAAATCCTGCACCGGCTTTTGCCGGTCCAACGTCATGCCGGTCAGTTCAAAACGGGCCAATTCGGGAAAATTTAACTCCAGGGCCGTCTTCACCCTTTCGAGAAACATCACGAATTGGGAAAAGATTACGACCTTGTGTCCGTTTTCGATGACTTCGGTCAGCTTATCCATCAACAGGTTGATCTTGCCCGAATCACTCAGCGGCGACTTCCGCCACGGCAGCATGTCGGGGTCGCAGCAGGTTTGTCGCAAACGCGTGAGCAGCGCGAGAAAACCGAAGGATTTTTCGCGCATGGCCGTGCCCACGTCGTCACCCAGTCTTTCCAAACCTTCGGCACAGGTCCGGGCGTATTCCGCCCGTTGCACCTCCGTCAGCGGGCAAAGCAAATCCATCTCCACCTTGGGCGGTAATTCCTTCGCGACCTCCTTCTTCGTGCGGCGCAATATAAAGGGAGCCAATTGGGTTCGCAGTCGTTCCATCGTGCCCCGACGGTCCGTGTTGAGCGCCGCTTCAAAGACCGCCCGCGAACCCAAGAGGCCGGGTAGCAGGAAACGGAAAATGCTCCACAGATCGAGCTGACGATTTTCCAACGGAGTGCCCGTCAGGACAATCCGGCGCTGTGCCCGCACCGCAAAGCAGGTCTGCGTGATCTTGGCGTCCGGGTTCTTGATGAACTGGCCTTCGTCCAACACCGCGTAGCCAAATTCACATTGGGGCAGCAGTTCGCGGTGTTTGCGCAATTGGGTGTAGCTCGCGATCCAGACCACCTTGGCCGTATGCGTGGTGAAGTCGTGGCCGGCCTTGATGACCTCCACCTTCAGTTCCGGGAAAAATCGCGTAATCTCCTCCTGCCAAACCGGCACCACACTGGCGGGACATACCACCAGGCTGGGACGATCGGTCAGGGGGCGCGTCGCCAAAAGCGTGATGATTTGCAGGGTCTTGCCCAGGCCCATTTCATCCGCCAGCAGGCCATGACAGCCGACTTCACCCAAGTGCGCCAACCATTCCACGCCGCGGCGTTGATAGGGACGCAATACTTCCGGCATATCCGAAGAGGGATTCGAAGGGGCAAGGACCTGTTGCCGCCAGGCCTCGACTTCGGGGGTTAGGGTCAATTTCAACCGGGCATCATTGAAAAGTGAAAACACCAGATACGGCGGCAAGGTGCCGTCGCCTTGGGTTTCCTTGATGTTGCGCTGCCAGCTTCGGTAGCTTTCCCAGCGTTCGGGCGAGAGAGACACGATGCCGAAATTGGGCAGTATCACCGGCTGGCCGTCATGCCTGAGCAATGCCTTGACCTCGGTGGCCGACAGCATTTTTTCCCCGGCGCGGAAGATCCACCGCAGGTTCAGGGGATTGTCCCCGGCGGGTGCCCCCCCGGGCGTGAAGCCACTCGTCGCCGATTCCGCAATTGCCTCGATGTCGATCGCGCGGGTGCCTTTCAACAGGTTGAGCGACTTGTCATCCAATTCGATCGAAAACAATTTTTTCCAAGCCGGCAGGGTGCCCTTCAGGAAATTGGGAATCTCCACCAGGGAGGCCATCAGGTAGACTCCCGACTCCTGATTGTATTGAAAGTGGGCCTTGCGCGCATACGCCGCCAAACCGATCAGCTTGGCCCGTTCACTGGAACTGACATGACCATTGCCGTTGGCGTGCGCCGCAGTGCCCAAGGCCGGATGCTTGGTCTTGCCATCCTCGTCCAACCAACAGGCCTGGAAGGTAAGACCGCGCGTCTTGGTTTTGAAAACCAACAAGAGCCGCCGTTGCGTATCGGGGCGGTCGCTCGCGGGTTTGGTTTCGGCTCGCGCCGGGATTGCCGCGCCATTTGTTGAATTTCCGGAACCGTGCCCATTGGGGCCAAAATCATCGGAAAGCGGCGAAATCTCATCAGCCACCAATTCCTCAATTTCGTGCAATCCAGCGACCGCCAGCGCCCTGGCCACCTCCATGTCCGTGGTGGAGGAACGCACGGAAAGCCCGGTTTTGCCCTCCCATTCGATAACCGCGTATTCGTCCTTTTTTTCGATTCGGCGGTGGATAATGGCATCCTTGTCCGTCAATTCCAGTTCACGGACCTCCCCTTCACGATAGAGCCGTCGACCTGCATCCAACTGGCTCTCACTGAACACGACAGACCAGTCGTTTTCGAGTTTACTGAACCAGAATTCCAAAGACTGCGGGGTGTATACGCGCTTGGGGCCGTGTGCTTGCATCCAAGTAAAAAAGTAGAACCTAGAATCCGGCCATGCGGGTGCAACCACGAAGTGAGTCTGATTTGCGTCTTTGCACATTTGCCCGATTCGTCACCGAAATGACACCGGATCGTCACGACACGCCGTCAGGTTAGAGTTCGCATCACCAATAATTTACCGACCTTGAAACTCGCCATTGTCACCGAAACATTTCCTCCCGAGGTCAATGGCGTCGCCATGACATTTGGTGTCATCGCCCGTGAATTGGGCCTTCGCGGTCATGCCATCACCGTCTACCGACCACAACGTGATGACTTGTCCACCACTGATTTCGTCCCGGAATATCATGAGGTCCCCATGCCGGGCATGCGTATCCCAGGTTACCCTCTCCTGCGGCTCGGCCTGCCCGCCCGGGGCCGGCTGATGCGCGCCTGGCGGAAAGACCGGCCAGATCTGGTTCATGTAGTCACGGAGGGTCCCCTGGGGGCCACCGCAGTCAGTGCGGCCCGGGCATTGCACGTGCCGGTCACATCCAGCTTTCACACCAATTTTCACGCTTATACGCACAACTACGGGTTCAGCTTTCTGCAGCCGGTCGTGCTCGGCTGGTTGCGCCGGGTGCACAACCGCACCTCGCGCACCTTTGCCCCGACCAACGAACTTTGTGTCGAGCTGACCCGTTTGGGCTTTGCCAACATGACCCTGCTTTCCCGCGGGGTGGACACCGCATGTTTTTCGCCGTTCCGGCGCTCCGACGAACTACGCACCTCGTGGGGCGCCGGTCCGGAAGATCCTGTGGTCCTGCATGTCGGCCGTATGGCCGCGGAAAAAAACTACGACCTGCTCTTCCAGTGCTATGCCGCCATGCGCGCGGTCAATCCCCGCCTGCGCTTCGTGCTCGCCGGTGACGGTCCTTTGCGCGAGACAATGATCCAGGCGCACCCCGAATGCCATTTTGCGGGCTTCTATTCCCGTGATGAAATAGGCCGTTACTATGCCTCGGCTGACATCTATATCCACGCCAGCCTGACCGAAACCTTCGGCAATGTCCTGACTGAAGCCATGGCCAGCGGGCTCGCAGTGGCCGGTTTTGATTATGCCGCCGCCCGACAATTTATCCGGCAACGTGAAAACGGACTCGTGGTGCCGGTCGATCAACCGGCGGCCTTGGTCGCAGCCGCGGTGGAACTTGCCCGGGATGAACCGCTCCGGTCTGGCCTGCGTCGCGCCGCCCGCACCGGCTTCGAACTCCAATCCTGGTCCCACGTCATCGGGCGCTTCGAAAGTGACCTGCTGGCCGCCGCCCAAGGCGGAACAAGCAAATGAGCCGGATCATCATTCTCACCGCCGGGTATGGCGAGGGCCACAACGCCGCCGCACGCAATCTTGCCACCGCCCTCGACGCCGCGGCCGGAGCTGGCACTGCCCGTGTGGTCGATCTGTTTGCGCTCGCCTCTCCCCGCCTGAATGCGATTGCCCGTCGGGGTTACCTCACGGTCATCAACCGCTTGCCCAGACTTTGGAGTGCCTTTTATGCGTGGATTGATCGCACTCGACCCTTTCCCCGACACTTGTGGATCCTGCGTCGCGAACGGCGGCTGCTGGCCGGAATGATTCAGCAGGAAAAGCCCGTTTTGATCTGCAGCACTTATCCCGTCTATGCATTCCTGCTGGAACAACTGACCGAGACCGGGACCATCTCCGCGCCGTATTACAACCTCGTGACTGATTCCATCAGTATCAATTCGCTCTGGTGGTTGCCCCGGTGTCACGGCTGGTATCTCCCCAACGTGGAATCCGCGCGGGTGATCACCGCCGCCGGCCGCAGTCCCACCCTGCTGCATACCCTCGGGTTTCCGGTGCAACCCTTCTTTGCCGCACAGACGGGCGAGTTGCAGCCGCCCAATCTTGCCACCGGCCACAACCCGCGGGTGCTCTACATCATCAATTCCGGCTCGAAACATGCGGAGACCACGGCCCGTCTGTTGCTGGCCGAGTCCAATTGGGAAATCACTTGTGCCGTCGGCCGTGATCAGCGCCTGCGGGCGCGTCTGCAAAAGTTGGCCAACCGGCGTCGCATCCCTGCCACCATCCTCGGCTGGACCGACCAGATTCCGCAACTGCTTATGACCCACCATGCGGTGGTCAGCAAAGCCGGAGGAGCCACGACGCAGGAAGCCATCGCGGCGCGCTGCCCGATGATCGTCAACCAGATCATCCCCGGACAGGAGGAGGGCAACTACGAGCTTCTGCGGCGCCACGGCATCGGCGCCCTCGCCCCCACCCCCCGGGCCGTTGTCACGGTCCTGCGTGATGGATTTGCCCATGGAGGCAATCTTTGGCGCGAATGGCGCCACAGCCTCACCCAACTGACCCGACCGACTGCGGCCGCGGATATTGCCCGTCACCTGCTCACCCAAGGCAAATGTCACTTATTAGGTGACCCTTCTCCTGTTGCCACGACTGATGTCACCCCGAGGGAAAACCTCCGGCTTTCAAAGGCAATGACACCCATTAAGTGACAATCACATGGAAAAAAAACTGCTCCAAGTGCGCACGGTGATCATTTCCGACGTCCATCTCGGGACGCCGGACTGCAAAATCGAGGAGGTGAATCATTTCCTGCGGACCATCCGGTGCCGGAAGTTGATCCTCAACGGTGACATTATCGACGGCTGGCAGTTGAAACGGGCCGGCCAGTGGACCAAGGCGCACACCCGCTTCGTCCGCATCGTGCTCAAGAAACTCGAGAAGCGTGACACCGAGATCATCTACCTGCGAGGCAACCACGATGACGTGCTCACCGCCTTCCTGCCGCTAGAATTTTCCGGACTTTCCATCGTGGAGGATTACATCCATGAGGGTCCGCGCGGCCGCTACCTCGTGCTGCACGGCGATGTGTTTGACACCGTCACCAAAAATTTCGTCTTCCTCGCCCATCTCGGCGATTGGGGCTACCGCGCCCTGCTGAAGATCAACCGCCTCTACAACGCCTACCGCGTCTGGCGGGGCAAGGAATACTGGTCACTCAGCAAGGCCATCAAGGCCCGGGTCAAGGAAGCCGTGAACCATGTGTCCAATTTCGAGGACCATATTGCCGAGCTGGCCGCCAGTCGCGATTGTGTCGGTGTCATGTGTGGTCACATCCACACCCCGGCGGACAAGCAACTGGGCAGGATTCACTACCTCAATTCCGGCGATTGGGTCGAATCAATGACCGCCATCGTGGAGCACCTCGACGGGAATTATGAGTTAATCAATTACGCCCATTTTGTGCGGGACTTTCCCGCCCCGTCGGTCGAATTTGCCGCCGAATCCACCGAGCTCTGATTTTCTGCCGGCGTGAAACTCGGATATCATCAAATAAGACTCTCCGAAGCGGTGCAGTCGCACGTCTTTAGCCGGGGCGAGGGGACGGCATTACGAATGGCAGTGGACTATTGTGGGGCGAGGCGAGAGAGTATGCGGGTTCCATGACAATTTACTGGGGTCTGTTCCTGCCAGGTTTGCTGCTGCTGTTCTTTCCGGCGGACCGACTGCTGTCATCCGTGGTGCAACTGCGTAGTTTCGACTGTTTCCAAAGCTTGGAAGACAGCGCACGCCACCGCCCGTGGTGGTGGGTGCCGCTCCTTTGGATCGATCCCTTGCGCGGTCTAGCCGGCACACTGCTGCTCAAGCAGGCCCTGGACTTGAACTCCCCCTATTGGGACTCCATTCCCCTGCCGGGTTACTGCCTGCTGCTGGGTCTGCTTGTCCCCGCCATCTGGTGCCAGACTTATACCCGGCGCGAAGATCAGGTCATGCTGGCGCCGCTGGGCTTCGTCTTTGGCATTGTCGGCGCCCTCACTTCGTGGCCCGTCGCGCTCCTCGGTTTGATCATGGCCCTGACCGGTCTGTTTGCTTTCCGTCAATTCCATGCCTTTTTCGCCATGGGACTCGCGGCGGTCGCGCTGGTCGGATTTGTCATGGAAATAAATCCCCACTGGCTGGTCCCCGCCGTGATCGTGGTCGGCCTGCCCATCATGATCTCGATCATCACCGGCCGCACTCTGGAAGTGCCGACGCGCGACGCTTCCGGTGGCAAACGGGCCAAGGCTGATTCAGTCTGACATCAGACTCGTCCGGATCGCCGCCAAAGTCCGCGCCACCGCCCCGACATTCTGCTGGTGCCAAGCCTGACCGGCTGCCGCACCGGCCGCCCGCCGGGCGGGATCGCGCAACAACTCAATCGCCTTTGTCGCCAAACCCTCGCCATCGGCCACCACCTGGGCGGCGCCAACGTCGAGCAGCTCACGGGCAATTGTATGAAAATTTCCCATGCCCGGCCCAAACAAAATGGGCCGGCCCAGCACCGCGGATTCAACCGGGGTCTGACCCTCGCGATGTGGCGGCAAACTTTTGCCCACGAATACCACATCCGCCAGTTGCAGCATGGCTCGCAATTCACCCGTGGTGTCACCCACCGCCACATCAACTTCGCCGGCGGCTTTGCGCATGGAACGGAAATGATAAGTCAGCCCTTGGCTGCGCAGCATCAATTCAATGGCGGCCCGGCGCTCAGCGTGCCGGGGCACGATCAGCAAGGAACAGGCCAGACCCGCAGCGCGAGCCTGTTTGAGCGCCCTGACCAGGGCGACCTCCTCCCCTTCCCAGGTTGAAGAGCCCATCAGCACCAATCCGGCGACGGGCAAGCCAAGCTCCCGGCGCAGTCGACCTTGCTCTTCGGCCGACAGGACCGGGATGCTGACATCCAGTTTGATACTGCCGGTGGTGGTGATCTGGGCCGCTGAAAAGCCCAAGGCGCGAAACCGCTCGGCATCGTGGGTCGAGCACGCCAGCACGCGGGTGATCCCCCCCAACAGCGGACCCACCATCGGTCGCACCCGCAGCATGCGCCGGAAACTGCGGTCCGACACCCGGGCATTGACGCATACCACCGGCACACCGCGCCTCGCCGCCTGGTGAATGTGCTCCGGCCAGCGTTCACCCTCGGTCAAAATCACCAGATCGGGTTGCACGGCGCGCCAAGCCCGGGCACTGAAATACCACCAGTCCAGGGGAAAGTAACCGATGCCTATGGTTTGACCCTGATAGCGTTCACGGGCCAGACCGTAACCCGTGCTGGTGGTGGTGGTCAGGAAAATCTCCACGCCGCCCTCGCGCTGCCAAGCGGCCAGCAAGGGGCCGATAGCCAGCACTTCTCCCACACTCACCGCCTGCAGCCAGATGCGTTTCACTGCGGGATGCTTCACCGGCAATTGGGGCTGGCGGCCAAACCGCTGCCAAAAGTTTTCCCGGTAGCCGCCGCGCCGCCACATCCGCCGCAAATAGAGCGGCGAGCTCAGGATCAAGGCCGGCAGGAAGAGCAATCGGTAAAGCCAAAGCATGGTGAATGCAGCCTAGTGCAAAATGCCCAAACGGGATTTTTCCGAGCCTTTTCCGATTGGCCTAGCCGGATCCGATCATGACCGCCGGGGTCGACCCACCCGATTGTTTGTCACCAAACGGCGTTTCAGCGTGACGGTGCCTCAACAAAAAAACTAGAAAATGGGTGTGACCGGCCCACGCATCGCTTTTGTCCTTTGTTTTGTCAGTTTGCTTCAATTTGTCTCGGCCGCTCCGCACTGGGCTCATGAACAGAGCGACCTTGCCCCCGATCCTGCGGTGCATTGGGGGACTTTGCCCAACGGGTTGCGCTATGCCATCCGGCCCAATGCCGAGCCGCAAGGGCGTGTATCCATGCGTTTCGTCGTCCTGGCCGGGTCCATGCACGAGGCGGACGACGAACGAGGCCTGGCCCATTTTCTCGAGCACATGGCCTTTCGCAGCACTCGCGATCATCCGGCGGGCTCGCTCGTCGAATCATTGCAACGCCTGGGCATCGCCTTGGGGCCGGAAAACACCGCGTTCACGACCTACGATTACACGATCTACCATCTCGAACTGCCCAACGCCCTCGAATCCACCGTGCGTGAGGGTTTGGGTGTTTTTCGCTCCTACGCCGACGGGATCACTTTTTCACGGGATGAGATCGAGCGTGAGCGCGGCGTCGTGCTGAGCGAATTGTCCACGCGCGACAAGCCGGAGCAGCGCGCCTATCTCGCGAACCAGGCTTTTACCCTCCCGGAGGCCCGGATCAATGTGCGCAGCCCCATCGGTTTGGAGGAGCAAATCCGGCATTTCACCCCGGAACAATTTCGCGCGTTCTACGCCGCCTGGTATCGGCCGGAACGCATGATTGTGACTTTGGTTGGCGAAATTGACCCTGCAGCGGGGGAAAAACTCATCGCCGCAATCTTTGGGTCCCTGGTTCACCGCGGTCCCGCCCGCCCGGAACCTGAACTCACCATCAAGTCGAGTCCCACGCTTACGGATGAAACGGTCGGACTTTTCAAGGAACCGGAAATAGTGGGGGCGGGCTTGATCCTGCAACATGCCACCCCCGACCCGTTGGAACCCGATACCCGGGCCAAGTGGACCAAATCGCTGCATGCCTCGCTGGCCTTTCACATGCTGCAAAGGCGCTTTCACAAGCAGGCCTTGCGCCGCGGGGCCAGTTTCATCGCGCCGACGGTGAGTTTCGGCAGCGGTCCCATGGGCTGGAAGGTCAATTCCCTCAGCCTCCACAGCAGCTTGCGCGCCTGGCAATTGGTGATCAATGCCGCCGAACAGGAACTCCGGCGCGCCTTGGAATACGGCTTCACCGCGGCGGAACTTCGGGACGCAAAGATCTATTACCACAGCTATTACCAACAGGGCGTGCGTTCCGCGGCCACCACGCCCTCGGACGACATCGCCACCAATCTGGCCGTGGGCATTGCCTACAACCGGGTATTTCCCAGTGCCGAGTTCGTGGCAGCGGTAATGGAACCCCAGGTCGACACCGCCACCCTACCGGACTGCGAACAGGCCTTTCGGGAAGCATGGGGCGAAGGCCCGCCCAAACTCTTCATCGTGGCCAACGCCTCCCTCAATGTCGCCGAGCGACATCTGGCCGCAGCTTATGCCTACAGTCGGCGCGTCGAGGTGCTGCCGCCCGTGGAACGGGCTGATGTGGCCTTTGCCTATACGAATTTCGGACCCGCCGGACAGATCAAAACCAATGAACACGTTGCCGACTTGGATTTGTGGCTTGCGCGGTTTGGCAACGGCACCCGCTTCAATTTCAAACAGACGGATTTTGAGGATGACACGGTGCTCGTGAGCCTGCGCGTGGGCCTGGGGCGACTCTCCCAACCCAACAATCAACCCGGATTGGACCTGCTCGCCAATTATGGTTTTCTTAGCGGCGGTTTGGGTGGACACACCAATGAGGAAATGACCGATATCCTCAACGGCCATGTCATCAGTCTGAACTTCTCCGTGGATAGTGATGCCTTTGCGTTTTCCCTGCGCTGTGCACCAAGGGAAATGCTGTTGGGCATGCAGGTGCTCACGGCCATCATGACCGATTCCGCTTACCGACCGGAGGCCGTGCGCATTGCCCGGGCCGGGTATGGCTCGTTGTTTGAATCACTCACCAGCTCTCCCGGAGGCCCGATCTTTGCCACCGCCCCCCGCGTGCTCTCCTCGGGTGATGCCCGTTTCGGCGTGCCCGACATCGAAACCCTCTCGCAACGCGACTTGCATGAACTGCGCCAATGGTTGGAACCTGAATTCGCCCACAGCCCGATCGAAGTCAGTGTGGTGGGCGACATCGATCGCGCTGCCGCCACCGATGCCATCGCGCGAACCATCGGCGCCCTGCCGACCCGACAGGCGGCCAAGATCAAGACCACTGCCGGGGAGGTCATGGTGCCCAAAGCCCCCGGCCCGCCGATGATCTGGCCGGTGAACCCCAAACTGCGGCAAATTGCCGTCGCCTATTACTGGCCGGTTACCCATGCCCCGGATTTTCATACCGAGCGGCGCTTGCGCTTGCTCGCCAACGTCATCGCGGAGCGGCTGCGCCAGCGCGTCCGTGAGGAATTCGGTGCCGCCTACTCGGTCTCCACCCGGTTGATCGTCAATGAAGGGTTCGATCACCAAAATTTTCTCGAGGCCTATGCCGAGGTCGAGGCGTCCCGGGCCACCGAAGTGGATGCCTTGATTCGTCGTGAGATCACCGCGATGCGCCGGGAGGGCATCACGGCCGATGAGTTTGAACGCTCCAAGCAGCCCTATCTGGCCCAACGCGAAGTGGATCTGCGACAAAACAGCTACTGGGGTTTCACCGTGCTGCGTGACGTGCAGGAAAAACCCGAACGTTTGTCCGCCGCACGCGACCGGGCCGAGGATCTTGGCGCGATCACGGCCCGCGACGTGCAATCCCTGCTCGATCAATACATCGACCCGGCAACCGCCTTCAACTTTCGGACGATTCCGTATCAGGATACAGGTCGGAGTCGGTAGCCAGTTTGAGACTGAAGAGCGGCAGCAGGCACAAGAGGCCGATCACCGTCAGCCCGAGCACCGCGTAACCGGCCGCATCGTGCACCGTGCCTTCAATCGCCTCCGGTCCGTAGTTGTAGGCGTAAGCCGTCAGAAACAGGCTGCGGATCAGGTTGGTGAAAAAGGCAAACAACATGGACAGCGCCACCAACGTGATTTTTTTCCACAACCGGTCCAAAAACACCGCCGCCAAAAACGAACCGGCAAAAAGGCAGGCGGTCAGGGAGCGAATGCCGGAGCAGGCCTCGGCCACTCCCACCCGGCCGGTGGGCAGCACCAGCACATTGCCTTCCTGTTCGACCGGCATGCCCAGCATGTCGAAAACAAAGGAAACCACCGACACGACCTTGTGCAGCAGAAAAAGGCTCAGTTGATTTTCGATCACCGAAACCATCGGCGCTGAGACAAACCAGATCATCACCGGGAAAATGAAGAGTGCCACCAGTTGCACCCGGGCATCGCCCGGCAAGCTTGATTTGACCGGAGACGGACTTTCAGGGGCATTGGTCAGCAGGAGGCCGAACAACAGGCCGACCGTGCCCATGGTGATGGCGAGGGTGCCGGGATAGGAAGGCCCCGCCCCCGCCCGGTAGAATGCACCCAACAGGAAAAAAAGTGCACCGAAGAGCAGGAAACCCGTCACGCCCAGCCGATACGCCCAAAGGTGCAGCCCTCCAGCACGAGGACTTCCCGCCGCGGCACAGGACACCAATCCCGCCTTGATCGCGGGCCAGCGCTCATGAACGACATAGATGACAAACAACGGCACGAGCCAGCCGAAGCTGTAATCCTCCTTTTTGCTCCACCAGTGCGATTGGTCCCAAGTGACGAAAAGACAAAAGGCCGCGCCCAGCAGCAAGGCAGCCAGAAACGCCGACGGGACTGCCTGGGTGAGTTTTTGCCAGAATGCTTTCAATGGACGAGAGCGAACCAAGTGTTGGCCGAATGTGAACCGCAAAAGACAGCCGGCCGCAGATCTGGTCAAAGGCGCTCGCCTCCGCTCCACTCTCCCGGTAATCACGCATTCCAAAAATCATGAGTGCCACGATTCGTCCCTGCCAGCCGGGTGATGCCGCCGCGATCTGCGCGATCTACAATCACTATATTGCCCATACGATCATCACGTTTGAGGAAAGCCCTGTCGATGCAGTCGCCATGGCGGCCCGCATGGCCGGGATAACCTCGAAACTGCCCTGGCTGGTATGTGAGGTTGACGGCATCATGACCGGCTTTGCCTACGCGAGCCCGTGGAAAGGCCGCTGCGCCTACCGCTTCACCGTGGAGAGCACCGTTTACCTCGCTCCGGACGCCTTCGGCCGGGGTCTGGGCACAAAATTATATTCCGCCTTGATTGAAGCCGTGCAATCCTTGGGCCAGCACAGTGTCATTGGTGGGATCGCCCTGCCCAACGCCGCCAGCGTGGCCCTGCACGAGAAACTGGGCTTTCACAAAGTCGCCCACTTCGAACAGGTCGGCTGGAAATTCAACCGCTGGATCGATGTGGGCTACTGGGAACGCCTGTTGGCGACGAGCCCTTAGACCTTCGCGAAAACCAGTGATGCATTCGTGCCCCCAAAGCCGAAACTGTTGGCCAGCGCCGCGCGCACGGTCTTTTTGACCGCCGTGTTCGGCGTGAAATTGAGCCCGGTGGCTGCGCAAACCGGATCGATGTTGGTCAGGTTGATCGTCGGGGGCACCAGGCCTTCATGGATCGCCTTCACGGCGGCAAATGCGCCCATCGATCCTGCACCGCCGAGCAGATGTCCGGTCATGGATTTCACGCCACTGACGTGCAGGTTCGCCTTGTTCTCTGCAAACACCGTGGCAATGGCGGCGGCTTCCTCGCCATCACCGCTGGGGGTCGAGGTCGCGTGGGCCGACACATAATCCACGTCCATCGGCGTGAGACCCGATCGATTGAGGGCCGCTTGCATGGCCCGGGCCGATCCTTCGGCTCCGGGGGCCAAGGAAGATAAGTGATAGGCATCCGCCGTCGCCCCATAACCGCGCACCTCGGCATAAATGCGGGCCCCGCGTTTCAC
>JAIPJW010000144.1 GCA_021734075.1 Cephaloticoccus sp.
GTGCCACGTGGTCGCCCTCGTGGTCCGAGAGTGGGGTGAAACCGGAACGGATCATGCCGGCCGAGGACATCGCCCGCGCGATGCTTGAAGTTTACCGCCTGGGTCGGAACACGGTGGTCGAGGAGATTGTCCTGCGCCCGCAACGCGGGGATTTATAGGGAGTATTCCAGCGCGGTGAAGGCAAATTGGGGGTGAATACCCCAGGTGCCATTGCGTGAAAATATTAGACATATGGAGGCCCTTTGCCAAGGTGGCCGCATGCATGCAGGCCGGATGACACTTTTATCTGTCTTGGGCTGGGTCTGTCTGGTGTCCCTGGTTCGCGCGGTTGTCACGGATCCGAATATTGCCCAATACGGCCTGGGCAAGACCCACGGCTACACCCAAACCGGTCCGACCACGGTCACTGCGAGCAGTTACGATTTCAGTGTTTTCATTGATGCTACTTCGATCGGCGTCATTGCCGGGGCCAAGGTTTATGGCCCCCTGAGTGGCTACCTGAATACCCACGGCCCGCAGGACTTGACCACGCATTCAAGTGGGGCGGAGTTCAAGGTGACCGGTTACCTCAACCAGGGCAGCCTGAACACGGATTTTCCCAACGATAACAGTGGCAACTACAAGCTGCGGATCGACACGGGAACCGCCGGTGGGTCAATCAGTGGTTACGATTACGAGATTCAGTTCAACCTTGGTGGCGACGCTTACCCGACCTCGATTCCCACCTTAACCCTTGATAATGGGACCTGGAGCAGCGGGGTCTATCAGGTTAGTGATACCGGGGTCAGCACCAGTTTCGGTTGGAGCTTTGCCGATTACAACGCGACCACTGATGTCGTGTTGTTCAGCATTGAACATGGCGGCAAGGATGTGGTGCGCAGACAATTCCAAGGCTCCAACCCCGGCGGCTACACGATTGACCCCAATCTTCTCACGGCCGGCATGAATTATACGGGACGTCTGACCTTTGCGCGGATAGTGGACAGCCCCACGGATGTCTCGGGAGTGCAGGGAGTGGCCTATTATGCGGTGGAAACCACCTTCAACCTGCAGGCCGTGCCGGAACCATCGACTTATCTCCTGCTCGGGCTGGGATTGGGCTCCGTATTGCTGCTGCTGAAGCGCCAACGGCGAGCCTGAGTGGCGGGGGTTGAGTTTTTCAGTCTCCGGGCTGGAAGCGGCCCTGCCTGACCGGTCAGTAACTCGCTGAATTCGACGGATGCACCGGGGTGGCACCGCGCTGGGAGGCAACCCATTCGCCCAGTCGGCAGGCATGGGCGAGGCAATCCTCGGTCGGCAATTTTTGAAGCATGAGGAGTGTGAGCAAAGCCGCCAGAAATGCATCACCTGCACCGACGGTGTCGGCCACAACCACGGGACGGCCGGTTTCCCAATGCCATTTCCCCTGGTGCAGCAATCCGGCCCCGTGCGGCCCGGAGGTGATGCAGACCATGGGACAGCCGTATTGCTCCTCGAGGTAACGGGCATCGCGTTCCTCCCGACCGAAACCGGGTTCGCCGCCGTCCACGAGCCGGGCCGCTTCCCCGGCATTGAGCTTGAGCAGGGTGGTGCGGGTCGCGAGTTCCCGGACGAGGGCCAAATTGTCGTAAGGGGCGCGCAGATTGACGTCGAAGACCCGCCAGGCTTGGGCGGGCACCACAGCCATCAACCGTTCCAAGGCAGCGCGATTAAAGGGTGAGCGCAATGCGAGCGATCCAAACACCAGGGCATCGGTATGGATGGCGGCACGAAGTCCGTCCTCCGTCACGGTGATCTGGTCCCAAGCGACACTGGATGTGATGTCGTAAGAAGCCTCTCCACTGGCTCCCAAAGTGGCGACCACATAGCCGGTGGGCAGACCCTGGTGCCGCTCAATGGTTTCGGTGCTCAGACCCCAATGGCGCAGTCGACGCAGCAGTTCGTCGCCGAGCAAATCCCAACCGACGGCGGAAATCAGATGGGTCTCCACCTCCAGTTGCCTGAGGTGGTAGGCGACGTTAAACGGGGCCCCACCGGGAAAAATACCATCAGGCAGAAAATCCCAGAGGATTTCCCCGAAGCAAAGCATTCTGGGGCTGGCTGCAGACATGAGGCGAGGCGACGAGGGCGAGGGTGAAGTGGCGTCCACGCGCGAAACCAACACTCACGGAGCGGGAAACCCGTGCAAGCCAGAATGAAGCGGGCAGGATTGGTTACGGCAATTTTCGCAGCTTTTTCAAAGCAAACTGTCTTAAATCGTGATGAGGATTGATGCTTTGGGATTGTCGGGACGAGTCCAGTGAGCTTGCTTGCAGCCCTATCCCCATGAGCAAACGTAAACTTCGTGTTGGCCTGATCGGTGGCGGCGGAATCGCCCAAGCCGTGCACATCCCCGGTTGGAACAATCTGCCCGAGGCGGAAATAGTCGGCGTCGCCGATCTTTCCGAGGCCACGGCGCGCAAGGCCGCGGCAATCGCCGGCACCAAGGAAGTGTTCACCGATTTTCACGAGCTGCTGAAGTTGGACCTGGATGTGGTGGACGTGTGCACCCCGAACAAGGCGCATACGCCGGCCGTGCTGGCGGCACTGGAATCCGGACGTCATGTGATTTGCGAAAAACCTCTGGCCGTCACCACGGCCGAGGTGCGGGCCATGGGTGAACTGGCGGATGCGAAAGAATTGAAGCTGATGACCGCCCAGCACCAGCGTTTCACGCAGAGTGGCGTGGCCGCACGCGCCTGGGTGGATGCCGGCAAAGTCGGGGAAGTTTATCACGCCCGGGTGCGCGCCATGCGCCGGGCCTGGCTGCCCCCCTCACCGGGTTTCATTGATGGCAAGCTTTCCGGCGGCGGACCGTGCATGGACATCGGGGTGCATGCGCTAGACCTCTGCATGTGGTTGATGGATTTTCCCACGCCCGTGCGGGTAAGCGGAACCGCCAAGACGGTTTTTGCGAAGGGTCACGACATGCCCAACCTGTGGGGTGAATGGGATCGGGAACGCTACTCGGTGGAGGATTTTGCCTCAGGCTTTGTGCACTTTGACAATGGTGCGACCATGGTGCTCGAGGCGGCCTGGATGTGCCATCAGCCGGACAATGAAGAACTGATGGCGCAGCTGTTTGGCAAACAGGGCGGGCTCGCTTGGCCGGAGGCCACGTTTTCAACCGCCACCAATGGCATCTTCGCGCAGGGGACATTGACGCCCACTACCCAGGTGCCGCATCCGCATTGGAACGAGATTGCCGCGTTCGCCGACTGTGTGCTCAACGACAAGCTTTCCCCGGTGCCATGGACCGAGACAATCAAGGTCATCGGCATCCTCGAGGCGATCTATGCCTCGTCCAACACGGGTGCGGAAGTCGCGGTCAAGGGGTAGCCCGCTGGTTTCGACTGCAGGGGCGGGGTCGCCGACCCCGCCTGCGAAAAACCAAAGACTTCCCCGGCGGGATCAGCGATCCCGCCCTGTAATTCAGAGCCGCGTCACGCGGTAGCCGTGGCGGTCGGGACTGAATACGCGGTCGTGTAGTTTCACGCCCAGACCCGGACGCGTGGGCAGGGCCACATGGCCGTCCTGGATCACGGGCAACTCGTCAATCAGTTCCTGATAAAAACTGCGGATGTGGGCGCGCACTGATTCCTGGTAACAGCAGCCGGCGACGGCGGCATTGACGTGCATGCCGGCGTAAAGGGTGAGGGGACCCGTGCAATCATGCAGGGTGGTCGGGATGTTGTAACCCTGTGCGAGATGGGCGATACGCACGGACTCGGAAATACCCCCGGCCCAGGTCGGATCGATCATGATGAAGTCAGCGGCCTTGGTTTCGAGCACGCGTTGATAGTGCGGTCGATGGAGCAACATCTCGCTGGCCGAGATGGGCATCCGGCTCTGTGCCCGGAAATCAGCCAGCGTCTCGAGGTTGTCCATCTTGAGAATGTCCTCGAGCCAGAGGGGTTGAATCTCACGCAGGGCCTCGGCGATGCGCAGGGCGGCCGGGAGCATAAAGAAACCATGACCATCGACCATGATCTCGAGTTTGTCTCCCACGGCTTCGCGGATCTTTTGCAGTGGCTTGATCGCATGGTTGAGATCTTCGAGGCTGATACGCATGCCGCCGGAGCGATGGGCGGCACCATCAAAGCACCACACCTTCATCCCGGTGTAACCCTCCGCCAGCAGTTCCCGGGCAAGGCCGACGGGATCGTGAAAAAGTTGATAGCTGTCGTTGAGGGGGCCCGGTTCGCCCAGCGAACCGTAGCCCGGCCAGCCGGGTTTGCCGCCCGGGTTGCGCCCGTAGTTGGGATTGCCGCAACTGTTGTAGACCGGCACCTGGTCGCGCACGGGTCCGCCGAGCAGACGGTAAATGGGTTGTTGGCAAACCTGGCCGAGGATGTCCCAGAGGGCCAGGTCCACCGCGGAGATGGCCCGCATTTCCGCGCCACCAATGCCGAAGTTGCCGAAGCGCTCGTAGAAAAACCGCCAATGGCTCTCGATGGCCATGGCATCGCTCCCCAGCAAGCGATCGGCCATCCATTCATGGATCAGGGCCGCGACTGCGCCCGGGCCGTAATACGTTTCACCATGTCCGATGATACCCGCATCGGTGTGAATCCGCAGCAGCATCAACCCGCCCATCAGGTTGTTCGGATTGACGGTCTCAATGGCCGTGATTTTCACCGCGGCGTCGGAGGGAGTGAGGTAGGGTTGCATGGGAAAGCCGGATAAAGGGGAAATGGATTTTTAGGTTACCGATGAGGGTGCGATCGGTGTTTCCACGGCTTGATTGCCATTGCGGTTGACGCGGTAGGCCTGCCTGCCCTGGCGCCAGGTGAGGGCGCGTTCCAGCGTTTCATCGACGAAGTGAAGCGCCACTCCATTCTCGATTGCGTAACCGTCCGGCATGGTGCCGTTGCCGATAAATTTCAGGTAGGACGGACGCCGGGCCGGTTCGCCATTGTAGTGCGGCGAACAACTGCCCTTGAGCCAGCCGAGGCAATTGAGGGGGGTGAGCGGCAGGCCGTTGGAATCGGTGTGACCTTGCTCGAACCAACAGATGGCTCCAGCACTGCCGCCGGCGAGCACGGTGCCGCGCTCGTAAGCGGCGCGAATAATTTGGTCCAAGCCCCATTCCCGCCAAATCGCAAGCATGGCCCGGGTGTTGCCGCCGGTGACGTAGATGATGTCGCAGTCAGCGAGGTGAGCCTGGTAATCAGGCTGCGGTTCATGAAACACACTCAGATGAAAGGGCCGGCAATCGTGGTGGGCAAATGTCTGGTCAAAACGCGTGATAAACCCGTCATAGTCGCCAGAGGCCGTGGCGATTATGCAGATCCGCGGATTCGGCCGCCGGCTGAGATCCAAGATATACCGATTCAAGGCCGGGGCGTCCTCGCCGTCCTGAAAGCCACCTCCCCCCAGGGCGACAATGTGCCGTTTCATGCCGAAGCCTTGAGTTCCTCCATGGTGAACAGGCTCGTCAGGTTCAGGCCCGCCTTGGCGAGATTCTCCCGACCACCGGATTGGCGGTCGATGATGCAGACGACATCCGTGATGATGGCCCCGTCACCGCGCAGGGCTTGGACGGCATCCAGAATCGCGCCGCCGGAAGTGACAACATCTTCAACGATCAGGAGCCGTTTGCCCTGAACTTCACCCCCCTCGGCATAGCGACAGGTGCCATAGGCTTTGGCGGTCTTGCGGATGAAGAGCGTCGGCTGACCGGTAAATTGAGCCAGCATGGTGGCAATGGGGATCCCGCCCATTTCCAACCCGGCCAGCGCGTCATGATTTCCCACGATCCTGGTTGCGAGTTGTGCGACGATATCCCGCAGCAACACGGGATCGGCTTCAAAGCGATACTTGTCGAAATACTCGGAACTCGTGACGCCGGAGCGCAGCAGAAAGGTGCCGGTAATATGGGCAGCGGCGTAAACACGTTGGGCCAGGTTAGAGGACATTCCTGCACCCCAACAGATGGGCCGCGTTTTTCCAAGCGTCTAGTGGTCTGAAAATGAACCGGACTGATCGTGCCGCAGGAGTCTTGTCATGCCCCGTCGGGCCGGGCATATGAATGGGTCATGCCGAGCGAATTGGGGACAATTCTGGTGGTCGAGGATGAGGCAGCGATTGCCGAGACGATCGTCTATGCCCTGCGCTCAGAAGGTTTCAAACCGATCTGGAAAGCGACGGGCCGGGAGGCGTTGGCGGTCATGACCAGCGAAACCATAGCCCTGGTGGTGCTGGATGTGGGGTTGCCTGATACCAACGGGTTTGAACTTTGTCGCAAATTGCAGATTCAGGGTCGCGTGCCGGTCATTTTTCTCACGGCCCGGGACAGTGAAGTGGACCGCATCGTGGGGCTCGAGGTGGGCGGGGATGATTATATGGCGAAGCCATTCAGCCCGCGGGAGTTGACGGCGCGGGTGCGGGCGGTGTTGCGCCGCACGAAGGCCGGCCCGGGTGAATACGGCAAAACTGCAAATGATGCACCATGGGCACATGATGCGGAGAAATGCCGGGTGAGTTATCAGGGCCACACACTCGAGTTGACCCGCAACGAGTATCGCCTGCTCGCTGCGCTGCTGGCGCAACCGGGGCGGGTCTTCAATCGCGACCAACTCATGAACGCGGCGTGGGACGATCCGGGTGCGGCGCTCGACCGCACGGTGGATGCACACATCAAGCTCTTGCGGGCCAAGCTGCGCGCCATCGTGCCCGGGGACGATCCGATCGTGACGCACCGCGGTCTCGGTTATTCGTTGCGGGAAACATGAAAATCCGCACCGCGATCTTTCTGGTCTACGTGGCGGCTTCGGCGGTGGGCATGGTGGTATTGATGCGTTTCATTTTGGCCGAGGTTAGGCCGCGCTATGTCACGGCGGTGCAGGGGAACCTGCAGGATGCCGTGCAAATGGTCGCCCGCGGATTAAAGGATCAGTCCGCACAAGAGGCGGCGGTCATTCTGTCGGGGCGCACAGGATTTCGGGTGCAATTGAACCAGGCTGACGGCCGGGTGCTCTTTGATTCGCGGGCGGTCATCTCTCCGGAGGGGGAGGGCTACGAGGACGCATCCGCCACGCGGGTGGTGGCCCGGCAAGTCAGCATGAGGTTGATCGACAGTGAGGCAGATCAGAATGCGCTGGAAGTCTCGGCCAATGCACCGGTGCTGCTCGCCGACGGGATGGATGCCACGCTCAAATTTTCACGTTCCTTCCGCAGTATGAATGAAGTCATTTGGGCGGAACGAAAAAAACTGACCTTCATCGCGCTGTTTATCTCCGGAGTGATGGTGGTGGCGGGATGGTGGATTTCAGCCCAGCTCACGCGTTCATTGGAGCGGTTGACGCTATACGTGCAGCAGGTGCGTGACGGCCGCCCGGCCTCACCGCCCCAATCCCGTGCGACCGAGATTGCCGCACTGGGCACGGCCTTTGAACAAATGCGCGATGCGTTGGAAGGTCGCCAGCATGCCGAGCGTTACACGCAGGCCCTGGCCCATGAAGTGAAGGCACCACTGGCCGCGATCCGCGGGGCGGCGGAGTTGCTGGATGAGGAGATGCCGGTGGAGCAGCGCACGAAATTTTTGGCCAACATCCGCGGTGAATCGGCCCGCATCCAACAGATAGTCGACCGGTTGTTGGAGCTTTCCTCCCTCGAGGCCCGCAAGACCCTGCGACAGACAGAAATCATGACCGGGTCCGAGTTGGCGGAGGAAGCGGCCGCCGTGGTGCGGCCCGCATATGCGGCCCGGAGCGTAAACCTGAATTTGACCCTGACCAATGCCAAGGTGCAGGGGGAGCGCGTGCTGCTTCGGGAAGCGCTGGTCAACCTGCTGCATAATGCCCTGGATTTTTCCCCGATGGGCAGCGCGGTCGAATTTACGGTGACCGAAAGTGAAGGATTGGTGAACTTCAGCATCGAGGATCAGGGTCCCGGGGTGCCCGACTATGCCTTGGGCCAGGTTTTCGAACGGTTCTATTCCTTGCCACGACCGGGTTCGACGCGAAAAAGCACCGGGTTGGGCCTGGCCCTCGTGCGTGAGGTGGCCCTGCTGCATGGCGGTGAGGTGACCTTGGTCAATCGGAAAACGGGTGGGGCCAGCGCGGTCCTCCGGATTTCCGTGGCGTAGGGTCAGATGGGTTTTGGTTCTGGCGCAGGCATGACCGTGCCCGGGCCTGGCCATGAACCGCCCCAAGGGATGGATTTCTGCGGGATTTCATCCGGACTTCATATGGATTTCACGCAACGCGGGCAGGATGGGGAGATGAACTCCACATCGTATTGGTTCAAACGCTGGGGCTGGATCTATCGCCCCATTCATGTCTACGGCTGGATCAGCACCTCGGTGGCGCTGGTTTTCACCCTGCACATCTTCCTGGTGCTGGACCGGCAGGCCCATTCGGTGACGGATATGCTCTACCATTTTTATGTCTATGCCGTTCCC
>JAIPJW010000145.1 GCA_021734075.1 Cephaloticoccus sp.
GGTGTCCGCCGTGGCATCCAGGATGTCATCCACGATTTGGAAGGCCAACCCGAGATGACGACCGGCCCGGCGCAAGGATTGCAACTCATCGGGTTTGGCGCCGCCGATCAAGCCACCCATGACGAGAGCCGCTTCAAGCATGGCGGCAGTTTTGTTGAGATGGATGAGATCGAGCTCGGCCGCCGTGGCGTCGGTTTTGTTTTCCGCGAGCAGATCCTCCATTTGGCCGCCGATCAGCCGGTGGCTGGCCGCAGCATTGGCCAATTCCCGGCACAGGCGGTGGGCCAGGACGGGTTGGTCGGCGTAATGCAGAGTCAAGAGCACGAAACTATGGGTCAACAGGGCGTCACCCGTGAGCAAGGCCGTGGCCTCGTCATAGGCCTTGTGCGTGGTGGCCCGACCCCGTCGAAGATCATCGTTGTCCATGCAGGGCAAATCGTCGTGCACGAGCGAATAGGCATGCACGCACTCCACGGCCACGGCCGCGGGCAGGGCGGGTGTGACGGCTGACTTGAACAAGTCCGCAACGGCCTGCACCAACACCGGCCGGAGGCGTTTGCCGCCACCCTGCATGGCATAGCGCATGGCCTCGTGCAAACGAGTCGGGCGCTCATTTGCGGGCGGGAGATAGGTCGCAATCCCCTTTTCGACGTCGGAGACGTAATGCGCGAGTTGCGTGGCAAAAGTCATACTGCCTAGGAAGTGGTTGATTTTTGGGAATGGTGCAACCCCCACGGCGCGCAGGCGGGGCGAAAAATCCTCCCGGCAGGTCTGTCCGTATCACATGGCGAACCGGGGTGGGTAGGGGGTGATCATACTGAATCGGGGTTTGAGAACAAACTCGCCAATGTGGGTGGGGAGCGCATAAACGGGAACGAAAGTATATGCCTACCTACGACTACGTCTGTCAGAAATGCGGTCATGAATTTGAGGTCTTTCAGTCGATGAACGATCCCCGCCTGAAGAAATGCCCAAAGTGCAAGAAGCTTGGCCTCAATCGCTTGATGGGCGGAGGTGCAGGATTGATTTTCAAGGGTTCCGGGTTTTATATCACCGATTATAAAAAGAAGAGCGGAACCCCGGACACCCCCGCCCCCAGCACCGAGAAATCGCCGCCCAGCAGCCCCCCGAAAACTGAACCCAAAGCGGCAGCAAAATAATTCCCCGTCATGAGTAAAAAAATTGATCGCGCGCTCTATGGACCCAGTTGGTCCGAGGTTATCATCGGTGCTGTTTTAAGCGCCGTAATCGGTGCCGTGTTGGCCATGGTCTGGCTGGCGACCAAGCCGGTGGAGAAAGTGCGCGAACTTCCCAAGGAGCCGGTGGCAGGTTTGGTTTATTACATCGAGGGCTCCGCCAACAGCACACAGGGCCGTCAATGGTCGGCCAAGCGGCAATCATTCATCCAGGGGACAAGTGTCACGGTGACGGAGCAGGAATTGAACACGGCCTTGAAGACACTCGAGACGGATGCGGCCAAGGCGAAAAAGCCCGAGGAAAAAACGGAACCGGGGATGATTACGCCGGGGGCGCTGAATTTTCGCATTCACGACAATCTGCTGCAAATCGGTGCACCAATTGATCTCTTGATCTACGGGATGAAGACCCAGGTCCAAGTCGTGGCCCAGGGCACATTTGAACGTCGCGGGGACAAATTCGCGTTTGATCCCCAAAAGATTTATGTCGGTTCATGCCAGGTTGAGCGGTTGCCCATCGTGAGCGGCATGGTCATGGGCAAACTTTTGGCCGCGGCAAATCTGCCGACAGACTTGACGGAAGCGTGGGGCAGGTTGGCCGACGTTTCCATCGAGGGGTCCGAGTTGAAATTGGTCATGCCTTGACCCCGGCGAGCGCTTTGCGCGCTTGCCAGTGCGCCCGCCGCCCACGAAGACTGCGGACGTGTCGAAGCATCTCAAAAACATCGGAGTCGTCTCGGGATTGACGATGGTGTCGCGTGTGCTCGGGCTCGGGCGCGACATCTTGGTGACGGCCGTATTCGGCACCTCGGCCCTTGCCTCTGCGTTCTACACTGCGTTTACCCTGCCCAATCTTTTTCGCCGTCTGCTGGGAGAGGGGGCGTTGACGGCGGCGCTCGTGCCCACGTTGAGTGAGGAACTCAAGGCGGGGGATCGTCGCGGCGCCTTTCAACTGGTTAATCAAGTGGCGAGCTGGCTAATGATGATCACTGGTGGGATCGTATTGCTGTCGATCGGCCTGCTCTGGCAGGTGAATCATCTGGCCGGTCTGCTCGGTAGCTGGGGGGCAAGTGCGGACACCCTTGGGCGGCTCAATGAGGCCGCGCGACTGGCCATGATCCTGTTTCCCTATCTCGTGATGGTGTGCATGGCAGCCGCTTTCAGCGCGGCACTCCAAACGCTGCATCGCTTTATCGAACCCGCGTTGTCCCCGATTTGGCTGAATCTTGCCATGATCGGGTTGCTGGGCGGCGCCGTTTACGGTGGCTGGGCGGCCACACCCGACGGTCGCATCCTGTGGCTTTGCGCGGGGGCCCTGCTGGGAGGCTTCCTGCAAATGATCGTCCCTGCGCTGGCGCTGATGAGGGAAGGCTGGCGTCCGCGCTTCATGCCCAGCGCGAGTCCGGCGGTGCGGCAAATCGTGAAGTTGATGGGGCCGACGGTGTTTGGTTCGGCGATATATTTGATCAACATGGCGGTGGCACGCATAGTGGGTCTGTCCCTCAATGACTCAGCGGTCACGGTGTTGAACCTGGCCACGCGGCTGATGGAATTGCCCATCGGCGTGTTTGCCTTGGCGGTTTCGACCGTGGTTTTTCCATTGATTTCCAAATATGCCGCTGCCGGTGATTTCGAAAATCTCGCCTCGGCGTATCGCAAGGGCATGCGGCTGATTCTCGTGGTCAATGTGCCGGCTGCGATTGGACTGATTGTGCTGGCGACTCCGATTATCCGCCTGCTGTTTGAGCGCGGTCAGTTTCAGCCGGCGGATACGGTTCTGATGGAGCCGGTGGTCGCAACCTACGCCTTGGGGCTGCCCTTTCTGGCTTTTGTCAGCCTGATTTTGCGCGCGTTCTATGCCCAGAAGGATACAGCGACGCCCGTGCGGGCGGCCCTGCTCAGTTTCGTGGTGAATCTTGCCTTGAGCCTTTTGTTGATGAGGCCACTGGGCACGGTGGGTCTGGCGGTGGCTGGCAATGTTGCGATTGTGGTGCAGGCATGGTATCTGCAACGGGCGCTCTCGCGCGGTCATGATGGACTGCGTTTCAAACATCTGGGGCGCGATCTGTTTAAGATCATGGGTGCCAGCGTGGTGATGGGAGTAATGGTGGCTTTGGCGTCGGGGGCTTGGATTGCACTCGTGCCGGCTTCGCGTTTGACCGATATCGCCGGACTGGCCTGCCTAATCGGTCTGGGGATTGCGCTATATGCGGGGCTGATCTGGATGCTGCAGATCGAGGGCAGGAAGGAACTGGGTGAGTTGCTGGTCAAGCTGCGCGGGAAACTTTTACGGGGATCCGGTCCGGCATGAAAATCAAACCCGATTGGTTTCTATTGGGGATGGTTGCGGTGGTGGTGCTGGCCTGGTTATTCCCCGGTCCGGGGGCGTCGGATGGTTGGTTGCAACCCGCACTATTGGTCAAGGGTGGGGTTGCCTTGATCTTTTTTCTGCACGGCCTGCTGCTCTCGTTTGCGGCCCTGCGTGCCGGCACCCTGCGCTGGCCGGTGCACCTGGTGGTGCAGGGCGCCACGTTCCTCCTGTTTCCCTTGCTGGGACTCGTCGTGCTGGTCTTTTTGCGCCCGGTCCTCTCGGTGGACTTGCAGTTGGGGCTGTTTTTTTTATGCGCGCTGCCGTCAACGGTATCCTCCTCGGTGGCATTGACCGCAGCGGCCCGGGGCAATGTTTCGATCGCGGTCTTCAATGCCACCCTTTCCAGCCTGATCGGCATCGGGTTGACCCCATTGTGGGTGGGCGTGGTGGCGCAGTCCACCGGACAGGCATTGCCTTTGGGAGAGGTGATGATGGATCTGGTGCGATGGTTGTTGATGCCTTTGGCCCTGGGGCAATTACTGCGGCCCTGGTTGGGCGGTTTGGCACAGCTTCACAAGCCCAAGGTCAATCTGGTTGATCGCGGGGTCATCCTTTTGCTGGTCTATACTTCGTTCTGTGACTCGGTGCGCCGCGGGGTTTGGACCGACAACGGTTGGCTGGCCTTGGGTCTGGTGACCGTGGTTTCAATCGGACTGTTTTTTGTCACCATGCATGGGGTGCGTTTGGTCAGTCGTGGCCTGGGATTTTCGCGGGCGGATGAAATTGCCGCGATATTTTGTGGATCCAAGAAGACCCTGGCGGCGGGGGTGCCGATGGCGCAGCTCATCTTCGGGGCGCATCCCGGCATGGGGCTCATTTTGCTCCCGATCATGATTTACCATCCCATGCAATTGATCATCTGCAGTGTGCTGGCCGGTCGTTGGGCCAAACGGAAAGGTGACTGATATTCCCCTCCGGGAGAATCCTGCAATCCTGGCGCTCAATCGCGGAGCCAGACCAGGCCATCAGACCGGGGTCTGGGAACGGCCCGGGAGGGGAATTCAGCCCAAGCCGTGTTCTCGTCGGAAGACCGGATCCTTCAGCAGATCCGAAATGGTATCCACGATCACCTGGGTTTGGCGTTCGACCTCAATGTTCACCTTGTCGCCGGGTTGCTTTTCGCCAAAAGTCGTGAGCCGCAGGGTTTCCGGGATCAGCCAGACTTCGAATTCCCCCTTTGCCTTGTCGGCGTTGACGACCGTGAGGCTGCACCCGTTGACGGCCAAGAAGCCCTTGGAAAACACGTAGCGCATCCATTTAGGCGCCACGGCAAAGCGCATCACACAATTGTTCTCGGGTCGTTCGATCGAGACGATTTTCGCCTTGGTATCAACGTGGCCGGAAATGGGGTGACCCCCGATTTCAGCTCCGGCTTTCGCCGACCGCTCGATGTTGACCCGGGATCCCGCCTCGACTCCGGCCAGTGTCGTAAGATTGAGGGTCTCCATCATCACATCGAACCGCACGTGGGGGCCGTCGATCCCGGCCACCGTGAGGCAGACGCCATCCACCCCGACGCTTGATCCGTGGTTCAAACCCTCCATCAACGCATCGCCCAGTTGCACATGCAGGGTGTGCAAGCCTGGTTTCCGGTCTACTTTGGTGACCTCGAATTTACCCTGAACGATACCGGTATACATGGTTGGAAGGGCAAAGAGAACGCTTTCCGGTCGATCTGGTCAAGGAGTGGCATGATTTCGACCTCCATTTCGAGGGGGGATTTGCGAAATTCCCCGTCCCATGCTTTATCGACGCATGAGTCATCTTTTTGCTCCCTACACCCTCAAGTCCGTCACATTGCGCAATCGCATCGGCGTATCACCAATGTGTCAGTATTCCTCGAAGGATGGGTTGATGGATGATTGGCATCTGGTGCATTTGGGCAGTCGGGCGGTGGGCGGTGCGGGTTTGGTGATTGCCGAGGCCACGGCAGTGTCGCCGGATGGACGAATCACGCCGGCGGATGCCGGGATCTGGTCGGACCGCCACGTCGAGCCTTTGGTCCGCATCAACGAATTCATCAAATCTCAGGGTGCCGTGACGGGAATCCAACTCGCGCACGCCGGACGCAAGGCCAGTGCCGCCGCCCCGTGGAGCGGTCGTGGACAATTGGTGGAAGCCGAAGGGGGTTGGGCAACTTTGGCGCCAAGTGCCGTGGCCTTTGGCGGCGAGTTGGACAAGGTGCCCGAGGCGATGACCGTGGCGGACATTGCCCGGGTGCAGCAGGATTTTGTGGACGCGGCCCAACGATCCCTGGTGGCGGGATATCAGTGGCTGGAATTGCATTCGGCTCACGGTTACCTTTGTCATGAATTTCTATCCCCACTCTCCAACCATCGGACGGACGGCTATGGCGGGAGTTTTGAGAATCGCATTCGCTTTCTGTTGGAAACGACGAAAGCCGTGCGTGCGGTCTGGCCGGATTCGCTGCCCTTGACCGTGCGCCTCTCCTGCACGGATTGGGTCAAGGATGGCTGGGATATCGACCAATCGGTGGAATTGTCGCGTCAACTGCGCGAAGCCGGGGTGGACCTGATTGATTGCAGTTCGGGTGGGGCGGTGCCGGATGCCGAGATTCCGGTTGGCCCCGATTTTCAGGTGCCCTTTGCGGAACGTATTCGTCGTGAGGCCGGAGTGGCCACGGCGGCGGTCGGCCTGATCACCGCGCCACGTCAAGCCGAGGCGATTGTGCGGGAAGGACGCGCCGACTTGGTGTTGTTGGCGCGGGAGTTTCTGCGTGATGCCTACTGGCCGGCTCATGCGGCACAGGAGTTGGGGGCCAAGGCCATGCTCAAGGGCCCACGCCAATACGACCGGGCCTGGTAACCGGGGCATCAACCCTTGATGGCCCCGGCCGAAAGGCCGCGGACAAAGAGGCGCATCGTGAACAGGAAGATGAGGATCAGGGGGATTGCCGCCAGGAAGTAGGCGGCCATGATGCGGCCCCAGGGTTTGACGTATTCTCCGTCGAGGTAGATCAGTCCGACTCCGAGGGTGAACAGTTCCTTGTCGCGCAAAATAATCAACGGCAGGAGGAAATCATTCCAGGCATTGAGAAAGGAGAGAATGGCGAGGGTCCCGATGATCGGGCCGGACATCGGGATGACAATGTTGATGATCTGTTGGAAATGGGAGGCCCCGTCCATTTCGGCCGCTTCAAACAAATCCTTGGGCAGATCCTCCAGAAAATGCCGCAAGACGAAAATATTGAAGACCTGTCCCCCGGCCACGCCCACGAGAATGAGCGCGAGCAGGGTGTTGAGCAGGCTCATGGATTTGAGCAGCATGAACAACGGCACGATGTTGGTGACCGTGGGCAGCAGCATGAGGAAAAGAAACATGGCCCAAAGCAGGCCGCTGAACGGCATCTTGTGCCGGGAAAAGAAATAGGCCCCGAGAATGGCAAGAAACAACGAGGACACGGTGGCGGTGACGGCGACAAACACCGTGTTGGCGAGATAGGGACCAACGAGCTTGATGGCGAACAGCCAGTTGCCCCATTGCCATTGGCTGGGGGGGAGGGGCAGCCAGGGTTGCTGGATGAAGGAGGCGTTGTCCTTGAAGCTTACCTGAAACATCATGTAGAGCGGGAAGAGCTCGATCAGGATGAAGAACCAAATGATGAGATGCTTCGGCCAATCCACCTTGCGGTGCAGTTTGATGATGGGGGAGACGTCGGCACTCATTTTTCCACGCGCACGTAGCGATTGTTGATGAAGGTGAGCCCGAGAATCACGAAGGCGAGAATGACGCCGATGGCGCAGGCGTAGCCGAATTCGCCCGCGACGAAAGCCCGGTTATACATCCAGAGCCCGGGCACCATGCCGCGTCCGCCCGGTCCGCCGTATTCGTTGAGCAGCAGGAGTTGCAGCCCGTATTGGCCGAGGGTGCCGACCACCAGCAGCACCAGACTGAGGCGAACCTGGGTCAGGATGAGCGGCAGTTCGATGTAGAGAAATTTCTTGAAGGGCCCGATGCCGTCCAACTCGGCGGCTTCATAGATTTCCTGGCCGATGGATTGCAAGCCGGCGAGGTAGATGAGCACGCCCACGGTGCCGATCCAGGGGAACCCCCAGATGAACAAGGCGGGGAGAATCAACTCGGGTTGGGAGAGCCAGCCGATGGGCACGTCCTTGAAAAACACACTCCAGCCGAAGAAATCATTGATGGCGACCAGCACGGCCTTGAAATGGGTCGCTTCAATGACCTGGTTCAAGGCGCCGAGGTTGGGGTCGAGAATGAATTTCCAGATGAACAAGGTGACCAGACTGGGCACAATCATGGGGACCACCAACAGGGCGCGGTAGGCATATTGCCACCGGTCACTCGAGACGCGATGGATCAACACCGCGATCAGGATCGAGGGGATCATCTTGAAGAGATTGAAGATGAGCAGGGCCCCGACGGTGACAAAGGAATTGAGCAGGGTGCTGTCGTGAAAAGCCCGGATGTAGTTGTCCCAGTTGATGAACTGCTTGGCCTCACCGCCCGACCAGTCGAAAAAACTATGATAAATTGCGCTCGCGGCGGGGAAGTAGGAAAACACGAGCACCATCAACAGCGAAGGAACCACGAATAGATATAGTTTCCATTCGCGGAGGACTTTTTGCCGGGATAGGGTGGATGCCATTTTCAGATAACTGACGAACTGCGCCAAGGGGTGCCCCATCAGTGAGGGGAAGGGGACGGGCATGCCAAGCCGTAAGTTTGGCATCATCAGAAATATCAGGGCAGTCTTGCGAAATGACCCGCTTGGCCCCTGTTTTTCCAACGACATGGCAACGATACCCACGGAAACCTTGCGGGCCGCACTCAACTGGCGCTACGCGGT
>JAIPJW010000146.1 GCA_021734075.1 Cephaloticoccus sp.
CCGCCAGCACTTGCGACCAGATCATTGGCACGCCATGGGCCTTCGCCCCCGATGGGATCGGATACGGAAAATGCGGCAGTTGATCCGCCGGCCCCTCCAGTTTCAACAAGGCCGCATCCGCCGTGCGCACCGCCCATGCGCGATGTCGCGGGTCACGGGTGGCCCGATAGAGTTCGGCGAGGCCATAGACCGCAAATCCGTCCGTATAAATGCTCTCGTGGCGGCGCAGCACCGCTCCATCCCGGGCCAGCAATAGGGCCCAGCCCTGCTCCGTTTCCAACCAGCCATGCTGCAGGCAAAACTCCGCAATGCCCTGCGCCCGTTGCAGCCACTTCGGGTCGCGGTCCAGCGTGTTGTAAATGCGGCTGAACACCCAGACCGCCCGCCATTGGCTCCACAGCCACTTGTCCGTGCTGAGCACTTCCCCGGCATCATTGATGCAAGTGAGGATGCCCCCCGGTTCATCCCGGGCATGCTGCGCCCAAAACGGCAAAACGTGCTCGAACAGATGCCGCCGGAGCCAGTCGATCAACGCGCACTCATCCCCACCACGTGCCAACTTCAATGCCGCCTTCAGGTCCTGCGTCGCTTCGATCTGTGCGGGGCGTGACATGATTCGCACAGCTTAGACCGGGCAGCGCATCAGGTCGCCATAAACCGCCACGGCCTTGGCCAGTTGGTCGCGCGCCACCCATTCATCCTTGGTGTGCGCCTGGGCCAGGTCACCCGGACCAATGACAATGGTCGATGCTCCCACGGCCGCAAAATGACTCGCATCGGTCACATAGGGTTCACCCCGGCCTGTGGTGTCGAGCCCGTGGCGCTTGAGCACCGGTTGCAGCACCGCGAGAAAATCCCGTGACCCCTCATCCCCCATCGAGGGCACCACATACAGTTCGGTATGTTCCACTGCCATGCCCGCCAGCACCGCATCGCGCTCGGTCCAGACCTGGGCCTCGGTTTCACCGGGCACGGTGCGCCGGTCGCACTCGATTTCGCAGTATTCGGGAATGATGTTCACCTGCGTGCCGCCCCGCATCGTGTTCACACTCATGGCGGACCGCCCGGTCATGGGATGACTTTTTGTCACCGTGGGGACGTAGCGTGACTCCAGTGCCTCCACCACGCGCAGCATGGCCGAAATCGCCGATTGGCCGTTGGCCGGCACGGAGGAATGCGCCGCGCGGCCCCGGGTGATGGTCTTCCACCGGATCACGCCATTGGTCGCCACCACGGGCCGCATCAAGGTGGGTTCTCCGACAATCATCCCGCGCAAGCGCGGCAAAAATTCGTGCAATTCCCCCGCCGCGAAAGCCTTGGCCCCGGTCATGCGTGCTTCCTCATCCAAGGCGAAAATCAAACCGACGTTGTGCGGTCTCACTTCACCCCGCGCATACTGCTGCAGCGCCCAGAACATCGCTGCACCCGAACCCTTGGTGTCGCAGGCCCCGCGTCCATAAATCCGTCCATCAGCCAGCTTCACCTTGTGGGGATCCACAGTCATGCCGGCCGTGCTCACGGTATCCACATGGCTCTCGAAGAGGAGCCAAGGCGCATCTGTAGCCACTTCACACGTCACCAGCAGATTGTCGCCCCCCTGCGGCACGGGCATCCGGCGGACGCCCAAGCCCCAGCCCGTCGCGAGTTCGGCCAGGTGTGCGACCAGTTTTTCCTCCCCGCCCATCGGACCGCCAAAGCGCGGATTCACCGTTTCAAAGGCGATCATCTGCGCCAGCAATGCCTCGGCGGATTCCGGCAGGGTAACAGCGGATGTGCTCATCGGCTCAAGCCAACCACACGTCGCGATGCGCCGCAACAAATTCGTCGTCGATCAATTGCGGATAAGCCCGGCAGACCCGGTCCAGTTCCTCCGCCTGTCCCGGGGAAAGCACCTCGTGCGGGTTCAAGCAGTTGATGCTCGGCACCAGACCCTGGCGTCGCAGCACCTCGAGAATTCCGGGAATGCAACCGGCAAACTTGTTGGCCGAATCAAAGAGCGCCGCATTCATGTCGGTGACAACAATGGCCTTGTCCAGCCATGCTGCGTCGATGGACCCACTCTTGCGGGCATGCTTGATTTCGTTGAGCAGGTTGACCGCCGCATGCGTCCATACGCCCCAGTGGCCGAGCAAGCCGCCATCAATGCGCCGCGTCACCGGCTGGCCCCGCACTTCAAAGGTGAACGGAGTGAAAAGATCCACCACGATGCTGTCATCATTGCCGGTGTAAAGCACCAGGTCTTCCCGGCCACTTTCCACCACCGCCCGCACCACGTCGATGGTCTGGTAACGGTTGAAGGGCGCGATCTTGATTGCAATGACGTTGGGGATTTCCGCGAACTTGCGCCAGAAACTGTAGCTCAACAACCGGCCCCCCGCCGCCGGTTGCAGGTAAAATCCCACCACCGGGATGGCTTCCGCCACGCGCATGCAATGCTCCAGCATGTCCGCCTCGGTATCCTGCTTGAAGGCCCCGAGACTCAACAACCCCGCCTGGTAACCGTAGCCCAGGGCGGTTTCCGCCTCGCTCAATGCCTGGGGCGTGCGACCGCACAGCCCGGCAATCTTGATGAAAGGCCGCGGCTTCCGGGCCAGTTCCTCGTCAATCGTGCGCGAGGCCAGCTCCAACACCGGCTTGAACAGTCCGTGCTGAGGTTCGCGAATCTCAAACTGGGTGGAATGCACCCCGACGGCCAGACCGCCCACCCCGGCCGCCACATAGTAACGGGTGATGGCGCGCTGGTGACGCTCCGAAAATTTGCGCTGCGCATCGAGGGCCAGCGGTTGGGCGGGAATGACGTGTCCCTCCTGCAGATGTGAGCGAAGATTCATGATTAAAATTTCCCGTCGCGGGTTTCGAAGTGAGTGGGCTTGCCCAGCAGTTTGCCGCCGGCGAGCTGATGCTCAGCAACCATTTGCATCATGGCCGGCAGTGTGGTTTCGACCGGCCCGAACAAGCGGATCGATTCACTGGCATCCGCGATCCAGGCCGCCTCGGCCTCCGTCCCCGTGATGACCGGGGATTTTCCCAGCAACTGGCCGAATTGCTCCGCCACCGACCGGATCGATATTTTTTCCGGACCCGTCACATTCAGGATTTTGGGCGGACTGGCGACGTGCTGGAGGCATTGAATCGCGCGCGCGCAGGCATCGCCCTGCCAGATGAGATTGAACGAACCCATGGTCACATCCACGGCTTCACCCTTGAGCACTTTTGCGGCGATGTCCACCAACACGCCGTAGCGCAGCTCGACCGAATAATTCAGCCGGTAGATCAATTGCGGCGTGCCAAACTTGCGCGAGAAATGGGTGAACACCCGCTCGCGGCCGACACAGGTGCTCGCGTATTCGCCGAGAAAAGCCACCGGGGTCGCCTCATTGGCCCCCGGTCCGCTGATCGGCACGTAGGGATAAACACAGCCCGTCGAAAAGACCACGGTGCGCGAGTTCCGGAATTTTCGTGCCACCAACGACGGCACAATGGTGTTTTGGATCCAGGTCTCATCCGGCGCACCTGCCGTGCCAAATTTCTGTCCGGCCAGGTATTCAATATTGGCCACCTCCGGCAACTTCGCCACCTGCTCCGGGTCCGCCAGGTCGCAGGACACCGGTGTGATCCCGAACTGTTCCAGATCCGCCTTCGCCTCCGGCCGGCTGAAACGCGAGACGCCGTAGACCTTGGCCGATTTACCCGCCGCATCAAGGGCCCGGCGCAGCATCACCGCCAGGGACGTGCCCATTTTCCCCCCCACACCCAGAACCATGAAGTCGCCGTCGAGGGCCTTGACCGCCGCCACGGCTCCCGGCGTCGGCGCGGAGAGCAAGTTTTCGATATCCTGGTCGGTCTTGGGCTGGGTCATGTTGCGTGGGTTGGCCTTGATGTTGCGGACGGAACAACCGACACACAAGCAGTGGTCGACGCCGGGTCAAACCCCAAGTAACTCTTTGGTTACTTGAGACTCGACGCCGGCAGGTTTCACCCCAAGTTGGGCTTGTGCCGGTGCCCCGCTCAATCCCGTATTTTGATGCCATCCAACAGCAGCCGGGTGACATGCCGGATCCCCTGCGCCCGCACCCGGGCGCTGCCCAGATCCATGCGCAAGGCCTGCGAAAGGGTGTAGCGGTTGGAACTGTAGATCAGGCACAGGCCGATGATGCTGATCAACAGGTGACGGGCATCCATGTCGGGCCGGATGCGACCGGCGGCAATGCCGTCGCGCAGCAGGCGGTTGAGCGCGGTCAACACCGGGTCCTTGCTCAACTTGGAGTCGGTCTGCGCCAGGCCTTGGCCATCGTTCAGGTTTTCCCACAGCAGCAGCCTCACGAACTCGGGGTGGGCTGCCAGAAAAGCGAAATAGGAACGCACGATCTCCTCGGTCAGGGTGCCAATGTCCTGCGTGTGCGAAAGCGCCTCGACCTCCACGGTCTCCAGGCCGCGATACGCCGCGGTCAACACGGCGTGATACAGTTTCTCCTTGTTGCCAAAGTAATGGTAAACCATCCGCTTGTTGACCTTCGCCGCGGTCACAATCCCATCCACCGTCGTGCCCCGAAATCCGGTCCGGGCAAATTGCCGCGTCGCCTCCCGCAACAATCGCTCCCGCACCGGGGCCGGCTGGTTTGCGAGTGGAATGGTCACACGTGGCATGGCGGCAGAGTGCTAGTCAAACAGCCGGCGCTTGTCACGATGTTCTCCAACGTTTAACCTGCCCCCTCGTCCCCCCATGCGCATCATCGACGTTCACACCCACCCGATATTCTCCGGCTACGGTCACAAGGATTCGGAAATCAAGCAACTCGTCACCCAAGGCCGTTCCCTCGGCATTGAGCGGATGATCTCCCTCGGCGATGTGCTGCGCTACGGGGCCAAACCGAATGCGGCGCAACTGACGACGCTCAACAACGAGAACGGTCATCTGCAAAAACTGCATCCCGACTATTTCGTGGGCTTTTGTTATCTCAATCCCACGCTCGGCGAACGCGCCGTCATGCAGGAGGCCGAGCGCTGCGTGACCAAATTCGGATTCAAGGGCATCAAACTTGAGATCGCCAACAACGCCGCGGATCCCTGCATGAAGCATGTGATGAAGGCCGCCCGCACGTTCCAGTTGCCGGTGCTGCAACACAGCTGGAGCACCACGATCATCAAGGATCGCCGGGCCCAGAGTGACCCGGAGGACACCGCCCTGCTCGCCCGCCGTCATCCCGATGTGTCCATCATCATGGCCCATCTGGTCGGCATCGGCTTCCGCGGGGTGTTGGCCGCCAAGGGGCTGCCCAACCTTTACGTCGACACCTCCGGCGCATTTCCCGAGGAGGGCTTGGTCGAATACGCGGTCGAGCACCTGGGGGCCGACCACGTGCTCTACGGTTCCGATCTGCCCATCCGGGATGGCGCCGTGAAAATCGGCTCCGTGCTGGGGACCAGTCTCTCCGCCCATGTCTGCCATCAGATCTTCTTCGCGAATACCGCCCGCCTGCTCAATCTCAACTGATCCTGCCATGCTCATCGATACCAACGTCAATCTCGGCTCCTGGCCCTTCACCTTCACGCCCGAGCGCACTGCGGCTCAACTCGTCAAACATCTCGCGGCCAATGGCATCTCCCGCGCCCTGGTCTCGCATTTCGGGGCGGTGTTTCAGCCCAACCCGATGCCGGGCAACCGCACCCTGCTCGCGAGCGTGAAACGCACCCCGGCGCTGGTGCCCGTGCCCTACGTCAATCTGCGCCTGGCCAACTGGGCCGAGCAATTGGCGGAATGTGCCGCGGCCCAAGTGCGCGCAGTCAAGCTGGCCCCCAATTTCCACAACTACAAATTGACCGACCCAGTGGTGACCGAGTTCATCACCGCACTGGGCCTCACCAAAATGCGCCTCGTGATCAACGTGCGCTTCGAGGACGAACGGCATCGCTACTTTGCCCTCAACGTCTTGGGCGTGCCCGTGGCGGACCTCCAGGCATTCCTCCTGGCCCATCCCAAGGTTCACGTTCTGTTCACGGGCATCTATCGTCCCGAGGTCAAGGAACTGGCGAAGGTGTGCCCGAACTTCTCCGCCGAAATTTCCTTCTGTGAATGGCACAACACGGTGGCGGATCTCCTCACGGCCATTCCCGCCCGTCGGTTGATGCTCGGCACCTGCACCCCCATGCTTTCCACTCGCGGCGAGGTGGACAAACTTCGCCTCGCCGCCATCCCGGCCAAGACCCGGGAGCTTATCGGCGCCACCAACGCCACCCGTTTCTTCAAACTCTGATTCCGTCAGCCACCCATTCAACCCGCATCCCTCATGAGCACTGCCCAACCTCCCGTTCTCAAGCCCATCGTGGACGAACCCGTCCCGGTTCTCGACGCCCGCTGGGGCGAGGCCGAACTCTCCCGCCTCACCGCCATGGTGAAGCAGCGCTCCCTGTTTTATTGGAAGGGACCGCAGACCGAGGCGCTCGCCACGGAGTTTCGCCGCCACTACGGGCTCAAGCACGTCTTCCCCTGTTCGTCCGGTTCCGCGGCCCTGCACATTGCCGTCGCAGCCCTGCGGCTCAAGCCGGGTGACGAGGTCATCGTCTCACCCATCACCGACATGGGCTCGGTCATCGGCATCCTCTACCAACAGGGTGTGCCGGTTTTTGCCGACCTCGATCCGCGCACCTACAACATGGATCCGGCGGCCATCAGCAAGGTGATCTCACCCAAAACCCGCGCGATCATGGCGGTCCACCTGGCGGGCAACGCCTGCGACATGACCGCGATTTGTGCCCTCGCCAAGACGCACAACCTCGTCGTCATCGAGGACTGCGCCCAATCCTGGGGCGCGCAGCATCAAGGCACCAATGTAGGTCTGATGGGCGACATCGGCTGTTTTTCGTTCAACGATTTCAAACATGTGTCCTGTGGCGATGGCGGCATGGTCGGCACCAACCGTGATGACTTTGGTCAAGGACTCTCCAAGTGGGGCGACAAGTGCTATGACCGCACGGCCGGCACCCGCGACCCCGAGGAACTGGCGCCCAATTATCGCATGAGCGAGCCGCAATCGGCCGTCTGCACGGCCCAGCTCACCAAACTCGAGCATATTGTCTCCCGCCGCAATCGGGCGGGCTCCCGCCTCACCGCCGCCCTGGCCGATCTCCCTGGCATTCTGGCTCCGGTCACCCGCCCGGGTGACCGGCACAGTTACTGGTTCTACTTGCTCCGGCTCGACCTCGCGGCCCTCACAGTCAATCGCGCAGACTTTGTCGAGGCCCTCAAGGCCCAGGGCGTGGCTGCCAGTCCGGGCTACATCCCCATGCCGGTCTATCGCTACAAGGTATTTCAAAACCACAACTTCTTTGGCGGCACCTGGCCCGCACGTGATTTGGGGGCCACCACGATGAATTACACCAAGGTCCATTGCCCGGTGGCCGAGGCTATCCTCCAGGATTGTGTCGTGCTGCCGCTCAACGAAGCCATGTCGGATGGCTACATCGACAAGGTGGCCCGCGCGATCCGCACCGTGGCCGCCAGCCGCCTACTCTGAAGGCAGCTCGTCGATTTTCTCCACTACACCCGTCAGGCTGCCATGGCTCACATCCACCTCAAAACGATGGAGGAGTTGCAGGGGCAGGTGAAGTTGGTGCTGACAAGGCAAATGCCCAAACTGCACAATTTGGCCCCCGGGGTCGCGGTCGAACACGTCGGCTCCACCGCCATCCCGGGCACGGTGACCAAGGGCGACGTGGATGTGGCACTGCGCGTGCCTGCGGCGAACTTCCCTCAAGTCGTGGGCGCGCTGCACGCCGGATACGCCGAGGCCCAACGGGAAAATTGGACGCCGACTTTTGCCAGCTTCAAGGATGATGATAGCGGTCCCCTGCCCTTCGGCGTGCAGGTGATGGTGGTCGGTTCGGAGGACGACCACCTGGTGGCCCTGCGTGACCTGCTGCGCCGTGATCCCGCTGCCCGGGCGCGTTACAACGAGGTCAAGCGGCGGAACGACGGCCGGGATTCCGCGACCTACTGGCGCGACAAGGATCATGTGATCACGGACCTGCTGCAACAGCTGCAAAAATCCTCAGACTAAGTCCAATCCGATCACCGCATGCCCCCGTCGCCGGATCAACCGGACCTTTTCCCTGTTGTGGTCGGTCTGAATTGCCTCCAGGTTCCCTTTGGCACAGTTCTGGGCAGTTTTACCCTGATCGTGCTGCTGCGCGGCATCGTGCGCGAAAGATAAAGGGCGAATGCGGAATAAACCCTAGACAAGTGACCTTGCCCGATGTTGGTGTGACCACCAGTTTACTGCGCGCTTATATGTTATCCCTTTCCAAGTGCTTCAGGTTGATGTTCGCCATCGGTT
>JAIPJW010000147.1 GCA_021734075.1 Cephaloticoccus sp.
GCCTCCGGCTACACCATCAACAATCCCTTTGGCGGCACCTTCTCGTTTGTCAATCAGGGCACATATAGTAAAACGACTGCGGGCACCACTGTGGTAGGTGTTCCATTCACCAATGACTCGGGCGCGATCAAGGTCGACGCGGGCAAACTGCAATTTGCCAATACTTTTACGCAGATCGCCGGTTCGCTGGCCGTGGCCAACAATTCCACCATCCAATTTGATGGCGGTCTGAGTCTGAACTCAGGCAAACTGGGTGGATCAGGCACCCTGATCGGCAACGTCAGCACCATGGGGGAGATCAGTCCCGGAAATTCCGCGGGCACCTTCAATATCTCGGGCGATCTTTCCTTCGGCAGCACCAGTGTATTCAAGGTTGAACTCGGAGGCACCACCCAGGGCACGGATTACGACTTGCTCCACATAACCGGCACCGCCTCGCTCGACGGCACCCTCTCGCTGGGTTTTATAAATTACTTTGAAAACACCGCCCAAAGCACCGACACCTTCACCATTCTGGATTCATCGGCCCTGACGGGTCAGTTTTCCAATGCCAGTCAGGGTTCTCGTATCACCACGACAGATGGCCTCGGTTCCTTTATCGTTAATTATAGCAGCATCGCGGTTAGTTTGACCGATTTTCAAGCTGTGCCGGAACCATCGACCTGGGCTTTGCTGGGGCTCGGGGGGTTACTCCTAATCTATCACCAGAATCGCCGCGACTCCTTCAGAAAGCCGAAAAATCGATAAGTAACAAATGAGTCGTCCGAGATATGCTACATCCCCTTTGGCGGTTGCCAAAGCTCGATCCGGTTTCCCTCGCCATCCTTGATCCAGCCGAATTTTCCGAACTCCGACTCATCGGTTTTCGGATCAACCCAGACCCCCTCGGCCTTAAGCTGCGTCAGGATTCGCTTCAGGTTTTTCACCCGGTAGTTGAGCATGTGCCCCTGCTTGCCCGGGCCAAAATACTTGGTCTGGGCGGGAAATGGACTCCACACGGTCGTGGCCGGTTGGTGGGGGACTTTGCGCTCTGCCCATTCAAAGCTGCATCCACCCCAATTGGGATCGACCGGCAAGCCCAGATGCTGCTGATACCAAGCCCCCAGTTTTTTGGGGTTTTTGGCCTTGAAGAAAACACCGCCAATTCCGGCCACGCGTGGTTTGGTTTTCATGCCGCAAGCAGGCATTATTTTCGTCCGGCCGCGAACCTATTCTTGGTTGCACGTTGTCAGTTCCGCGCGTTCGGTGTTCCCTGTGCCCCCCGCCCACACTTCCCGTGTCGCCCAATTGCTCGCCCATGGCCAACCGGTGAAGATTGTGTGCTTTGGCGACAGTATCACCGGGGTCTATTATCATACCGGCGGCCGGCGTGCGTGGAGTGATGCTTTGGGCAGTGCACTGCGTTCACACTACCCCAATAATCCCATTGCACTGATCAATGCCGGTATCAGTGGCAACACGACCACAGACGGTCTCCAGCGCATGGAACATGATGTCCTGGCGCATCGGCCCGATCTGATTGTCGCCATGTTTGGCATGAACGATGTGGTGCGGGTGGAGGCTACCGTCTTCCGGACCAATTTGGAAACGCTCATAGCCCGGGCCCGCGCCCACCAAGCGGAGGTTGTGCTGATGACGCCCAATGCCGTCTTCCCGGATGATCCCGCACGCCCTCCGGAAAAATTGGCCGCCTATGCCCAGCATATGCGTGAGGTGGCACTGGCTAATCAAGTCGCCTTGGCCGACTGCCATCAGGCGTTTGAATACATCAGGGTCAACGACGGGACGGCATGGCCCCGCTTGATGAGTGATCCCGTTCACCCCAACATGCGTGGGCATCGCGTTTTTGCCCAAGTGGTGGCGAAAACCATTACGGGCAAGACCACGGAGCTGCCCGAATTGCCCGTTCATGCCGTGCCCCTGCCCCGGCTGTTGGCCAAGTCAGGGACCGCGGGGCCAATGCGCATTGTGGCAATGTGTCCGTTGGATACCTTGATCTCATCCGCTCTGCGGCGACTGTTCCCTGCCCTTGCGCTGCAAATCATTCCCTGGGCAACAGCCGGCAAATCCATCCTGGATCTCGAGCAGGATGCGATGCGGATCGGATGGACCCGCTATCGCGAGCAACCCGGACTGCCCGAACCCGATATGTTCGTCGTCACGATTCCCCCCGGTGACCGTGGGGTGGGCCGTGAGCAATTCTACCGCTCATGGGCCATGATCCTCAATCGCGCCCAAAGCTTCGGCGAACTCCGCTGGGATTGCCTCCCTATTCTTCCTTCGGTCACCATCCCGGATCCCGGTCCAGATCAACATGCTCTTGAGCAACTCGCCCTTTGCGGGGTCCTCGACAAGGACCTGCCGGCAATTGTGCGATCCAAGGATGAAACTGGTTCGCCGCTGGAACTCTTGACCGCAAAACTGGCAACTCTCCTGGGCGCCTAAAGGAACATGGCTTCACTCAGCGCAGCCTCCGGTGACAACAAGCTCACGGAGGCGGGCAATTTCGTCATGCCTCCGCCAAGGTTGCATTCGAACAAGGCCTGACCGGTCTGCAGGTCTCCGCTCCAGCGAAAGTGCCGCTGATGGTCGGCATAATCGTAGACCACCCCCAAGCGGCCGGTCGGTCCGGCTTCGATCACACAATTCAGGTCCGCGGCGCCGCTAGCCGTCAGCCGGCGCTTGAGCCAGGCGGCCATCACCCGTCCCTCCGCCGCCAGTTCATCCCCGCGCGTCACCGTTATTGTTGCCAGTCCCTCGATCAGCTTTGCGGCGGGATAACTCGCCAGAAATTGACCGACGGTTTGTCGCACCGGCAGTAGTCGGGAATACACCAGATCGCGCAGGCCCAACGGATTGGGCCAGGGGTAACTCGTGACATCCGCCGGTGCGATCGCGCTGTCAATCAACACGCGTTTGGAACGACTCAACAGGAAACGGTAATCGGCGAGCTTCGCACTCGCAGAGAATCGATGTGCCCAGTAATAAAGCGGGAGGTCGGTGGACAGGCAGATGGACACTTGGTTCTCCAAATAGATCCGGGCCGCCCGGGAGTAACAGAGCAGCACAAATTCCACGCACCGTTTGTCACTTTTCGTCTTACCCAAGTGACACTCGCCATAAATCTTCGCCCGGATCTCCGTCCCACCCTTGTCATTGCTTTCATGCATCGGGCACAGCACGACGATCCGGCTGGGATACCGCCGGGAAAACCTGACTGCGGTCTGAAATTGATTCGCCGCATCCTCTTCCGTCGTGGCATATCCCAGATGCAGCACCAAATTGACCTGGGTCGCCTTCGCATCATCCGCAGTTGGGGCTGGTCCCCCGCTGGCGGCCGTGTCGACCCACATGTCGGCCAAGCGTTTTGAAATTTCACCCACCGGGCAATCCAAGCCCGGCAATGAATTAAAAATCGACGACATGGCTCAGGGTTGGCGCCAGAAATGGTTGTGCTTGGTCAACAGGGCCTCACTGCTGGCAGGCCCCCATGAACCCGCCGGATAACTGTCCATGCCCTCCCGGCCGGCCTCGACCCAAGCTTGCAGGATTGGAGTGCACAATTTCCAAGAGGTCTCAGCCTCGTCCCCGCGGATGAACAAGGTGCCATCACCAATCATCGCGTCGAGCACCAGTCGTTCATAGGCCTCGGGGGTATTGGAACCAAACGTCGTGGCATAGCGAAAGTTCATCTTCACCGGCTGGGTGCGCGTCTCCAGACCGGGCACCTTGGCATTGAGAATCATGCCGAGGCCCTCGTCCGGCTGGATCTGAAATGCGAGGGTGTTGTTCGCGAGGTTGAATTTCTCTCCCTCGGCAAAAAGCGTGCCTGGGGGGCGCTTGAAATTGATCGCAATCTCTGAAACCCGCCGCGCCATGCGTTTGCCGGAGCGCAGATAAAAGGGCACTCCTTGCCAACGCCAATTGTTGATCGATAGGCGCAGGGCCGCGAAAGTCTCAGTCTTGGAACCCGGGGCAATGCCTTCCTCGCTCAAATAACCCGGGACCGCTTTGCCCCCGATCATACCCTCACTGTATTGTGCCCGGGCAACGTCTCCATTGCCCCCCAGATTCAGGGGTTGAATAGCCTTCAATAGTTTAACCTTTTCATCCCGAATAGCCTCGGCGTCGAGTGAGACGGGCGGCTCCATTGCCGTGAGTGCCAGCAGCTGCATGGTATGATTCTGAATCATGTCGCGCAGGCACCCGCTCTGTTCATAGTAACCACCGCGCGTGCCCACGCCGACTTCCTCGGCCACCGTGATCTGCACACTGTCGATGTAATTGCGGTTCCACAGCGGCTCGAATATGGCATTGGCGAAACGCTGGACCAGCAGGTCCTGCACCGTCTCCTTGCCCAGATAGTGGTCGATGCGGTAGACTTGGTGTTCCTCAAAAACTGAGCGAATGGTGCCGTTGAGCGCCAGGGCCGATTCCAAGTCACGGCCAAACGGTTTCTCAATGATGACCTTGGCATGATGCGGCGCGCCCAGGTGTTTGCCGGCCAGCCCGGCCGCGCCGAGATTTCTTAAGATGGGAGCAAACACCGATGGTGGCGTGGAGATGTAAAAAAGGGCCTGCACGTCACGACCGACCCTTTTTTCGATCTCGTCAATATGTCTGGCCAGCCGCTGGTAGGCCGCCGGGTCGTCGTAGCCCCCGGCCACATAGGTCGTGTTGGACGCAATGCGGTCCCAGACCTTTTCATCCGGCTCCCTCCGGGAAAACTCCTTGATGGCATCCGCCGCCAGTTTGCGGAACTCCTCATCAGGTATCTCCTTGCGGCCGTAACCCACCAGATGAAAGTCGGTCGGCAACAAACTGTCCGCCCCGAGATTGTAGACGGCGGGTATGAGCTTGCGCGCCGTCAGATCGCCCGAAGCGCCGAAGATCACAACGACCGTCGGCGGTGCACCACGATGTTTACTGAGCCCGTGCAGGAACGGATGTCGCTGGGAATCGGCCATACAATGGCGATATTCTCAGAATGAGGGCGGACGGCACGCAAGGGAATTGCTCACGCCATGCCCTCCACCCGTTCAGGCACCGGGTCGAAATTGTTTGGGGAAAAGGGGCACATTTGCAAAATGTCGCACTACCGGTTTATCCCTAGTCCCCGCCGCCGGCATGGCCACTTCCACAATGTCAAATCGCACGGTGCGTGGGGGCTGATCCAATCCGCGTAGATAGACTCGCGCCGCCCGTTCCACGACCCGTTTTTTGCGTTCATCCACGGCGTGATATCCTTGCACCAGGGCATGTCCAGCCCGGGTCTTGACCTCGACAAAAACCAGGGTTTCCCCATCGAGTGCCACCAAGTCGAGTTCGTCCCGCCGATCGCGCGGACTCCGCCAGTTGGTTGCCACAATCCGATAACCTGCTTGACGACGCAGATGACGGGCGGCCAATTTTTCTCCACGAACTCCGGAGCCCCGGGGCCCCAGCTTAAGGAGTAAAGCTTTGATCCAAGCAAACATCAGTCACAGATTTGCATTCATTTCTCATTGCGACCACTGTCATACCCTGACAATAGATGACTGATTGCATTAGATTCGGGAATTAAACCATGGCCACCCCAAACATCTCCAACGCCCTGCGCCGCGCGCTGCTGATCAAAGTCATCTCCAAACCGGCCCCCAGCCGCGAGGATCTTGATTCCGTCATTGAGCTCACTTCATCCAAGGTGGTCGAGGCCCTCCAAGCGCAGTCGATGACATTCTATCTGGTTGAAGGCAACGACATCACCTTCAAACACATCTACTATTCACCCACCCTTTGGGGCAAGGACAAGGAGAAGGAAGCCAAGTTTGCCGCGACCCGCGACAAACTTATCACGGTAAAGCTTCCCCTCGGCACGGGTAATGTGGGCAAGGTGATCCAGACCGGTGAGCCGTTGTTTTTCACCAAGAGCGGGGCCGAATCCGACAGCTTGATGTCGATGACCAAAAGCACGGGATTTGAGGTCAGTTCCATGCTCACCGTCGCCCTGAAAACCAATGTCGTGATCGGCGCGATCCAGGTGCTCAACAAGGAACCATCCGCCGGCACGGACGGCCAGTTCACCGACAAGGATCTGACCCTCCTCGAAGAGGTGGCGGAATACTCCTCCACCCTGATCCAGCGCATGATGGATCCGAAGTTTCAATTGGATGCCGACGATACGGCCCGATTCATCGCGAAACTCACCGATTCCCCCCTCGTCACCGCCATTGAGGAAATTGAAATCGACGAGAAACTCGTCGAGGTTACCGGCGACGCCATCATGCGGCGCGAGGGCATCTTCCCCCACAAGCAGATCAGCCCCAATTCGGTCGCGGTCCTGATGACCAACCCGCTGGATTATGCCAAGCGCGAATCATTTTCCCAGGCAACCGACATGCACATCGAGGAAGTGCGCGTCATTTCCGCCACCCTCTTCGAAACCCTGCTGAAGAAGTTCTTCAAGGAATCCAAGTCCGCGATGGCGGGCTCGGATGATGTGGACATCAGTTCGGTGGCCGACGTCATCAGCTCGGCCTATGATGAGGGCGGCGGTAGTGAAGTAAAAGCCACCGACCTCGAAAGCGAGGATTCCGCTCCTATCATTCAATTGACCAACCGCATCATTGAGGATGCCTATGTTTGCGGCGCCTCGGACATTCACATCGAGCCCCAGGAAAAGGAGCTGATGGTCCGTTACCGGATCGACGGTCTCTGTCAGGAAAAGCTCCGCCTGCCCAAGCAGGTCGCCAACGCCCTCGTCACCCGGCTCAAGATCATGTGCAACCTCGACATCGCCGAGCGCCGGTTGCCGCAGGACGGTCGTATTGTCTTCAAGAAATACACCAAGAAGAACATGGACATCGATCTTCGTGTCGCCACCGGTCCGATGAAGGACGGTGAAAAGGTGGTCATGCGTATTCTCGACAAATCCAAGTCCACCCTGCCCCTGCCGGCCCTGGGTTTCTCGGATGAAAACCTCAAGCGCTACCGCGAGTGCATTCGCCAGCCTTACGGGATGATTCTGCACTGTGGCCCCACCGGTTCCGGTAAATCCATGACGCTCTACTCCGCGCTGGGTGAGATCAACACCCCCGACGTCAATATCCAGACCGCCGAGGATCCGATCGAATACACCCTGACCGGCATCAATCAGATGCAGATGAGCCGTGCCATTGGACTCACTTTCGCCCGGGCCCTGCGCTGTTACCTGCGTATGGATCCCGATGTCATTCTCGTCGGTGAAATTCGTGACGAGGAAACCGCCCAAATCGCCGTCGAGGCCGCCCTCACCGGTCACTTGCTCGTATCGACCTTGCACACCAATGATGCGCCATCGACGGTCAGTCGTATTGGTGAGATGGGGGTCGAACCCTTCAACATCTCCGCCTCCCTGATTTGCGTGTGCGCTCAGCGTCTCCTCCGCCGCGTCTGCAAAAACTGCAAGCAACCCTACAAGCCCGAAGGTCGCGAAGTTGAACTCATGACCAAAGCGATTGGCTGGGAGGGTGAGATTTTCAAGGCCAACCCGCAGGGTTGTCCGATGTGCAACGGCAGCGGCTACAAAGGCCGGGTGGGCATCCACGAACTCATGACGGCCAGCGAGGAGTTGACCGAGGGCATCAACAAGCGCGTGGAAGTCGCTGGATTGAAACGCATCGCCATGAGAAATGGCATGAAGACCCTGCACCAGGATTCTATCCTGAAGGTCAAAATGGGCCTGACCACGATCGAAGAGGCTTTGGCCAACGTCCCACCAGACTTGATCCTTTAGTCCTCAACCGAGCGGGACACTGGTCTCAACCGGGGCGGGTTCCTGAGGTGGCGCAACTATTTCGGGCTTGCTGGTCCATTCGTCCAGGTAGCGCCGGGCCAAGGCGTGATTGGGCATCTTGCGCAACACCTCGCGCAACAACCGCACCGCTTCGTCCGTTTCACCCCAATTGTGCAACTCGACCGCAAAATCGACCACGATTTGCGATCGCGTGAGGGTTCCATCCAGGAGCAATCGCGCGGCCAGGCTCATCTCCAACTGGGCATGGGCGCCATGCGCCGCCCGCATCTGCCGGTTCAAGACATCCGCTTCGCGGGCTTTGAGCCAACTGGGGCGGGCCTGCTGCACATCGCGGATCATCATGGCCGCCTCGTTCCATTGCTTC
>JAIPJW010000148.1 GCA_021734075.1 Cephaloticoccus sp.
GGCGGCCCACACCCCCACCCCTTCGGTCTTGGTCAAGGGTGGTCGTGAACGACAGGATTCGGTCATGAATGCGCTCGCCGCACTCCCCGACGATATTGAGTATGTTTTTATTCACGATTGCGCCCGCCCCCTGATCCATTCCGAGCAATTGGTGGCCCTGCACAAAATTGTGCGCCGTGAGGGAGCTGTCGTGCTGGCCCATCGCGTGACCGATACGATCAAGCAACATCATGGTGATGCCCGCTTGCGCACCCTGAACCGCGATCGGCTATGGGCCATGGAAACACCCCAGGTTTTTGAACGTGACTTGATCGTCCGCGCCTACCAACGCGTGGCCAAAAAAAATCAGACCATCACCGATGATGCCGCGGCAGTGGAATTACTCTCCCACCCCATCGCCTTGCTGGAAAACTCCCGGCCCAATCCCAAGCTCACGACGCCGGCTGACCTCGCCTGGCTTGAATTTTTACTGACCCAACCCCAACTTTAATATCATGGCAGACTACCGCATAGGACACGGTTACGACATCCACCCCATCAAGCCGGGCCGCCCGCTTGTGCTCGGCGGTGTGACCTTCGATACGGACTTTGGTCTCGATGGACATTCCGATGCTGATGTGATGACCCATGCACTTTGCGATGCCCTGCTGGGGGCCGCAGGCCTCCCTGATATCGGACATTTCTTCCCCGACACCAATCCCGGCTTCAAGAATATCGATTCACAGATTCTGTTGAAAAGGGTTATCGAGGAACTGCATCATCGCGGATTCACCGTGGGCAACGTGGACCTCTCGGTTATTGCGGAAAAGCCGCGACTCATCAATCGCCTGGGGGAAATGAAGACGGTGCTGGCCCGTTCCATGGGTATATCGTCGGAAAACATTGGCATCAAGGCGACGACCAACGAAGGCTTGGACGATCTCGGGCGCGGTCTGGGCATTGCGGCACATGCCGTTGCATTGATTGAGAAAATCAAACCCTAGGGGGTTAGCGCCGGTTGTTACCCAACATGCATCGCACCTCCATTCCGGTTTGCCTTGCCCTTGCTGCGTTCACCTTGGCTTTTGTCGGTTGTTGGTCGCGGGAATCACCTGTGGTCCAAGGCAATCGTGAACAGATACTGCATCGCGGCTTGGGGGCGGACGTGGCCGATCTTGACCCCCACCTTATCACCGGTCTGCCGGAGATCAATGTGGCCTCAACCTTGTTTGAAGGTCTGGTGACAGAAGATCCCCGTGATTTGCATCCGGTGCCGGGCGTGGCATTGCGTTGGGAAATATCCTCCGACCAGCTGCGCTACACTTTCCACCTGCGACCCGGGGCCAGCTGGTCCAACGGCGTGCCCATTGTCGCACAGGACTTTGTCGCCAGCTACCAGCGGGTTTTGACTCCCAGTCTGGGTGCCGATTATGCCGCCATGCTCTACGTGGTCCAGAATGCCGAGGCGTATAACAAGGGACAATTGACCGACTTCAAACTGGTGGGATTCGCCGCCCCCGACGACCACACCCTTGTCATTACCCTGGAACATCCGACTCCCTATTTTCTCAGCCTGCTTTCCCATCCCGTCTGGTTTCCGGTTTATTTGCCCGCCTTGGAGAAAACCGGTTCACCGTATCAACGGGGAAATCCATGGATCAGGCCGGCCAATTTTGTGGGCAACGGTCCCTTTGTGCTCAAGTCCTGGCAGCCTGATCGCACCGTTATCGTGGAAAAATCCCCCACCTACTGGGATGCCAACCTAGTGCGCCTGCAGGCCATTCATTTCCATCCCTCCGGCAACGTGGACAGTGAAGAGCGGGCATTTCGCGCCGGCCAATTGCATGTCACCGAAGCCCTGCCGGTGAACAAGGTGGATGTCTATCGCCGCGATCATCCCGAATTTCTGCGCATTGATCCGTTTCTGGACACCTACTTTTACCGGCTCAATGTGACCCGCCCCCTCCTCAATGACCGCCGGATTCGCCAGGCGCTTTCCCTGGCCGTGGACCGCAAGGCCATCGTGGAAAACATTACCCGGGGGGGACAAGAGCCCGCTTTCAGTTTCACTCCCGTTGGCACGGCGGGTTACGAGCCCCCCCTTGGGGTCGGCACCGATCTGGCAACCGCGCGAAACCTGCTGGTCGAAGCCGGTTATCCCGGGGGACAGGGTTTGCCTCAATTTGAACTCCTGACGAACAGTTCGGGCAATCATCGCGTTATCGCCGAAGCCGTGCAGGAAATGTGGCGCCGCGATCTCGGGATCAATGTGACCATCGTCAACATGGAGCAAAAAAGCCTGCTCGCGACCCGCCGCACGCTGGATTATCAAATCCTGCGTTCCGATTGGGTCGGGGACTACCTCGATCCGGCCAGTTTCCTGGAGATTTTCTCCAGTAATTCCGGCAACAATCACACCGGTTGGAGCGACCCCGAATACGATAATCTGCTGTATCAGGCCCAGCGCACGGCTGACCGCAAGGACCGATACGAACTGTTCCGCCGCGCTGAAACCATCTTGCTCCAGGCCGCTCCAATCATTCCGCTGTTCTACTACACGACGGTCCGGTTGGTGCATCCGGCGGTGCGGGGATGGTATCCCAATTTACTCGACCATCATCCTTACAAGTATGTCTGGTTGGAACCATAGCCGCGTCCCCCTGTTCCTGCTCGCAGGGTTGCTTTTGAGCGGTTGCGCCAGATCCGTGACCGAAAACCCCGGATCGATCCTGCGCGTGAGCCAACGCAATGAACCCGGAGACATTGATCCGGCCACGATAAATCTTCCCGATGAATTGTTTGTGCTGCGGGCCCTCAGTGAGGGCCTGGTCACCCCGGCCCCGGATGGTGGCCCCCCCCGGCCCGCTGCGGCCCAAACGTGGGACAAGTCTGCCGATGGCCTGACCTACACCTTCCACCTGCGTCCGGGGGCCACCTGGTCGAACGGCGAACCGGTGACCGCCGCTGATTTCGTGGCTTCTTACCGCAGAATCCTCACTCCCGCCACGGCTGCGCCCAAGGCTGAGCTCTTGTTTGCGGTGCAAGGAGCGGAGGACTATTTGCACGGTAGATTGACTGATTTTGCGCAGGTGGGTTTTCAGGCGCTCGATCCACTCACCTTGATCGTCAAGTTGACTAACCCCACCCCCCAATTTCTCGCCTACGTCACCAGCGCCCCTTGGATTCCGGTCAATCCACGCGTCGTCGCGCAATGGGGACGACAATGGACGCGCCCGGAAAACTTCGTCGGCAACGGCCCCTTTACATTACGGGAATGGAAACCCAACCAGCATATCATTGTAACCCGTCGACCCGATTATTGGGGTGCCGATGCGATCAAACTCTCTGCCATCCAGTTTCTTGCTTTCGACAACGGTGATGCGGAGGAACGGGCTTATCGGGCGGGGCAGATCGACGTCACCATGTCAGTGCCCTTCAGCAAAATCTCCGCTTATGCGGCGCAACAGCCCAGCCCTTTGCGCCAGATCCCGCTCTTCGAAACCCGTTATCTGGCCTTTAATACCCAGCGCCCCCCGCTTGATGACATCAGGGTTCGCCGGGCTCTGAGCCTGGCCCTTGATCGGGAATCCATCGTAAAACATGTGCTGCGGGGCAACCAGCAGGCTGCCTATCACTTTGTGCCCGATGGCTTGGGTGGGTTCAGATCAGGGACTGCGCTGGTTGAAAATGCCACCACCGCCCGCGAGTTGCTCGCGGCCGCCGGGTTTCCAAATGGCAAAGGGTTTCCTTCACTCGAACTGACCGGTTGGTCCCAAACCCCGGTGCTGGAGGCCGTGCAGTCCATGTGGAAGCAACAGTTGGGCATTACCGTGCGCATTGGGGTGCGCGATGCCAAGGTGCATGTGGCCGCACTCGAACAGGGTGCCTATGATATTGGCTTCATCACCGCCATCCCGGATGTGGCCGACGCCGCCAATCTGCTGCATGATCTGCGTTCAGACTCGTCCGGCAATTATCCCCATTGGCAAAACGCCGCCTTCGATGCGCTGCTCAAAGCGGCTGATTTATCTCCCACTGACGAGGACCGACTGGCTGTGCTGGCCCGCAGCGAGGCCTTGATCACCGAGCAATGTCCGCTCGCACCGCTCTATTTCAACGCCAAGAACATCCTGGTGCGCCCCACCGTGCAGCATTGGCGGGAAGATGCGCTGTGGACTCGTTTCTACCAAGGGGTTGCGCTGCAGCAGCCTTAGCCTGGATCGCATTTGGGTGCACATCCTCCGGAGCGTGGGGCTTGCGGCGTTGTGTCATACCTGTTCTGCTCCGCGCCCATGACTCGAAGTTTTGGTGTCTTTTTACTTTCCCTGCTGCTTGCGGCACTGATCACCGGTTGTGGCAAAAACAGTTCCGCCGGTCACGACAACCCGGTCGACGCCAACGGTAAAAAACTGATGGTTTGGCGCGTGGGCAATGGTTCCGAGCCCCAGGATCTGGATCCACAAACGATCACCGGCGTGCCCGAACACAAAATCATGATGGCCCTTTTTGAAGGCCTGGTTTCCGAGGACCCCCAGGATTTGCACGTCGTCCCGGGTCTCGCCGAATCGTGGGAAATATCCCCTGATGGCCTGGTCTACACCTTCCACCTGCGACCCGATGCCAAGTGGTCCAATGGCGAGCCGATCACCGCCCAGGATATCGTCGCTTCCTTTCACCGCATGCTCTCGCCCGGCCTGGCTTCGGAATATGCCTATCTGGTCTATAATTTCGTGGCCGGCGCCAAGGACTATTATGAGGGCAAGCTCACCGATTTCACCCAGGTCGGATTGCAAGCGCCCGATGCGCACACGTTCCAAGTCACGCTCCTTCACCCCACACCCTACCTCTTGAAAATCATGGCCAGCCACTATTCCTGGTGGCCGGTGCCGGTGAATGTGCTCACGAAATTCGGGAAACTTGATGAAAAACGCACCCTCTGGACCCGACCCGGAAATCTGGTGGGCAACGGACCGTTCCTGCTCAAGGAATGGTCGCCCAACCAACGCATTGTGGTGGTGCGCAATCCCTATTACTGGGACGCCAAAACCGTCCAGCTGGATGAAATCCATTTTTTCCCCACGGATGACATCTCCACCGACGAGCGAATGTTTCGCACCGGACAGGTGGACATGACCTACGAGTTGCCCAACGCCAAAATTGACGCTTACCGGCGCGACAATCCTGACGCCCTGCGCATCGAGCCCTACCTCGGGGTTTATTTCTACCGCTGCAACGTGACCCGTCCGCCGCTGAACGACAAACGGATCCGCAAGGCCCTGGCCCTGGCCATTGACCGCGAGTCGATCGTGAAAAACATCACCCGGGGCGGCCAGCTGCCGGCGTATGCCGTGAGTTATCCCGGCACCGCCGGGTATACGCCACGGGCAAAACTCACCGGCACCCTGGAGGACGCCCGCCGTTTGCTGGCCGAAGCCGGCTATCCGGGCGGCAAGGGCTGCCCCAAGATCGAACTGGTCTACAACACGTCCGAAAATCACCGCGCCATCGCCGAGGCGATCCAACAAATGTGGCGCAAGAACCTCGGCATCGAGGTGGAGTTGGTGAACCAGGAGTGGAAGGTTTACCTCGATATGCAGCATACGGAGAACTATATGATGCAGCGCGGGGGTTGGATCGCCGACTACGTCGACCCCCATGTGTTTCTCGAAATTTGGGAAACGGGCAACGGCAACAATAACACGCTGTGGAGCAATGTTGAATACGACCGTCTCCTGCAGGCGGCGTTGGCGGCCAGGAACGATGCCGACCGCTATGAGCTCTACCAGCAAATGGATGCCATTCTCGTGGACGAGTTGCCCGTCATTCCCATCTACTACTACACCAAGGTTTGTGCGTTGAGTCCGAAGGTGAAGGGCTACTATCCCACCCTGCTCGACAACCACCCTTACAAATCCATCTACATCGAGGATTGAATCCTGCGGCCCTCTCAGGTTCTTCTGCTGTCGCCCAATTCTGATTCCAGTCCGTCCCTCACCGCATGTTTCGCTTCATCGCCCGCCGTCTGCTCCAGGTCATTCCCGTGCTCTGGATTATCGTCACGGCCACCTTTTTCATGATCCGGTTCGTGCCCGGGGGCCCCTTCACCGCGGAAAAGGCGGTCACGCCGGAAATCCTGCGCAACCTCGAGGCACACTACGGCCTGAACAAGCCCCTCTATGAGCAGTATTTCGACTACATGGGGAACCTCGTGCTGCACGGCGATCTGGGACCGTCCTTCAAATACGCCAGTCGCACGGTCAATGAGATCATCGCCGACAAACTGCCCGTTTCCCTTGAACTTGGCGCCATCTCCCTCGTTGTCGCCCTGGTTTTCGGCCTGGCGCTCGGGATCATTGCGGCGGTCAAACGCAACTCCATCTTTGATTACGTCGCCAGTTCGGTGGCCATGATCGGCATCTGCGTGCCGACTTTTGTGCTCGGTCCCTTGTTGGTCCTGTTTTTCGCCATCCATCTCGGCTGGTTCAACGCTTCCGGCTGGTATTCCAACATTGATCGGGTTCTGCCCTCTGCCACGCTGGGCATGGTCTACGCTGCCTATGTGGCCCGTCTGACCCGTGGCGGGATGCTGGAAGTGCTCAGCCAGGACTACATCCGCACCGCCCGCGCCAAAGGTGGTTCCGAGGCCCGGGTTATTTTCAAGCATGCCCTGCGTGGCGGCATCCTTCCCGTGGTGTCTTTTCTTGGCCCCGCCATCGCCGGGATTCTCACCGGCTCATTCGTCATCGAGACAATTTTCCAAATTCCCGGGCTGGGCCGGGAATTCGTCAACAGCGCCTTCAATCGCGACTACACCCTGGTCCTCGGCACTGTCATTCTCTACGCCACGCTCATTGTTTCACTCAATCTGGTCGTCGACGTCGTCCAGATCTGGCTGAATCCCAAGCTGAAATTCGAATAAGCGCCATGGCTGACTCCTCCACACCCTTGTCGGTTCCTGCGGTCCATCTTCGGCCCGAGCAACTCGAGCATGGCTCCTCGCTCTGGCACGATGCCTGGCACCGTCTGGCCAAAAACAAACTCGCCGTGTTCGGCGGCATCACCCTGGTGATACTGACCATCGCCTGTGTGTTGGGCCCCTTGATCAGCACCTATTCCTACGAGGATCAAAATCTCAACCTCGGCGCCAGCCCGCCCAGCCTTTCCCACTGGTTGGGCACCGACACCCTCGGTCGTGATCTGCTGGTGCGACTGCTGGTCGGGGGACGGATTTCGATCGGCGTGGGACTTTGCGCCACCTTGGTGGCGCTGACCATCGGGGTGGTCTACGGCGCGGTCTCCGGGTTTTTTGGCGGCAAAACAGATGCGCTCATGATGCGCATTGTCGATATCATGTATGCCCTGCCCTTCACGATTTTCGTGATCCTGCTCATGGTGTTTTTTGGCCGCAATATTGTGCTGCTCTTCGTGGCCATCGGCGCAGTCGAATGGTTGACCATGGCCCGGATCGTGCGGGGCCAGATCATGTCCATCAAGAAAATGGAATTCATTGAAGCCGCCCACTCCCTGGGTTTGGGTCGTCGCCGGATTATTTTCCGGCACATGATCCCCAACGTATTGGGACCCATCATCGTCTACACCACTCTTACCATCCCCGCCGTAATGCTGCTCGAGGCATTCCTCAGTTTCCTCGGCTTGGGCGTGCAACCCCCCCTGAGTTCATGGGGCGTCCTGATCAAGGACGGTGCGGAAAAAATGGAGGAGTTTTGGTGGCTGCTCGTATTTCCCGGCAGTATTTTCTCCCTCACCCTCTTTTCCCTCAACTTTCTCGGCGACGGGCTGCGTGACGCGCTCGACGTGCGATCCTCGAAAGATTGAGATGGAACGTCGGCCTTGAACCGCGTTTCCTAGGCAAATCCCATGCGTCGCTTCCGGCCTTACATCAAATACCTGTTGAAAGTCCGCGGTCCCCTGATTGGGGCCATAGTGGCCGGTGTGATCTATGGTTTGGCCAGTGGTGCCGGCCTGCCGTTGATGATCAAAAAGGTGTTCCCCATGATATTCGCGGAGAACGCCACCCGGCTCACCACCCTTGAACTCATGCTTATTGCCTCCTGGCTGCCTGCGATCTTCCTGGTTCGCGGGGTCGCGGGATTTGCCAACAGTTACCTCATTCAATTAAGTCG
>JAIPJW010000149.1 GCA_021734075.1 Cephaloticoccus sp.
CCGCCCCACCTGCGGAGGCCGGGGCCCCGCCGATGCCGCGAAACTTTGCCTCCAGGTCATACTCCGACAGGCTGCCGCCGCGGTGCAAGACCACCGCGTTTTCACAAAAGTTGCGCAGCTCGCGAATGTTGCCAGGCCAAGGGTAATTTTGCAGGGTGTGCACCGCGCCCGGTTCCAGCGTGAGGGGCGGCAGTTTGTTTTCCGCACTCAGGAACTTGAGATAATGGGCCAGCAGGAGCGGAATGTCCTCGGGCCGGTCGCGCAGGGGCGGCATCGCGATGCGCACCACGTTGAGCCGGAAAAAGAGATCCTCGCGGAATTTGCCGTCGCGCACCATCTGCTCGAGATCGCGGTTGGTCGCCGCGACGAGTCGCACATCCAGATCAATCGGCTTGGTGCCACCGACCCGCTCAATGGTCTTGGTCTCAAGAAACCGCAGAAGTTTCACCTGAGTTGAAGCAGAAATTTCCCCGATTTCATCCAGAAAAAGTGTGCCTCCATCCGAGGATTCGAAGCGCCCGATCCGCCGCTCGTTGGCTCCGGTGAAAGATCCGCGTTCATGGCCGAACAATTCACTCTCCAAAAGGTTGTCCGACAACGAGGCACAATGCACCGCAATGAGGGGTCCCCGGGAACGCGGGCTGACCTGGTGTATCGCCTGCGCGACCATCTCCTTGCCCGTGCCGGATTCACCCTCGATGAGAATCGTGGCCTTGGATGGAGCCACCAGACGCACACGGTCAATCACGGCCTTCAGTTTGTCCGAGTTGCCGATGATGTGGTCGAAGTTGAATTTTTCATCCAGCCGCTCGTGCAATTGCTTCACCTCGACCTCGAGGGTCTTGGTTTTGAGCGCACGCTGGATCAGCATCTCCAATCGCTCGATATTGACCGGCTTGGTCAGAAAATCGACGGCCCCCCGTTTCATCGCCTCAACCGCTGTTTCGATATTGCCGTAGGCCGTCATCATCAGCACAGCTGGGTGATTGGACTGCGCCAAAGCCTTGTCGATGACCTTCAGTCCGGATTTACCCGGCATCCGCAGGTCCGTCACCACCACGTCAAACGGCTGAGACTCCATCAAGTTCGAGGCTTCATCCGCATTGGCCGCTACCGACACGTCATAACTGTCCTCCAACGCTTGTTGGAGGCCCTCGCGGGTGTGTTTTTCATCATCTACGATGAGGATACTCGGCACCATACCTACCAGTCAGTCGCGAAGCTCGTTTCGGTCAATGGGAAATAATGGCACAGTTGGGGCTTATAACACCCCATAATTACCGAAAATCAGCCCCACGGAGGATTTCACCTCGTTTCGACATTGTCCAAGGGCAAACATTGCATTGGCCTGCCTGACACTTTCAACACTCCAGTAATCCCCAACTAGCGACAGATCGAGGAAACTTTAACGTCCAATCGCCGTCTGACTTCCGTTCATGCAACTCATTTCATCACCTTCACTCCGGCACTGCGGATTTTTAGCCGTCATCGGTCTTGGCCTGCACAGTCTCAGCGGTTGCGCCCTCCCCCCGGAAGACATCCGCCAGGCGCGTTATGAGGAATTGGAAAAGGCTTCACCGCAAATGTCGCTCTCCGGGAATGGAACCTATTTCGCCGGACAGCTCGTCGCGGAAGCGTTCGTCACCCGTGGGCTGACCGGCCCAATGGCCCGCATGAAAATCAAGCGGCCACCCCGTGAGATGGATCCGCGGATCTCGCCGCATGCCATCGGTGAGGATTTGCCCGGGATGGAGCGCGGTTCAGGAAACGGCCGGATGGGTAAACTCGGCAGCACCCAGCCGCCCGTGACCTTGCGCATCGCCTTGCAAAATAGTGGGACGGCTCCGGCGACAATCATCATCCGCGACGTGGTCTCCAAACTCGGAAATTTCGTGCCCCAACCGGAAAAGCTTACCCTGGAACCGGGTCAAAGTGCGGAACTCGAACCCATGATCTCACGCCTTGGGGTGATTGCAGAATCGATTGCGTTGACGTTGACCCTTCGGCAAGGCGACCGCACCGAGACCCAAGTGCTCACGTTGCTGCCCATTTCCACCCAATGATCGGATTATAAAAGTGCATTTATGCATGTTGCAGGGATCAACTGGATCGGGATCAATTTGAATAATGCCCTCGGGTTGGGGTCATGGAATACGGTGAATCTTCCCAAATCATGAAAACTGCACGACTCGCGGTCATCTGTCTTGCCCTCGCTGCCGTGCCGGGCGTGCAGGCCACAGTTTCGGACGAGAACCTGCCGCTCAACATTGGGGTGCGTTCTTCGGTAGACCGACCCTTCCAAGGTCTCCGCAAGGCTCCGCTCAAGGAACACGGCAAAGTGTATCTCATCGCTTCCATTGCCGAAGGACGTTACGAGGAGCAACTCGTGATGCCACTCAAGGAGGATATCCTCCTGGCCCACCTGCAGGCTGTGCTGGCCAAGCGCGGATTTCGACCCGCCACACCCGATCATCCTCCGGAAATCATCCTGACCATTCTCTACGGCCGTGGGTTGCTCAAAAATCCCTACCTGAACGATGTCATGATCAATGATTCAACCAACCCGCCCCGGGTCAGCATTCAGGGCGTGAACGTAAAGCAGCTCATGAAACAGAAGGAATTTGGCTTTGAAGAAAAGCTGCAAAGTTCCAACTTTGAGAAACTTTACATCCACATTGTGGCTTGGGCCAACCCTGACGACCTGCCTCCGACCAAATCGGGCCGGAATAAGAAACCCAAGGAACTGTGGAAAACAACCATCGTGACGGACGATCCCGCCAATCGCGACTTGAATCAGTTCGTCGAAAAAATGCTGGCCGCCGGGGCAAATTATTTTGACCGCGAAATCGAGGACGAAGAGGCGATCATCACCACGGACCTGCCCGAAGGTTACGTAAAATTTGGTGAAACCAGGATCATGCCGGATCAGGAAAAGTAGCGCTAATCGCCCGGTATCCGGACAATCCAATGCAGGCACAGATTTTGCGACGGAAATGTCCTCGGACCTGCGCTTTCAACCATTAAACCAGGCCAGCGCCATTACGCCCCGGCCGGTCCACGCCACCGTCCGCACCCAATTCCATCGCACCAAACGCCGGTGCGTCGCCGAGGCAAAACCTTGGGCCAAACGATCATGGACTGGCACCAGCACGAGTCCGGTCGTAGCCCAGATCACCGCAATCAAAAGGAGTCCGCCCCAAGCCAAACTTCCGCCCACCAGCCAGACCAAGGCAATCGCCGTCGCAAGTTCGAGCAACATCGGGCCGGCCACAACCAACGAAGTGAGATGCATGTGCTGGCGTTGATAGGCCACCGACTCCTCTGGTCCCACTGCGCCCAACAACGGGTAGTGCACGATTTGGGCGAACCAAATCAGGCCCACCATGAAAAGGGTTGCGCCAGCGTGGGCTGCCAACAAAAGCGAGGGGAGTTCCATGGGATTACAGGTAAACCGTCACTGCGGCGTGCCAAAACCCAATCGGGCAAACTCCGCCGCCGCCGCCCAGCCGGAAAGCGCCGCCCCCTCGACTCGTGGCGCCGCAAAAGCATCGCCCGCCAGCAATAGCGGAGGATCGAGGGAAAGCGGGACGCAGCCGCACTCATCCACCGTCAGCGGCCGACTGTAGCGCCAACCGTGCACTTGAAATTGCTTTACTTCGCCCCCCAGCCATGGAGCCGCGGCATTCAACAGTTCGCGGGCAGTTTCATTACGATCACGGTCCCAGTTGGTCAGACTATACTCGGGGCTGGCGTGAATTGTAACCGCCGGTTGGATCGATATGCCCTTTTGCTGGTTATCGGCCAACCAAACGATCGGCCCTTCGGTCAATTGGAGACCACCCGGTGCTGGCACACGCGACGGTTGGTCCAACAAAGCCATCACCACCAGACAGCTTTCGTAGGCAATCGTCTCGAGACGGGCCCGCAGCCCAGCCTCAATCACTCCATCACCGGCGTCCAACATTGCGAGCGCCTGAGGCACTGGGGCGGTTTGCAGCACCGCCCGGGAACGGTGAATTTCGCCGGTCTTGGTTTCCACTTTCCACCAGCCGGCTTCGGTCCGCAGCGCCACCACTTGCTGCTCCAAACGCACATCAAGACTGGCCGCCATAAGTTTCGGGATGCCCGTCATACCCGGCTCTCCTCGCCAGCGCACATGCCCGTCATTTACCCCGGCAAAGCCCCGGCACCACTCGCGGGCGGCAGCGGCCTGACTCCAAGCCTGCATTTTGCGCGCAAAACGTGGAGTGCGCACCGTGACAAACTGGGCCCCATGGTCAAAGCTCGCCTCGCCCATCCTGCGGGTCGCGAGACGCCCACCCAACCCCCGACCCTTGTCCAGCACGACGACCCTGCAACCGTTGTCGGCTAATTCGGCCGCGGCGGTCAGACCCGTCATGCCGGCGCCTATAATCAAGATATCACAATCGTTGTGCATGGGGATGGTTGCGAAAAAACCAACGCTGCGCATTACTAAGGTTGATGCAAACCATGCCTCCAATTTCCCACTTGCGGCCGTGCTTCCTGCCAAAGGGGCAACTGTTCCGACTTCCGCACCGCCTCGCTTGCTTGCTGGGACTAACCTTGACCCTGATTCCCATTATGTCCGCCACCGAAGCCTTCCCTCCCACCGCTGAAGGGCAATTCGAACTGAAAACCCTACCGGCCGGAATCCTGCTCAAATCGACGAGCGCCAAGGGTTATTTCGAAGCAAGCAACGGCCTATTCGGCCCATTGTTTCGTTACATCTCCAGCCACGACATCGCAATGACCACGCCGGTGGAGGCCCGGATCAATCCGGGGACCATGTATTTTTGGGTGGCGGAAAGTGAGCAGTCAAAAGTGTCCGGCAGTGCCAAGGAGGTCGAGGTCGTCGCCCAATCTGAACGCCTTGTGGCCAGTATTGGTGTGCGTGGCAGTTACTCCGAGGAAAACTTCAATCGCGCCCGCGATCAACTCGAGGCTTGGTTGGGTCAACAGGCGGACGTCGCGGCCATCGGCCCGGCTTACGCGGTCTATTGGCACGGACCCTTTCGACCCTGGTTCACCAAACACTCGGAAGTGCACATCCCGATCCGGCGACTCACGCGTTAGTTCACGCGGCGGAAACCGCGTCATCGGGTGCACTTAAGTTTGCACCGTCCGCAAGGGTGGCCTGAGATCGCGCCTCATGTCCGCTTCCCCTGCGACCCTCGACCGTGCTGCCTTGCGCGCATTTCTGGTCTCCATTCTCGAATCCAATCTCGAGGCAACCCTGGCTCAGGCCCGACCTGATGGCCGCATGGGCACCGATCCCTGGATCAATCGTGATCAGCATGACATCCTGCCGCTCACCCTGCTCTATTTAACCGACGGCAGCTCGATTTACCGGGACCCCAAAATCCTCACCATCATCGCCAAGGGCGGTTCATACCTTGCCCGGATGCTGGATGAAAAAGGCATGTGGCGGTTCGACAAGAAGGACGGTTCCTACTGGGGACAGATCTACACGCCGTGGACATATCTTCGGTGGATCATGACCTACCAGCTCATCAAGGACGAGCTACCCGCTGATGAGCTGAAATTCTGGCAGGATGGCCTGCTCCTCGGCTTCTCGGGGATCGCCGAAACCGAGCTTAACTCCCGGAGCAACATTTACCCGGGTCCGCTACCCGGCCACCCGCCCCTCAAACCCGGGGAGGTCATCCCCTGGGTGCATAATATTCCCTCCCACCATGCCACCGGGCTCTTTCTTGCGGGCCAGCTTTTTGCCCGTCCTGCCTGGCAACAACAGGCTCGCGACTTCATGCAGCTCGTCGTCGCCGCACAATCCCCCGAAGGTTGGTGGACTGAACATGTGGGGCCGGTGGTGCTTTATAACCGCGTTTATATCGAGGCCCTCGGGCTCTATTACGCCTTGAGTGGTGACAGATCCGTCCTACCTGCCATCGAACGCGGCAACCGCTTTCATCTGAATTACGTCTATCCAAACGGGGCGATGATCGAGACCGTCGATGAGCGCAACCCCTACGCACCCCTCACCCTCAAATCCGCTCCCAACGGGACGACCCTTTACCTGCCCAAACAGGTCAACATTCACCCTGGTCTGTTTTATTCCGATTCCGGTCGCGCCCTCCTCGCCCATCAATTGCCCATCGTTCGCACGCGTGATCCCAACGAGATCATTGACGTCGACTACCTCTATTACTGCCTCAACACCATCGAGGAGGAGCTCACCTTCAGTGCGTCGCAGGATTCGCGATTCCGCATGGGAGATGACGCGCTGATCGCACGCGAAGCCCCTTGGGTTGTCAGTCTCTCCGCCTATTGTGCCCCCCGCTGGCCGGGACGCTTCATCCAGGATCGTCAAAACTTGGCCAGCATCTACCACCGCGATGCCGGTCTCATCCTCGGCGGGGGCAACACCAAGATCCAACCGCTCTGGAGCACGATGACCGTCGGCGATCCGAGCCTGCTCTCCCCCATCGGGGCAAAACGGGAGACCAACCTGGCCCCCGAAGTCGATGTCGCCTACACCCCTGATGCCTGTGTGCTCGCAGAATCATCCCCGCGGAGTTGGAAGCAAACCATCACCACTGCCGGGGCCACGGCCGAGCTCGCTATTGCCATCAACGACGACACGGCGATAACCCTCAGCGCCCGCCTCGTCACTCCCGCTCCGGATGGTCGTGCCGTCGCCGCCCATCTCACCTTCATCCCTTACCTGAAAAGTCCGCTCACTTTCTCCGATGGGTCCACCGTGGAGCTCGATGCCACGGCTTGGGAGAAGTCCGGTCTCTCCAAAATCGGACATCATGGGTGGAATTTGAGTTTGCCCGTCACCGCCAAGGTCACCTGGCCGGTGCTCCCGCACAATCCCTACACCGACGATGGCCACGCGGACCTCGACGAAGGCCGCCTGGTCGTGACCCTGCCGCTCGATCACGAGGAGCTCACGCTCACCCTGACGGTGCTTCCCTGATTGTCGGCAGGAGTCATCCGATGGTTTGGCCGGGGCACTGTATGAAGCGCGCAGCCTCCCCGAGTTTCCCACGAGGCAAGCCAACCACGTGCCGCCGTCTCAGCTCTTTGCCGGAGCGCGGCTGCTACAATAAAGGTGCATGCCCAAGGCTGCCCGACGTGCATCGCGCACCGCATGCACGACCAGACTGGGACCACGCGCCGAATCACCGCCGGCAAACACTCCGGGGAGATTCGTCATTTGATTCTTGTCCACGATAATTCCGCCCCAATCGGTGGTCGCTACCGCCGCAAATTCACTGTCTTCCGGAAAGGCCACCGGATCGAAACCGAATGCGACCAACACAACATCGGCCGGAACATCAAATTCCGATCCCGGGACAACTTGCGGACGGCGTCGACCTGAAGCGTCCGGGGCTCCCAGTTCCATCCTGACACAACGGACGGATGCCACGGCACCGTGGCCGTCATCGATGATCTCAGTCGGGTTGGTCAGGAAGGCGAATTTTGCGCCTTCCTCCAGGGCGTTGGCGAATTCCTTGCGGCTGCCCGGCATGTTCGCCAAGTCGCGCCGATAGAGGCACACGGCCGATTTCGCCCCAGCCCGTATGGCTGTGCGCAAGCAGTCCATCGCCGTGTCTCCGCCACCAAACACCGCCACGCGCTTTCCCGTTACGACCACCGCTGGTTCAGCGTGCAATGGTGACTCAACATTTTTTTCGATGAGAAATGGCAGCGCCGCGAACACTCCGGTCAACTCCTCTCCCGGGACCCCGGCAGGTTTTGCCTTTTGGGCACCATGACCCAGAAAAACCACATCAAAGTCGCGGCGCAGATCCGCCAGCATGACATCACGCCCGACCTGCACGCCGCACACAAACTCGACTCCGCCGCGACGAGCCAGCAGTTCGATGCGACGCTCCACGATATGTTTCTCGAGCTTGAAGGCCGGGATGCCATTGACCAGGAGCCCGCCCGGGGTGAGTTGCGACTCATAGACGGTGACCTTGTAACCCAAGCGGACCAATTCGTCGGCGCAGGCCAATCCACCCGGCCCCGAACCGAT
>JAIPJW010000150.1 GCA_021734075.1 Cephaloticoccus sp.
TGGGGACATCGAAGGAAACCCCGTCAATTTTGATGCCATGTTCCGCCGCGTGGTGTTGGGTGAAGGCAAAGTGTTCTGATGAGGCGAGCAAGGCCTTGCTGGGAATGCAGCCGACATTGAGGCAGGTGCCTCCGAGTTCCTTACGCTTGTCGATGAGGGCAACCTTCAGGCCGAGTTGTGCGGCGCGGAAAGCGCAGACATATCCGCCGGGACCGGCGCCAATAACAATGAGATCGAAGGTTTGTAAGGACATGAGTGTTCTTTCTCTTTATTCTTTATCTAAATCTTTCTCTGCCTCGTTTAGCTTTCTGACGAAAGAGAAAGATAAGGAAGAAAGAGAAAGATTGCATTAAGCGCCGATGAGGAGGCGGGCGGGATCCTCGATGACCTGCTTGACCTTGACCAGGAAGGTGACGGCCTCCTTGCCATCCACGACGCGGTGATCGTAGCTGACCGCGAGATACATCATCGGGCGGATGACGACCTGACCGTTAACGGCCATCGGTTTTTCATTGATGGCGTGCAGGCCAAGAATCGCGCTTTGGGGCGGGTTGATAATCGGGGTGGAGAGCATCGAACCGAAAATGCCGCCATTGGTGATGGTGAAGACCCCGCCGGTCAGGTCATCGAGGGTGATTTTGCCATCGCGCGCGCGCTGGGCGACGGCGGCGATTTGTTTCTCTATGCCGGCCATGCCGAGTTGATCACAATCCCGGATTACCGGGACCATCAGGCCCTTGGGGGTTGAGACTGCCACCCCGATGTCGTAGTAGTGATTTTGCACCAAACTGTCGCCTTCGAGTTGGGAGTTGATGGCCGGCACCTCCTGCAAGCCATGGACGACGGCCTTGGCGAAAAAGGACATGAAACCGAGCTTCACTCCATGTTTCTTTACGAAGTCATCCTGGTATTTTTTTCGCAGTTCCATGACGGTGGACATGTCCACTTCGTTGAAAGTGGTGAGCATGGCTGCCTCGTGTTGGGCCTGCACCAGACGCTCCGCGATGCGTGCCCGCAGGGGTGACAATTTCTTGCGGGTCTGCCGTTCGGTGCCGGGTGAAGTGCCTGCGACGGTCGTCTTGACGGGCACGGTTTCCTTGCCCGCGGAAACGTCCAATTTCTTGGGGGCAGTTTCTGCCTTGAGCATGTCGCCCTTGGTCACTCGGCCATCCTTGCCGGTGCCGGCGACGTTGGCGGGATCGATGCCGGTTTCGGCCGCGATGCGCCGGACCGCAGGCCCCGATTTCGCGGCGGCGGGTGCCTCTGCGGTTTTGGCCTCGGCACCGGATTTTGATTTGGGGTCGGCAGCCGGAGCCTCGGCCGTTGAGGTTTCATCAATAAGAGCAACGACCTCACCAATTTTTACCTCGGTGCCTTCGGAGACCTTGAGGGTGATTTTTCCCGCGGCCTCGGCATTGCCCTCTGAAGTGATCTTGTCGGTTTCGAGTTCGTAAAGGGGCTGATCCTTTTTGACGACATCGCCATCCTGGACATGCCATTTGGCGAGCACGCCGGAGTTGATGGATTCGCCCAGGGCGGGAATTTTTACTTCAAGGCTCATGAGAAAACGGGATGGAATTTTTAGGGAGTGGTCAGGCGTTGAACGCGGCCTTGAGGAAGGCAGCCATTTCAAGGCGGTGCAATGCCAGCGAACCTACGGCCGGTGAGGCGGAGGCATCGCGGCCGGCGTAGAAGGGGCGTTTGCCCGTAATGGTTTCGAGATGAGGGGCAATATAGGACCATGCGCCCATGTTCTGCGACTCTTCCTGGCACCAGACCAGGCGGGCATGGGGAAAGCGGAGTGCTACTTCTGCTAGGCGTGGGGCATTGAGGGGGTAGAGTTGCTCGATCCGAACAATGGCCGTGTCGTTGAATTTGTGTTTCTCCCGGTATTCGCAGAGATCGTAATAAACCTTGCCGGAACAAAAGATGACGCGCGCGGCTTCGGTGGGGGCATCGGTTTCCACCAGGATTTCCTGAAAATGGCCTTGGGTGAAATCTTCCAGTCGTGAAACCGCGGCGGAGTGACGCAGCAGTGATTTGGGTGACATGACAATCAAGGGTTTCTTGACCTCGCGTTTGACCTGTCGACGGAGGGCGTGAAAGAAATTTGCCGGAGTGGTGATGTTGGCCACCTGCATGTTGTCCTCGGCACAGAGTTGCAGGAAGCGCTCGAGGCGAGCGGAGCTATGCTCCGGGCCCTGACCTTCGTAGCCGTGCGGCAGGAGCAGCACGATGCCACTGGTGCGCTGCCATTTGGATTCACCGGCGGCGAGAAACTGGTCGATGACCACTTGCGCGCCATTGGCGAAATCGCCGAACTGGGCCTCCCATATACAGAGCATGTCCGGATAATCCAGCGAGTAACCATAGTCGTAGGCGAGGACCGCAGCTTCCGACAGCAGGGAATTGTAAACACAGAATCGCGCCTGCTGCGGATCGAGGTTTTTCAATGGGGCGTAGGCCTCGCCGGTCTCCATGTCGTGCAACACAGCATGGCGGTGGCTGAAGGTGCCACGTTCACAGTCCTGACCGCTCAACCGAATTGGTATGTTTTCCAGCACCAAGGTGCCAAAGGCGAGGGCCTCGGCAAAGCCCCAGTCAATCGGTCCCCCGTTGCGATGAGCGGTGGTGCGATTGTCGAGGAACCGTTGAATCTTGCGATTGGGTTTGAAGCTGGCCGGCAGGTTGGTGAGACCCTGCACCACCCGGGCGATGAGCTCGGGGGGCACGCTGGTGTCTACCATATTGAAATTGAAAAGGGGCTGAAACACCGCCGTCGAACCCTCGAATTTACGCTGTTCGGCGTCGGCCGTGCGGCGGGCGGACTTGGTCTGTTCGGTGGCCTTGGCCTTTTCGAAGTTCTTTTCCAAGGCATCGGAATAACCGGCCCGGATCTCGTCGGATTCGGCCTCGGAGACCGAGCCCTCGGCCACGAACTTGCGGGTGAGCACGGTGGAAACCTGGGGATGGGTGGCGATTTTCTTGTAGAGCAACGGCTGGGTGAAGGCGGGCTCGTCGGTTTCGTTGTGGCCGTGTTTGCGGTAGCAAAACATGTCGATCACCACGTCGCGGGACCACTTGGCCCGAAACTCCAGGGCCAGTTGGGCCACCATGCAGACGGCCTCGGGATCGTCGCCGTTGACGTGAAAAATTGGGGCTTCGATCATCTTGGCAACGTCGGTGCAATAGTGGGTCGAGCGGGCATCGCGCGGGAGGGTCGTGAAGCCGATCTGGTTATTGACGATGATGTGGATCGTGCCGCCAGTCTTGTAGCCGGGAAGTTGGGAGAAATTCAGGGTTTCCGCCACGATACCCTGGCCGGCAAAGGCGGCATCGCCGTGAATGAGCAGCGGCAGCACGCGGTTGCGGTCGTCGATGGCCCCGAGCATGCGTTGCCGGGCTCGCACCTTGCCCTCGACGACCGGATTCACGATTTCCAAGTGGGATGGATTGGCCGCCAGTCGGACCTCGACCTGCTTGCCGCAGGTCGTATTGAGCACGGCTTCGTAACCGAGGTGATATTTGACGTCGCCGTCACCACCAACCGTTTCCGGAATGTAATTCTCGGAGAACTGTTCAAAGAGCAGGTCGAAGTTTTTCCGCATCACACTGGTGAGAATATTGAGCCGACCGCGATGCGCCATCCCCAGGCCGACCTCCAATACGTTCACGGCGGGGCAATGCTCGATGATGGCATCCACTGCGGCGATCAGGGTCTCGGCGCCTTCGAGGGAAAAGCGTTTTTGACCGACGTATCGGGTGTGCAAAAAGTGCTCGAACAACTCGGCCTTGTGCACGCGGCGCAGGATGCGGATTTTCTCGGACTTGGCAAAATTGGGCTGATTGCGATTTGCCTCCATCTTTTGCTGCAACCAGTGCCGCACATCGACATCCTGGATGTGGGTGTATTCCACGCCCACATGACCACAATAGGTCTGGCGCAGCGAGTCGATGACATCGCGCAACTTCATTTGCCCGCCACCCAGGTAACTGCCCACGTCAAATGCGGTATCGAGATCGTCAGGAGTGAGATCAAATTGCTCCAGACTCAACTTGGGGTGAGGCGGGGGGGGATCGCTCAGCGGATCGAGGTGGGCCTCGAAATGGCCGATGGCGCGGAAGGTGCTGATCAAATAATGGACATGCGACTGCTTGAGACTGTCGATGATTGAGACCGGACTGCTGCTGCCAGCCCCGGAGGTGGACGGCAGTGCCTCACCCCGATTGCCCAGGGTGAATCCTTGAAAGAATGCCCGCCAAGTGGGATCAACCGAATCCGGATTTTCCAGCCATAACTGGTAGGCGGCTTCAACAACCGCCGCATTGGCTTGGGTGGGGAGGGAACTGGAATTCATTCGGTAAGGTGAGATATCCGCTGGCTTGATAGGACCGTCCGGCTCATCGGCCGGGTGGTCAAAAAGAGAAAAGGAAATGAAAATTCAGCACACCCCTGCCTGGGACTCAAGCCAAGCCCCCCAATGCATGTGTGATTGCAATCGCGCTTAAGGACAGTAACAGCGGGATAAGATTTTTATCAACCATGACTGAGCACGAAATCAAAACCTCTCTTATCTCCCTGTTGGCCGGCATCAAACAGTCTGATGGAACGGTGATCGGCCGCGAGATGGCCCGACTGGATGCTTTTCTCGATCAAGGCCGCATGCAGTTGCATCCGCAACTTGTTCATTTCCTAGGAAATAGAAGTTATGCCAAGGCGCTGATGTTTCTCGGCGGTGAGACCGATATTCCTATTGGTGCCTGTGGTGGCAGGGCCTGATATCCGGTAACATGAGCAAAGGCAGCAAGATTTCCACGGACGGCGGCGGCGCTTTGGGACAAAATCCGTTTGGAGCATTGAGTGAGGCGGGTTTGCCGGTTGGTAAACCTGCAGATATGCCTGCTGGTCACGGTTGTCCGGGGTCAACGCCGCAGTCTGCATCTCAAAACAGAAACCGTGGGCGGGTGGACATCAAGCGCACCACGGCCGGGCGGGGGGGCAAGACGGTTACGGTGGTGAGTGGATTTGTGGGCATCGGCCTGCCGGAGAAGGAAAAACTGGCCAAGCAGATGCGCGCCGCGTGCGGCTGCGGCGGCACCGTCAAGGAGGGCAACATTGAGATCCAGGGTGAGCAGCGCGAAAAGATTGCCGTGATCCTGAGCACAGCGGGTTTTCGACCGGTGTTTGCGGGAGGTTAGGTGACCAACTCGCGTTCCTTTTCGGTCTTAAGCCGAAGCTGACCGCAGGCGGCGTCGATATCGTGGCCTTTTTCACGCCGCAAGGTGACCGAAACACGGGCGCGACGGAGGATATCCGCGAAGCGCTCCTGGCGGGTGACGGACGGACGTTTCCACGGCAGTCCCTCCACGGTATTGTAAGGGATGAGATTGACGTGGGCGTGGAGATCCTGGGCGATGGTGCGCAGTTTCTCGGCCTGTTCCAGCATGTCATTGACCCCTTCGATCAGGATAAATTCGAGCGTGACCATGCGACCGTGCTTGTCGGCAAAGGCCTTGACCGCCGGGAGCAATTGCGCGAGCGGATAAGCCTTGTTGACGGGCATGATCTGCTCGCGCACCTCGTCGGTAGCACCGTGCAGGGAGATGGCGAGGCGCACGCCGATGGGTTCATCGGCCAACAAGAGAATTTTCGGGACGAGCCCGCTGGTGGACAAGGTGATCCGACGCGCGCCGAAGCCAAAGCCCCACTCGGCATTGATGATAGTGAGAGCGCGAATCATGGCCTCGTAGTTGGCGAGTGGCTCGCCCATGCCCATGACGACGATGTTATCGAAGGAGGCGAGACCACTATGGGCCCGGGGGTCATGGGCATCCTCGCGGTAGCACACTTGGAGCAATTGGGCGACGATCTCGCCCGCATTGAGATTGCGCTTTAGACCCATCAGCCCGGACGCGCAAAATTTGCAGCCCATGGCGCAACCCACCTGCGTGGAAATACAGATGGTCTTGCGGGAATGTTCCAGACCGACGCCCTCCTGGGGGGCACGAATGATGACGGTCTCGATGAGTGCACGATCGCCGAGTTCCAGGAGGAGTTTGTCGGTGACATCGAGCGACTGTTTACCGTGCACCAGGGTGATTGGCATCAAATCAAACTCCCGCTCAAGCCAAGCGCGCAGGGCTTTCGACAGGTTGGTCATGTCGTCCCAGGTGCGGGCGCGTTTTTTGTAAACCCAGTCCAGAATCTGCCGGGCGCGAAACGCGGGCTCACCCTGCGCCAACAGGCGCGAGGTGAGCGTCTCTAGCGTTTCGCCGGTAAACGGTGTCTTGGCGGGGGAAAAATTCATCCACGGTCAGGATGGGCCGGGACTAAATTTTAGCCAGCACGCGATTGATGGCGCTAACGATGGCCTTGATCGAGGCGAGCTCGATGTTGGTGTCGGTGCCGGCCCCATAGAGGGTAAGGCCACGGTCGGTCTTGATCTGAATATAGGAAACCGCCTTGGCCTCGGCCCCTTTGCCGAGGGAATGCTCGGCATACGAGAGCACCTCGAATTTGGGCAGACTGGTGCTGCCCAGTGAGCGGACGAAGGCATCGATGGGACCATTGCCCTCGGCGGCCAGATCATGGGTCTGACCATTGATGACAAGGGTGCCCTGGCAGTTGACCGCACTGTCGGTTTCGTTGGTGCGGAAATGTTTGATGGCAACCTGGTCGGTGCGGCCGAGGTATTCGCCCACAAAAGCCTCGTGAATTTCCGTCGAGGTAAGCTCGCGACCGGAGGAATCGGCGAGGATGTTGATCAAGCGGCCCACTTCCTTGTGCATGAGCTTGGGCAGACTGTAACCGAACTCGTTTTCCAGGATATAGGCGACCCCACCCTTGCCCGACTGGGAGTTGATGCGGATGATGGCCTTGTAGCTGCGGCCAATGTCCGCAGGATCAATCGGAATATAGAGGACATCCCACGGCGCGTCGGGCTTTTGGACCGCCCATGATTTATTGATGGCATCCTGATGCGATCCACTGAAGGCGGTGAAGACGAGTTCCCCGGCATAAGGCTGGCGAACGGGCACTTCCAATCGGGTGCAACGCTCGTAAACCTCGCGAATTTCGTTGATGTTGGAAAAATCCAACTGGGGGTCGATGCCGTGCGTGTAAAGGTTCAAGGCCACGACAACGATATCAAGATTGCCGGTGCGTTCGCCGTTGCCGAACAAGGTGCCTTCAACCCGGTCCGCGCCGGCGAGCAAGGCCAGTTCGGTGGCGGCAATCCCGGTGCCGCGGTCATTGTGGGTATGCAACGAGACCAGGGTCCGGTCACGGCGGGTCAGGTGAGTGCACATCCACTCAATTTGATCGGCGTGGACATTGGGGGTCGCGTATTCGACCGTGGCGGGGAGGTTGAGGATAATCTTGTTTTCGACCGTCGGTTGCCAGATGTCGGTGACGGCCTCGCAGATTTCGAGAGCGAAATCGAGTTCGGTGCTGGTAAAACTCTCGGGCGAATATTCGAAGCGCACCTTGGTGCCGGCATCGATCAGGGACTGGGTGTAATGTTTGACCCAGGCGGTGCCGCGGGTGGCGATGGCCACGATGTCTGCCTTGGTGGCATTGAAGACGTGTTGGCGCTGGGCGGGTGAGGTCGAGTTGTAGAGGTGAAAAATTACGTTTTTGGCCCCGCGCATGGCCTCGCAGGAGCGGGAGATCAGCTCTTCGCGGCACTGACAGAGGATTTGAATGGAAACGTCATCAGGGATGCGCTGTTCCTCGATCAACCGACGAATGAAATCGAACTCGATTTGCGAGGCGGAGGGGAAACCCACTTCGATTTCCTTGAAACCGATCGAAACGAGCAGCTCGAAGTATTCGATCTTCTCGTCGACGCTCATGGGTTGGGCCAGGGCTTGGTTGCCGTCGCGGAGATCGACGCTGCACCAGAGGGGGGCATGGGTCAGGGTGCGGCCGGGCCATTGGCGGTTGGGCAGATTGACCGGTG
>JAIPJW010000151.1 GCA_021734075.1 Cephaloticoccus sp.
GACCGGCTCATCCTGGTAGAGCCGGTTCAAGTCACCCACCAGATGGCGCACGCCCTCGTGATCGGGATATTGGCACAGGTGCCAGTCAAGACTCTTGCGGTAATCCCACTCGTGCGATTGGGCAAATTCCCCGCCCATGAACAGCAGCTTCTTGCCCGGCCAGGCCCACATGTGCGCATAGAGGGCGCGCAAATTCGCCGCCTTCTCCGGGATATGCCATGCGCCCATTTTGAACAACATCGACGCCTTGCCGTGCACCACTTCGTCGTGGGAAAGCACGGTAACAAAATTTTCGGCATACTGGTATAGCATGCCAAAGGTCAGCTCGTTTTGATGCCATTTGCGGTGCACCGATTCCTTGCCGAAGTAACTCAGCGTATCGTGCATCCAGCCCATGTTCCATTTGTAATCAAACCCCAGGCCACCGGACTGCACCGGCCGGCTGACGCCGGGGAACGAGGTGGATTCCTCGGCGATCATCACCACCCCGGGGTAATACTGATGCACCAATTCATTGGTGTGACGGAGAAAGGATATTGCCTCCAGGTTTTCCCGCCCCCCGTGCTGGTTCGGAATCCACTCCCCCTCCTTGCGGGAGTAGTCAAGGTAGAGCATCGAGGCCACGGCATCCACGCGCAAACCGTCGATGTGATAACGGTCGAGCCAGGCCAGGGCATTGGCCGCGAGGAAACAGCGCACTTCGTTGCGGCCATAATTAAAGATCAGCGTGCCCCAATCCATGTGGGCACCCTTGCGGGGATCCGCATGCTCGTAGAGGTGAGTGCCATCAAATTCGGCCAGGGCGAAGGCATCCCGTGGAAAGTGTGCGGGCACCCAGTCCACGATCACCCCGATGCCGCGCTGATGCAAGTGATCCACAAACCAAGCGAAATCATCCGGGGTGCCAAAACGCTGGGTCGGGGCATAAAAGCCCGTCACCTGGTAGCCCCAAGAACCATCGAAGGGATGTTCCGCCACCGGCATGACTTCGATGTGGGTAAAGCCCATCTCGTGCGCATAATCCGCCAGCTGCGGAGCCAGTTCCCGGTAGGTCAAAACTCGGTTCTCCTCGTCGGCATTCCGCCGCCACGATGCCAGGTGCACCTCGTAAACCGAAACCGGGCGGTCCAGTTGCCCGGCGGCCTGCTGACGACGGTTCAACCACTCCTGGTCTCCCCAGTTATGTTTGCGGGTATTACAAACGATGGAGGCATTGTTGGGCGGAGCCTCAAAGTAGGTCCCGTAAGGATCAGTTTTGATTCGGGTGTGACCTTGTTGGTCCCGGATCTGAAACTTGTAGAGTTCACCCTCACCCATGCCGGGCACAAAAAGTTCCCACACTCCCGAAGGTCCCATCGAGCGCATCGGATGATAGCGACCGTCCCAATGGTTGAAATTCCCCACGAGTGAAACTTGCGATGCACCGGGAGCCCAAACGGCAAAACTCACCCCACTGGTGCCGTCCAACGTGCGCAGATGCGCCCCCAATTTATCATAGATGCGGTGCTCGTTGCCCTCGTTGAAAAGATAAAGGTCCTGTTCGCCGATGGTCGGCAGACAGGCATAAGGATCAACCACCAGCCGGACATCGCCGTTATAGACGGTAACCTTCAGCTCATAACGAAAATGCTTCCGTCGGCGGGGAATGAATACCTCGAAAAATCCTTCCGGCGCATGTTGGTTCATCACCCATGTTTCGGACTTGGCCGGATCAATAACTTCGCAACGGGCTGCATCCCGGAGCAAGGTCCGCACGACCAAACCCCGCTTTTTGTCATGACTGCAACCATGCATGCCCAATAACGAATGGGGAGCGGGATGCCGGGCTCCAAGCAGCGCTGCCAGATCTTTGGGCGCAATGATCATGTGTGGCTTCGTGTGGAGGACCGGGCGGCTGATTCCATCATACCCTAGCTCGGCGGTAATTTGCCCCAAGGTCAATCCACGGCTTCCCGGGTCCCGTCCGAATACATCCATTCAAAAGGCTCCTCATCAAGTGAGCTTGCTTGAAAGCCCGTGGACGCCTTTGCTCCGCCATCGTGATTCGTCGTATTTGGCTCTTTTTTTGTCTGGTTTTGCTCGCGTCCGCCCAAGTGCGGGAAGCCGGGAATTCGTCTTCGGACATATCCGCCCTGACCACCAGTATCGATCCGGACAGCAAAGCCGTCGTTTTTTCCGGAAATGCCAGATTGAGCGATGGCAAGATCCTCTTGGAAGCCGATGAAATTCGCTATATTTATGCCACCGGTGTGGCCATCGCCACCGGTCATGTGAGTCTGACCCGCGGTCCCGAGCGAGTGCTCGCCGAAAAAATGACTTATCGGCGCAGAGATCAAACCTACGACATCGAACAGGTCAGGATTGGACAATTCCCCTATTATGTCTCCGGGCAAAGTGCCACGGGCAATCCCGACCATATCACCGTGCGTGAGGCCGAACTCAGCGTGCGTGAACCGGGACCCTTCCAACCCACCCTGGTTGCCGACACCCTCACCTACATTGCGGGCAAGGAAATTACTGCCGAGGGTGCTCACTTGGGGATCGGTCAATCCCAACCTTTGTCCCTGCCACATTTCTCCCACCGGCTCAATCTGCCGCTGGCCAGTTATCTTTCCCTTAGCGCCGGTTACCGCTCTTCCCTCGGTTTATTCGGCGAAGCCGGCTTGCATGTGCCGGTGACCTCCGGGACCAAACTGGGTGGCACACTTGGAATTTACAGTGCCCGCGGGGTGATGATCGGGCCTTCGGGTCACTACGAGGTGATGCGTGGAGATCATGAAATGGTTGGTGATTTGCGCTCCGGTTTCATCAACGATCACGGGGACAAACTCTCCGACGTCATCGGACGTCCCGTGCCGGAAAACCGGGGTTATGTGCAGTGGTGGCATGCCCAGGATCTCACCGACCACCTGCGTGTAACCACCCAGTTGAATTACTGGGAGGACTCGGAGATTTTACGGGATTTCAAACCACGTGAATTCTTTCGCATCCAGGAACCCGACAACTATCTGCAAGCCGTCTACACCGGGAACAACTACTTCCTCACCTTTTTCACCCGCGCCCAACCCAACGACTTTCAACGCATCCAGCAACGCCTGCCGGAGCTTCGCTTTGACCTGATGCCAGTCGCGATGGGTGGTGGATTTTATGGAGATTTCCAGGCCAGTTTCTCCGCCCTGCGGGAAACCCCGCCCGGCAGTGGCGGTCCCACCGTGAAAAGCGACCGGCTGGATGCATATTATGCCGTGCGGCGACCCTTGACCCACGAGGACTGGTTTAGTTTCACGCCGATCGCCGGGGCCCGGGTCACGCATTACAACCGGGCGACCGGAGGCCGGGCCAACTACACCCGCCTGCTGGGCGAGTTTGGTTTCGACGCCGAATTGCGCACCTCAGCCGTTTCGGAATACCGCAACGACACGTGGAGGATAAATGGCATCCGGCACCTGTTTACTCCCCGGCTCGCCTATCGCTTCGTGCCCCAGGCGGACAAGGGCCGGGCATTCATTCCTGCCATCGATAACCGGACCTTCAATACCTACCTTCCCCCCATCGGCTTGGGTGACACCCGCAATATCGATGACTTGGGCCCGACCAATGTGCTGCGCGTGGGGCTAGACAATACCTGGCAAACCCGGGCCGATGACTATGGTTCCCGCGACCTGCTGGTGCTCAACCTAGCCAATGATTTCCGTTTCAGCCGCAGTCCGGGCCAACGCACCGCTTCGGACTTGCACGGGTTTCTCGCCTTCATGCCAACCTCGTGGCTGCAGTTCGACTGTTATGAACGCCTGGCCACCCAGGACTTCACCGTGCAGGAATTCAACACCGGCATGACCCTACGGGACGGCGACGCCTGGAGCCTGCGGTTTGCCAGCCATTTCCTCCGGCAGGATATCAACGAATACATTTTGCAATACGAGCAGCGGATCAATGAAGTCCACGATGTGCTGCTGAAACTGCACTATGATGCCCGGTTGCATCGTTTCAACGAGCAGGCGTTTGGCTTGCGGCAAAACCTCGGCAACACTTGGAGCGTCGAATACTTGGTCACGGTTTACGACGGACCACGCCGCGAGAGCGACTTCGGCTTCAATATAGCCGTCGAAGCCCTGGGCTTTTGAGCAAACCCGCCGCTACCGGGTATTCAAGCACGCGGTCTAGACTTTGGTTTCAAACTTGCGGGTCTCGCGATCTATTTCATCAGCGCGAATCAACCCGTCCGCACTCGATTTGCCGGTCATCCGCACCACCAACCGGTCCATGATGATATAAAAGATGGGGATGACGAAAAGGGTGAGAAAAGTGGATATGGTCAGTCCACCCACAATGACCAGGCCCATGGGATTGCGGGTCTCGGCGCCCGGGCCCGATGCCAGCATGAGTGGAACCGCCCCGAAGATAGTGGAGATTGCCGTCATGAGAATTGGCCGGAATCGCATCGTCGCCGCCTCAAATGCCGCCGTCGCGGCATCCCGACCCTGTATGCGCAGTTGATTCGCAAATTCCACGATCAGAATACCATTCTTGGCCACCAAACCGATCAACATAATCAAACCAAATCGTGAAAACAGGTTGTCGGTGAGACCGGGTCCCCAGTAGCGGGAACAGAAAAGCACTGTCACTCCGCCGGATAAGGCCAGGGCCACTCCGGTGAAAATCGTCACGGGGTGGATCCACGATTCAAATTGCGCCGCCAGGATCAGGAAGGTGAAAAGCAAGGCCAGGCCAAAAAGGATCAGGGCATCCGAGGAACTGTCCACAAACTCGCGCGTTTCGCCACCCCAGGAATAGCCATAAGTATCGGGCAATAAATTGCGTGCCAGTCGTTCCAGTTCGGCAACGCCGTCCCCCTGCGTGCGGCCCTCGGCCAATTGAGCGGTCAAGGTGATCGAGCGTTGCCGATCCTGATGGGAATAGGATTCCGGCACAGTCTCTTCCGTGTAATCCACCAGATTGCTCAATTGCACGAGGGCACCGGTCGTCGAGCGCACATAAACCCGTCCCAGGTCGGAGGGAGTCGCCCGGTTGGCTTTGTCAACCTGCACGATCACGTCATATTCGTCAGGTCCACGACGGAACTTGGTCACCCGGCGGCCCCCAAAGAGTGATTCCAGCGTGGTGGCCACGTCCACCAGCGGCACCTTCAGGTCGGCCGCACGGGCCCGGTCCACCTTTACCCGCAACTGCGGGTTGTTTGGTTGGGGATCCACCCTGATCTGACCCAATATCGGGTTGTCCTGCAAAGCCGTGGTAAAATCGACCGCGATCTTTTGCAGTTCGGTAAATTCCGGCCCCTGCAATTCCATTTGCACGCCACCCGAGCTGCTGCGCCGTCCGCCCAATGGTCTGATGGGTGCGGCTATGATCATCCCACCGGAATTCTCCCGGAAACTCTTGCGCAAGGTGGCCAAAACTTCCTGGGTGCTGCGGGTCCGTTCCTCCCAGGACTTCAGGGTGACAAACATGAATCCCGTGCTGGCACTGCCACCAAATCCCGTGATCCGAAACATTTTGTCAATTTCCGGAGTCGCGAGTAACTGGGCCTCCGCATCCGCGGCATAGGAAGCGGCATATTCCGGAGTGGAACCCAGGGGGAAATTCAGGATGACCCGGAAGATGCCCCGATCCTCCTGCGGGGTCAGTTCGCGTTGCAACTGCGTGTAGAGCCAGGGTCCCAGCAAAGTGAACAGCCCGCAGACGCCCAGCACCTGGTAACGATGCGCCAACGACCATCGCAGCATGGCGGCAAAACCGGAATTCATTCGCACAAAAAAAGGTTCGGTGATCCGGTAGAACCAGCTGTGGTGCAGATGTCCGTCCGGATCGCGCTTGGTGGCAAGGATGCGCGAACACAGCATCGGGGTCAGCGTGAGCGCGATGAAACTGGAAACCACGACCGCTATGGCCAGGGTCAGGCCAAATTCATAAAACAAACGACCGGTTCGTCCGGATTGGAAGGCCACGGGCAAAAAGACTGCCACCAGGGTCAGGGTCGTGGATATGACGGCGAAGGCCATCTGTCTGGCCCCAAAGATGGCCGCATGAATCGGATTCTCCCCATCCTCGATCCGCCGATAGATGTTTTCCAGCATCACGATGGCGTCATCCACGACCAGACCCACCGCCAGAACCAGCCCAAGCAGGGTGAGCAGATTGATACTGAACCCCATCCATTGCATCACGGCAAAGGAACCGATGATGGAAACCGGAATGGCCACCAACGGTATCACCGTGGCGCGCCAGTCACGCAGAAACACGAAGATCGTCAGCACCACCAACGCACAGGCGATATACAGGCTGCGATAGACCTCCTTGACCGAACGCTCCACAAAGGAGCTCGTGTCGTAGGCAATCTCCATGTTCACCCCTTCCGGCAGATTTTTGCGGATCTCCGGCAGGAGGGCTTTGATTTCGTCGGCCACGCCCAGCAGATTGGCCTGGGCCTGTTTTTCCACCTGAATGCCAATCGTGGTGCGACCGTTATAAAACGCCTGGATGCGATAATCATTGGAGCCCAGTTCCACCCGGCCCACATCGGCAAATTTCACCTGGGTATCGCCCCGCGTCGCCAGCACCAGATTATCATAGTCGACCGCATTGTTCATGCGCCCTTCCAACCGCATGCCGAATTCCCGCGTCATCGACTCGATCCGACCGCTGGGCACATCAATGTTTTGCTGCCGCAGGGCACGTTCCACATCCGCAATCGTCAGGCTATAGGCGGCCAGCCGGTCGGTGTCGACCCAGAGCCGCATGGCAAACTCTGGACCACGCAATCGCACCCGTGAAACCCCCGGCACGATTTGCAGACGCTGGGCGACTGTGCGCTTGGCGATTTCGGTCATTTCCAAACGGGTGAAACGATCCGAATTGATTGAAACGGTGAGAACCGGATCCGAATCGCTGTCTGCCTTGCGCACTTCCGGTGAATCCACTTCAGGAGGCAGCCGGTCCGCCACCCGGCCAACCTTGTCGCGCACGTCATTGGCCGCTTCATCGATATTCCGGCGCAGGTCGAATTCCAGGGAAATGTTGGCGCCACCGGCCGATGAGTCCGACCGCATCTGGGTGACGCCATCAATGGACGACAATTGCTCCTCAATCGGATCGGTGATCTGGGTCTCCACCACTTCGGCCGCCGCACCGGGATAATCCGCGCCGACCGAAACGACCGGCGACTCGATGTTGGGGTATTCCCGCACCGGCAACCGTGAAAAAGCCAATCCCCCGACGATGATGATAATCAGCGCCAGCACAATGCAGACCACAGGGCGCTTGATCGATACATCGGATAACAGCATGGCGGTGGCCCGGTTTGGGTTCTTAATCAGGGCTCTTGATTGAAGGGGGCACGCAGGGGCTTGGGCTCAAGGGGTGCGCCGGGATACAAAACCAATGCCCCCACGCCAGAGGCCACAATCTGCGTGCCATCGTCCAATTCGGCATCCACGGGGGCAACCTCAACAAATCCACGGGTGCGTAATCCGGTCACCACGGGCACGTAACGCGCCACCTTAATCCCGTCCTTGTCCGCCACCGCGATGATCTGGACTCCGCGAGCATCCGCCAGAATGGCCGCTTCCGGCACCGTCAGGATATTTTTTCGCACATCAAGCACGAGCTCCACATTGGCAAACATACCCGGACGCAGGGCCTCGTCCGGATCGGTCAGCACCGCCTTGACTTCGGATGCGCGGATGTCGCGGTCAATGGACGAACTCACAAAATATACTTCTCCGGCAATGGTCTTTTCAAACTGGCTGACTCCGCCACCCCGGGTCGTGGCGGTCACTTTCGTGCCCGGGTGCACCTTGGCCAGATATCGCTCCGGCACCGCAAAGGTGATCTTCAACCGGCTCAAGTCGTCAATGCGGGTGATCACCGTGGAGGTCCCCACGTAATCACCGGGCGAAATGGTGCGTGACCCCACTATGCCGGCAAAGGGA
>JAIPJW010000152.1 GCA_021734075.1 Cephaloticoccus sp.
AAAATTCATCCGCGGCCTGCAGCAAACGCTGCTGTTCATCCCCGTTTTTGGACAAAAGACCCTCCCGCAACAGCTTCATGTTGATCCGCGAACGTGAACACAGCATGCGCAAAGCCAGCTGGGAAGAACTCATTTCCAGAGAAAAAATCAGGGTGGCAGTAGGTTCACCGCGCTTGGGCATGGCCGCTGCCTCGGCAAAATTGAGGGCCAAGGAGGTCTTACCCATGGATGGGCGAGCGGCGAGGACGATCATTTCCTGCTTCTGGAAACCAAAGGTGAGTTGGTCGAGGTCCTTGAATCCTGAGGTAACCCCGGTCAATTCGCCCTTTTTCATCATCATTTTGGTGATGATGTTCATGGCCTCGTGCATCGGTTCTTTGATCTGTTTCGCCGCATCCGAGATGCGGTCCTGGGTCACGCCAAAGATATCCTGCTCCACCTGATCAATAAACTGCTCAAGATCACCGTCGTAATTGAAGCACTTTTCGACCGCTCCGGTGGCGACCTTGATCAGTTCGCGCAACAAGTGCAGCTCGCGCACCTTGTCGATGAAGTATTGCGCCTGGGCTGTGGTCGGAATGCGGGCACTTATCTGGGTCAGATAGGCGTAGCCGCCAACCGCCTCGAGCTGTTTGGCGGTTTTAAGTTCCTCGGCCAGAATCGCAATATCCACCGGGGGACGCTTCTGGTAGATTTCCCGCAGTTTCTCGTAGATCAGCCGGTTGGCCGGGGCATAAAATGCATTTCCCGGCAGTTTGGCTTCCAGGCAACGGGCAATTGTGTCGGAGCCGTCCAGCAGGCAACACGAAAGCAGATATTCCTCCGCCTCGATACTGTGTGGGAGAGAACGACCCAGCGCGGCCCCCGAATCTTCGGACGAACGCGGCGGGCGACGGACTGATCGATCGTTCTCAACCATGGGAATGCCCTCGAATAAGAGCGAACGTCAGACCCACGGGCAACATTTGGTTGTGAACAATCTGTTCGCAAAAACGAAGGCCGCGTCGATTTGACGCGGCCGGTCGGTGCGATGGCGGCAAAACGTTATTTGGTCTTCTCCTCCTCAACCACTATCGGATTTTCCGAAACAATATCAAAACCGACTTCCACACTCACATCCGCATGCAATTTCACTTTTACGGTGTGCTTGCCCAGTGTCTTGACCGGGGTGTGCAGGTGAATGCGCTTCTTGTCGATTTCGATGCCAGCCTCGACGAGCTTGGCATGAATGTCGGTGGCCGTGATGGCGCCAAACATTTTGCCCCCCTCCCCCGTCTTGACCGCAAACGCCAGGGATGCCACCTCGAGCTTCTTGCCCAGTTCCTGGGCCCCGGTGAGTTCCTGGGCTTCGCGATGGGCGCGACGCTTTTTTAGCGCCTCCACCTGCTTGCGGTTCGAACTGGTCACCGGCACCGCGATGCTGCGGGGCAGGAGGAAATTACGCGCGTATCCGGCGCGGACTTTGACTTGATCGCCTTCACCGCCGAGACCTTCAACGGGTTGGACTAGGAGCACTTCGCTGTATGCCATGGTAGAACTGGGTTTGGATTATTGGAATTCGATTGGTAAAATCTGGGTTCAGAACGGCACATCTTCATCCACGCCGTCGGAATCTTGGCTCTCAGTGCGACCGGTGTTTCTGGCCGGGGGTGAATTGCGCTCAGGACTGTGGTCCGAACCGGCCTCTCCACCTGGTCCGCCTTCTCCGCGACCACCAAGAAATTGGAAGCCTTCAAGCACCACCTTAAGCTTGCTGCGTTTTTGACCCGAGGTTTTGTCCTCCCACTGGTCAAACTTCAGCCGGCCCTCGACAAACAAGGGACGACCCTTGGTGCAATATTTGGAGATGGTTTCGCCCTGGCGTCCCCATGCCTCGATATCCACGAAAGTAGTCTCATCGCGCACCGCCCCGGATTCGTCTTTGAACTGGCGGTTTACTGCGAGGCCAAACTGGCATATGGCCGTGCCCTTCGGCGTGACCCGGAGCTCCGGATCACGGGTCAGATTGCCGATGAGATATACTTTGTTGAAGTTGGCCATGAATGCTGGGGCACAATCCTAACCGGTCGCTCAGACCGCTTGGATGAAGGTGCGATAGACGTTATGGTTGAGGCGGAGCCGCTCAAGGAGCTGACTGGGAGCTTCGCCAGGGGCGCTGTAGGTAATCTGCACGTAAGGTGCACCGGTGAGCTTCTTGTCGGTCACGCGGATAAAGTCACGTTTGCCGAGGTCCTCGACATTGGCGATCTCACCCTTGAGGGCGGTGATTTCGTTTTTAACTTCGTCGATGATTTGTTCAACGGAGTCTTCTTTGCCGCGATTATCGATAATGAAGGTGGCGCGGTAGTTACGGTTGGTCGGTTTCATGTGGATCTCTGCGATTAAGGGTGGTCATGGCTTTCTCAACCCCGCTGGTGAACAGCAGGTCGAGGCCTTTGAGGTAATGGTCTAAAGTTTTATCTATGATGAGTTGTTGGGCGGGAGTGAATTTTCCGAGAACGAAATCCTTGATGTCCATCTGACGCGGTTCCTTGGGTCCGATCCCCAATCGGTATCGGGTGAAGGTTGCACCCAATAGCCGGAGCACGCTGTCGATTCCATTGTGCCCACCGGCACTGCCGGAGGTGCTGATCTTGAGCAGACCAAGATCAATGGTGAATTCGTCGTGCACCACCACCATGTCTGCCGGGGCCAGTTTGTAAAATCGGGCAATGGCGGCAAGCGACCTCCCGCTTTCATTCATATAGGTCAGCGGTTTGGCCAGATAACAGGTGGAATGCCCCGGGCGGTCCCATCGGGCCAGATCAGCTTCAAATTGAGCCTGATACTGCCAGATGAGTCCCTTTTGGCGAGCGAAGGCGTCGATGACCACCCAACCAAGGTTGTGGCGGGTATCGGTGTATTCGCGGCCCGGATTGCCGAGACCGGCAACGAGCGTTATGGACATGTCTCAAAGAACAGTCGCGACGCAGCTCCAGGTCAAGTGGAGCTGTGCGCGGAAACTTACTTCTTGGCGGGGGCGGCGGGGGCTTTGGCATCCGCTGCGGGAGCAGCGGCCTTGGCATCGCCCGCGGCGGCAGGCGCAGCAGCAGCAGCACCCTCAACCGGAGCAGCAGCCGCGGCGGCAGCCGTGGCGGATACGATTTCCTCAACCGGTTCCACACAGGAAATGACGGGTTGACCCTTGAGATCGAGAAATTCCACTCCGGGAATGGCCGCGACCTCGGAAACTTTGATGACTTCACCCACTTCAAGCTCAGTCACATCGATTTCGACGATGGCCGGCAGGTCCTTGGGGAAGCAGCGAATACGCAGCATATGAGTGATGATCTCAAGCACACCGTTCTGGCTCTTGACGCCAATGGCTTCACCCTTGGCCCGCACCGGCACATCGATGTCGATCTTTTCACCTGCTTTCACTTCCTGGAAATCAATATGCAGATAACGGTCCGTCATGGGATCGCGTTGCACCTCTTGGAGGAAGGAAAGTGCCTTCTCGGCGCGGCCTTCGCAGTTGAGCTCAACCAACACGGCCCGACCGGCCACGGCCTTGAGCAAGCGGGTGAACTCGGGGGTTTCCACCACCAAACTCTCTGGTTTGGTATGCTTCCCGTAAAGAATCGCGGGAATGCAATTGGCTCGGCGCAAACGACGTGATGCACTGCGCCCTTTCTGGGTGCGTGCCTTGGTATTTAGGATGAATTGGCTCATGGTTTCGGTCCCCCTGTCACCCCGGAATTGAGGGCAGGCGTAGTGGAAAAGGGGAAGATGAGATAGGACTGATTGTTCCAAAGCAACCAAAACTTTGAACCGCATCTGAATTTCGCCCGATTAGTGCAAAAGCAGCATTGACAAGGCTCCTGCCCGCCATGTTCTTCATCCCTCCTTTCTCCACTGCCCGGTAGCTCAGTGGCAGAGCAGGTGACTGTTAATCACTTGGTCGCTGGTTCGACCCCAGCCCGGGCAGCCATTTTCCGCAGATGGTGTATTCTTCTTCCCCCATGGGGATGATTGTTCCCCTACAAGAAACGGCACAACTATATGATAATCAGGTGTTATCGTGTTGCTGCCAGTCGACCGGGTTGCAATTCCCCTCAGCATGCCGGGTCCAAATACCACTCTGACACCCGCGGTCATGTCTCAGTTCGAAATTATATCCCAGCAATGGGATCATTCTCGACCGCATCACTACAGGGGTAACAGTCAAGCGGTTGACTGTCTGCGGCCTTTCGGGCCAAAAATCACAACCTTATTTAATCCCCATGAGCTTCACCCTCGGCATTGATTACGGCACCAATTCAGTTCGCGCACTGGTTGTGCGTTGCACGGACGGCAAGGAATTCGGCTCGGCCGTTGTCAACTACCCCACCGGTCATCAGGGAATTCTCCTCGATCCCCGCGATCACAATCTCGCCCGTCAAAACCCCGCCGACTATCTCTTTGGTTTGGAAAAAAGTGTCCGGGCTGCCCTGGTCCAGGCCCGCAAACAAAAGGGCTTCGATGCCAACAAGATCATCGGACTCGGCGTGGACACCACCGGTTCCAGCCCCATCCCGGTGGACCAGCGCAACGTGCCCCTCGCCCTGTCCGCCAAATGGCGGTCCAATCTGGAGGCCCAATGCTGGCTTTGGAAGGACCATACGGCTTGGCGCGAGGCCTCCCGCATCACCGAACTGGCAGCCCAACACCGACCCCAATATATCGCCAAGTGCGGCAACACTTATTCCTCGGAGTGGTTTTGGTCCAAAATCTGGCACTGCGCCCAGGTTGCCCCGAAGGTGTTTGCCGCGGCGTATTCCTGGGTGGAATTGTGTGATTGGGTGCCGGCCGTGCTCGCCGGCATCAGCGACCCACTCGCCGTCAAGCGCGGGGTTTGTGCCGCCGGTCATAAAGCGCTCTACAGCGACGAATGGGGTGGCCTGCCCGACAAGGAGTTTCTCACCCTGCTCGATCCTCGTCTCGCGGATTTGCGTGACCGCCTTTATTCCCAGGCCCACGATGCCTCCCAAGCAGCCGGTCGGCTCGATCCGGTCTGGGCCAAAAAGCTCGGCCTGCCCGTCGGCGTTCCCATAACCATGGGCGAATTTGACGTGCACTACGGGGCCATTGGTTGCGGCGTCAAGGAAGGCACGCTTGTGAAGGTCATTGGCACTTCAACTTGTGACTGTGGCGTGGTCTCGGCCGACAAGACCGTGCCCGACATCCCCGGGATATGTGGCATCGTCAAGGGCGCGATTCTCCCCGGCTTCTATGGTCTCGAGGCCGGCCAATCCGCCGTCGGAGACATATTCAAATGGTTCGTCGAGGGCGTGCTGCAGAATGAAAACCTGCATGTCCAGCTCACCCAAACGGCCGCCCGGCAAAAGCCCGGGCAGAGCGGCTTGCTGGCCCTTGATTGGAACAACGGCAATCGCACCATTCTCGTGGACCAACGTCTCACCGGATTGCTCCTCGGCCAAACCCTCGGCACTTCGTCCGCGGAAATCTACCGGGCACTCATCGAAGCCACGGCCTTCGGTGCCCGCGCCATCATCGAGCGTTTCAAGGAATACGGTGTGCCCATCAAACGCATCGTCTGCGCAGGCGGCATCGCGGAAAAAAATCCCCTGCTCATGCAGATTTACGCTGACGTCACCGGCTGCACCATGCTCGTCGCGGGTTCCTCCCAAGCCTGCGCCCTGGGCTCGGCGGTCAGCGCCGCGGTGCTCGCGGGGGCTCATCCGGACTTTCCGACCGCGCAACGCAAAATGACCTCGCTCAAGAAGATTGCCTATCGGCCCAAAGCCGCGGCCCGCCGCACCTATGATCAACTTTACGGGCTCTATCGCCAGGTGCACGACGCCTTTGGTGGGCTCAATAAATCCGCCGATCTGTCCGGCGTAATGAAGGACTTGCTTACCATCAAGGAAGCCGTGCGTGGCTAAAGACTCCTTCACATAATCTTTATCGTTCTCTTTCTCTATCGCGCTGCATGGCCCAATCGGGAGAATAGCCAAGATAACGAAAATGAGATGAATTATGGTTTCCCTGCTCACCACTCACCAAGCACTACTTTCTACTAGCTCCCCATGAAATTCCTCGCCTCTCCTGAAATCTGGTTCGTTTGTGGTTCCCAGCACCTCTACGGCCCTGGTCCGCTCAAGCAGGTCGCGGCCAATGCCCAGGCTGTCGCAGCCGGTCTAGCCAAGTCCAAAAAACTGCCGCTCAAGGTCGTCTACAAGTCACTCCTCACCACGCCCGACGAGATCACCAACCTGATGATCGCCGCCAACAGCGACGCCAAATGCGGGGGACTCATTTTGTGGATGCACACCTTCTCGCCTTCCAAGATGTGGATTCGCGGGCTCAACATCCTCAACAAGCCGTTTCTCCACCTGCACACACAGTTCAATCGGGATCTCCCCTGGGGCACGATTGACATGGATTTCATGAATCTCAACCAAGCCGCGCATGGTGATCGCGAGGCTGGATTCATCCACACCCGCATGCGGCTCGGCCGCAAAGTCGTCGTCGGCCACTGGTCGGATCCCGAGGTGCATGCGCGCATCGCAGCCTGGCAACGCGCCGTGCGCGCCTGGCATGACTGGCAGGGAGCCCGGTTTGTCCGCTTTGGCGACAACATGCGTCAGGTCGCCGTAACCGAAGGCGACAAGGTTTCCGCCGAAATGAAACTCGGCTTTGCCGTCAACACCCACGGGGTGGGCGATCTGGTCGCCAAGGTTTCAGACATCGGCATCGACAGCCAAGCGGTGAACCAACTCTGCGCCGAATACGAGGAACTTTATACCGTCGCCAAACCCCTGCGCAAGGGAGGCAAGCGGCACGAGGAACTGCGCTACAGTGCCCGGCTCGAGCTGGGCATCGGGGCCTTTCTTGAAGAGGGGGATTACAAGGGCTTTACTGATACCTTCGAGGACCTCCACGGATTGCGTCAACTGCCCGGCATGGCCACCCAACGTCTCATGGGTGCCGGTTACGGTTTCGGCGGCGAAGGTGATTGGAAGACCTCCGCGCTGGTGCGCGCCATGAAGGTCATGGGCGCGGGTTTGCCTGGCGGCACGTCGTTCATGGAGGACTATACCTACCATCTTTCGCCCAAGGGGCATCAGGTGCTCGGGGCCCACATGCTCGAGATCTGTCCGTCCATCGCCCGCGGCAAGGCCTCGGTGGAAGTCCACCCGCTTGGCATTGGCGGCAAGGAGGACCCGGTGCGGATGGTTTTCGATGCACCCGCCGGTCAAGCCCTCAATGCCTCACTGGTGGATCTCGGAAACCGCTTCCGGCTGATCATCAATGAGGTCAAGGCCGTCAACCCGCCCAAACTCCCCAAGCTCCCGGTCGCCCGGGCGGTCTGGGAATGCAAACCGGACTTCAAAACGGCCTGTGCCGCATGGATCCATGCGGGCGGCGCGCATCACACCGGCTACAGCTATGCGGTCACCACCGAAATGCTGGAGGACTTTGCCACCATGGCCGGGCTGGAGACCGTCGTCATCGACGCGACCACCACCCTGCCCACACTGAAACAAAACCTCCGCAACAACGAGGTGTATTATCACCTGTCCGGCGGTTTCCGGGCCTGAAACGGAAATTGCAGTAGCGGATGGCGAGCATGACGAAACCCAGCCGATTTTCTCCTCGCTACCCGCTTGCCGCTGCCCGCTACTTCTCCCATCCCCATGCTCCCTGAACTCAAACGCGAGGCCTATGAGGCCAACCTTGCCCTGCCCAGGCACGGGCTCATCGATCTCACCTTTGGCAATGCCAGCGCCATCGATCGCGCCAAGGGGATTTTCGCCATCAAACCCAGTGGGGTTGACTACGCCGATTTGAAACCCGCCGACATGGTGCTGGTTGATCTCGAGGGCAACCGGGTCGAGGG
>JAIPJW010000153.1 GCA_021734075.1 Cephaloticoccus sp.
CTCCGCCACGGCCACTGACACCGCCGTGTCCGCCGCCTTCATCCTGCGAAACAAACCCTCCTCATGATGAGACCAGCGACCCAACATCTCTTCCGTCGAGGTCGTCGCTTGTCGGATGAGCGGGGCAGCTTGTTGCTGACCGCCATGCTCTTTGCCGTCGGTCTCGCCATTGTGCTGGGCAGTTACCTCTCCCTCAGTCGCACCACGCTCAAACTAGCGTATCGCACCTCCTTTGCCCAGGATGCGACCAATCTGGCCGAAGCCGGCCTGGAGGAAGCCCTCTATTGTTTTAATCTCATGGGCAACGGCACCTCCTCGACCACGGCTTGGAGCGGCTGGACGATCAATGGGTCCGATGCCATGCGAACGCTACCCACTTTCAATCTGGACCAGAGTGCCGTTGGCATCGTCAAGGTCTACGTCGTGGGATATGCCGGTGGTGGGGGCACTGCCAAGGTGATAGCCCAAGCCAGTGTTTTGCCCTTCGATGGAGGGAAAGCGGTGGTCAAAACCATGCAGCTCGAACTGCAGGGCAAGGTCGCGGGCATCCCTGGAATCATTGCCTTGCGTGGACTCACGCTGAAGAACGATTCCATCATCAATAGTTTCAACGGCAATCCTTCCGGCAGTCCCAGCGGGCCATGGCAGAGCTACACGCCCAGCCGATCCCGTCCCTACGCAACGGTCGCGGTTCTTTCCGGAAGAATCAGCGTGGCAAAAGGGGCTATTTACGGCGATCTTTTCCTTGGACCGGGGGTGTCCCCTCCACCCGCCGACGATTTTTATGGCAATCTGACCACCAATTATTCGCTCGATCTGTCCCTGCCCGACTATCCCACCCCTGCCAGTGTGAGCCAAAGCTATTATCTGGGCAAATACATCCCAAAAATCCTGCCCCGCAGCGGGGATCTCCCCGCATCAGACGGTCGGTATTATTATTTCTGCAGGGACACCAAGCTCGATGACTTCACCGTGTCGGCGGGTTGCAACGTTTCCATCGTGGGCGAGGAAACTGATATGGAATCAGGCATAGCCCTGCGATCGATGAGCACCCTCTTTGTATACATGGATGGTCGCTTGAAACTCAAAGGTGGCGACGATCTAAACAATACGGGTTGGTCTGGAGCATTGCGCATCTACACCACCACCAAGGAAACCTGCACCATCGGCAACAAGAGCCAACTTTATGCGTGGTTCCAGGCACCCAACGCCGATTTGGAAGCAACCGGCGGCAATGACGCCAGCATGATGTGCGGCTTTTTCCTGGCAAAAACCATCACCGGTTCGGGCAGCATGGATTTTCACTATGACGAGTCCCTCCAACCCACGGGCTCGGGTTCGGGCAATGCCTGGACCGTGGGCAGTTGGATGGAATTGCAAAGCGCGACCGACCGTGCGTCCGTCGCGGCCCTCACCGGCAAATATTTACAGTGAAAACCACCCGGTCGACCACACCAAGTATGATCCTGTCACTGCCAAAAATCAGGATGTGTCCCGACGGGTCTGATTGGTTGCTTTTCACCGGTTGGTTTGAAGGGTTTCCCGCTTCCCCGGTGTTATGCCGTGATTGAGCGACCCATCATCCGCCAACCAAATCACGCCAGCCATACATGTCATCCGGAACACCAGACCCCTTGGAAGCACTCCTGGCCCGCAGTCGGGCAACGCCCCCGCCCGGCAACCTTGCGCCCGAGGTGTGGCGCCGGATCGCCCTGGCTGAAAGCCACGAGGCGGAAAACGGGGCCCTGCAGCGACTCAACCACTGGTTCACGCGCTGGCCGTCCGCCGCACTGTTTCTCGCCACTTGTGCCCTGGCTGGACTGTTGCTCGCGGAGGTTCGCGCCAGCCAGCTTGAGCGGGATCGTAATACCCAACTCGCCCGCAGTTACCTGGTGCTGATCGATCCTTTGCTGCATGAGATGTCAACCGCACCCCGGCCATGATGCGCACCACGATCATCCTACTGCTGGGTCTGTTGGTTGGCGTGACCAGCCACGAGTTGTATTTTCATGCCCGTCAGCCCCTGGATACCAACTCCTTGGACGGACAGCTCGCCTGGATGAAGTCCGAGCTCGATATTTCCGACCAGCAAATGGCACAGATCAAGGCGCTGCACGAAGCCTCGGCCCCCCGTATGCGCGCCCTGGCCACACAGGTGACCCGGATGCAACAGGAGTTGCAGGCTTTCGAGGACACCCGGCGCACGGCCGGCCAGGTCAATTTCATCGAATTTGCCCAGTTTGTGGAAACCCGCCGCAACGTGAACCAGGCCTGTCTGGACTCGACGCGGCAATTGGTGCTGGCCTCGGCCGAAATCATGAACGCCACCCAGCGGCAGCAATATCTCGGCATGATTTCCGCCGCCATCCCCCTGAACGATTTGTCGATTCAGTGATGTCCACTTCGGATACTGCCACTGACGGGGACAATTTTCAGCAGTTGCAGCAGGGCAATGACCAGGCCCTGGACCGGATAATCACGCGCTGGCGCAGTCCCTTGCACAAATTTGCCTACCAGTATGTGCGCAATCCCACGGATGCGCAGGATCTGGTCGCGGAAACATTCACCCGCCTCTATTTGCAGCGTCACCGAATGCGGGCCGACACCAATTTGTCGGCCTGGTTGTTCACCGCCTTGTCCAACCTCTGTTGCAACCGGCACCGCTGGAAAAAACGTCATCCCACCATCAGCCTGACTTCGACCGAGACTGAAGGTGACGGCCAAATGCCTGACTTCAGTTCGTCAGCCGAACCGGCTCCCAACCAGGTCCTCGAAAGCGACGAGGCCCTCAGGGCCCTGCATGAGGCGATCGAAAATCTGCCGCACGATCTCAAGACCACACTGCTGCTGCATCACTTCAACACCCTCTCCTACAAGGAGATTGCGCACATCCTGAATTGTTCGGTCCGCGGGGTCGAAACCCGACTCTACCGGGCCAAGGGCAAATTGAGGCTGCTGCTGGCGGATTACCTCAATGATGGCACCCGGACACCCGCGCCGGGGCCCAACCAACCGGGCAATTGAATCGCACTCCCATGATTTCAGTTACTTCCCAACGTTTCTTCACTTTTCTGCTCTGCATTTTTCTTATCGGTGCCAGCAACGCGCCGGCCCGGACCGGCGTGCCAGCCGGCTCGATTGAAGGCATCGACATCATCGAGACCGAACCGGCCGATTTCCCCCGCAACCTGGTCAATGCCGGCATCACCCACGGCTGGACCAATGTGATCGTGGGCATCGATGAACACGGTGAATTGTATGATATTCTCGTCATCGGATATTCACTGCCGGCTTTCGCTCAATCCGCGTTTGCCGCGCTGCACAAATGGGATTTCAAGCCGGCTCGCATCAACGGCAAACCCGTTACGACGGTGATCCAGCTGAACTTCACTTTTGATCATGCCAACAACGGCGTCAAAGTTGTCACATTTCAGACGTTGGATTTCACCCACCACATGGGTAACACGGAGTCGGAGGGAGTCGAAAAGCTGTTCCGCCTTGATGAGCTCGACCAGATTCCCGTCCCCGTTCACCTCGTCTCGCCGGCCTACTCCGCCGAGGACATGCGGCGCAACGCCGGCAAGAAAGTCACCGTTAGCTTCTACATCGATGAATCCGGCAATGTGCGGTTGCCCACCCTCACCTATGCCGATGACGAGGAAATAGCCCGCAAGGCCCTGGCGGCCGTGGCGCAATGGCAATTTGAGCCGCCGGCCTACCGGGGCAAACCGGTCATCACCAAGGCCAGCCAGGAATTTTTGTTCACCGCCAAGGACAAGTGACGCCATGCGACGGGTCGGGCATTTTCACGCTGATCTCGTTCACGACACCGTGCAGTCTCAGCACCGACAGTTTTACTGCTGGCCGATTCACCCGGGGCAGGGATCGGTCGCAATTCATTGCGAACTGAAAATATATTGAAGGGCAACCGGAGCCGCGAGCGTTATGCCTTTGGTTACGGACCTCAGCTTCCGGTTTGATCTCCCTCAGTTACCAATGGCCATAATCCGCACCTCCACCCGTTTGATAATATTCCTGTTGGTCGCTGTTCTGGGCCTCAGTGGCTGCGAAAACACAGGCATAACATCCCGCATCAAGGAAAAGACGCCCAGTTACGCCCGGCTCACCCCCGCACAACAGGCGACCATCATGCGCGGAGGCATAACAATCGGGTTTACCCCCGACATGGTTTACATGGCATTGGGCAAACCTTTCGAATTCAAATTCAGTGAGAGCCCCGAAGGCGATATCGAGATGTGGGTCTACGAGGATTATGGCCGGGTGGACCCAACCGGTTCCATTGTCCGCGGCACGGGCAATACCATCCCCACAGCCTTGTTGCCCTATTTGCCCCGCACGGATCTGATTCTGGATTCTCTCCTGGTCGTGTTCGTCAATGGCAGGGTCTCAGCGGTCAAACAGGCGAAGGCAAACCTCTGAATGCGCAGCCTCATGGTAGGATTTGCATATCCCACTGCTCGCTGTCGGCGCGCAAAAATCCGGTCACGGTGACACAGGTTTTCCCTGGGACGCAGCCACCCCGGTCTTTTCTTGTCTAGATTCGCATTTCACAGGAGTATCCTTCTCCATCCCCAAGCTCGCATGCCCGCAAAGTTTCTCCCGCTCTCAATCGTCGCACCCTGCAGTGTCGTTTTGGTCGTCAGCCTGTTCTTGGTCGGGTGCACCGGTTCAGGCGTTTCGGCCCGGATCAAGGCCCAACCCGCCGACTTTGCCCAACTGCCGCCTTCACAGCAGTCCGCCATCAGGAACGGCCTCGTTGAGGTGGGATTTTCTCCGGCCATGGTGCGGATGGCATTGGGGGAGCCGACCAGGATCGTCACAGAAGATTTCCCGCGTGGTGAATCCGAAATGTGGATTCCCGACGGCGAGGTGAAAATGTGGGTTTACGCCGATTACTTCCACCCGGCTGGCGATCCCAAGCTGGCCATGAACAGTCAGATACCGACCAATCCCATGAAACCGGCCAGCATGATAGCTACAGCCCGGTCCGACCAGACACAACTAGCCATTCCGGATCTTGTCAGGGACACCTTGTTGGTCTTGTTCGTTGATGACCAAGTTACCGTGGTGACATTTGCCAAAAAAGACTGAGTTCACATTCCGAGGCTGTCCGCCACTCGCTGCGCACAAGCCGCATGCACTTCCGCCTCACTCCAACCCAGAAAGGTGCGGATGTTTTCCGCCGCCCGGTCCATGGTCAGTGAAGAACCGGCAAAGTTGGGTTTGCCCGGTTCCCGCACCACGCCATCCACCCCGACATCCACGTCAAAGCGTCCAATCCTGAAACGACCGGGGCCGGCGCCGGCCGCCGCCATGCAATCGGTGGTAAAAATCACTTTGTCGCGCGGCTTCGCCCGCACCAGGTTGCGCAACACCGGCCCGGGGATGTGGATGCCATCCGGGATAAAGGAGGCCACCAGTTCATCGCGCGCCAGCAACCGTTGCATGATGTTGTCGTGCCGGTGAAGTTGCACCGGAATGCCGTTGCCCAAGTGCGTGCACATGCTCAGGCCGGCCGCGATTGCCTCGTCGATCTGCCGGTCATCGGCCTCGGAATGTCCGATCGCCGCCACCACCTTGCGTTGGGTGATGTGCCGGATAAATTCCGCCGAGTTGGGTTGCTCCGGCGCAAGGGTGATCAGGCGGATTCGGCCTTGGGCCGCTTCCTGCAGCAACTCAAACTCCGCAATATCCGGCGCCTTCATCAGCGCGGGATCATGGGCCCCATGATAGCCGGTCTTGGGGCTCATGTAGGGGCCCTCGATATGGTAGCCCACAATGACCCGGGCCAGTTTGGGATCACGGGCGCGCAGCGTCTCAATGTTCACCAGCTTGGCGCAAAGTGCATCAATGCGATCCGTGATCAGGGTGAAAAGAATGCGGTCGGTTTGGTGCGACAGCAATCCATCCACGGCACGCGTCAATGCCGCCTGATCCAGTGCGGGTTGCTGGAAATCAACCCCGCCGAACCCGTTGACCTGCAGGTCAAAAAAACCGGGGTATTCCGTCCCTTTCATCGCCGTGGTTTCCATGTCAAAATCCCATGCTCGCGCCCCCGTCCACCGGGATCACGGTGCCGGTCACAAACTTGGCCGCCGGTGAGCAAAGGTAGGCCACCGCCCAGCCAATATCCTCGGTGTCGCCCAATCGACCGAGGGCGGTGCGACTGAGAATTTTCGCCTTCCGGTGCGGATCGGACTCGAGCGCACGGCGCGACATCGCGGTGTCGATCCAGCCGGGAGCCACCGCATTGACCCGGATGCCGTCATCCGTGCCCCACTCGACCGCCAGGGCCCGCACGGCCCCCGTCAACGCCGATTTGGCCACGGAATAGGCTGATACCCAGGGGATGCCCATCAAGGCCGCCATCGAACTGACAAAGACCACGGAGCCGTGGCCCGACACCCGCAGATGCTGGTGCATCACCCGGGTGAGTTCCAAGGCCCCGATCACATTTGTCTGCAGGATGCTGAGCAACTCCGCCTCGGTCGTGTCCACAAAAGGCTTCTTCAGGTTGATCCCGGCATTGTTGACCAGGATGTCGATCGGCCCGTGGCGCTTCCGCAACAATTTCGCTAGGGCGGGCATGGCGGCCGTGTCCGTCACATCCATCACCTGCACAATCGCAGCCGGACCAATGGCGGCGGCGGCCTGCTTCAGTTCAGGTTTGCGTCGTCCGCAGAGGATCACTGTGGCCCCGCAAGTGGCGAGGCACTTGGCCACGGCAAGTCCGATACCGGTGCCCCCACCGGTGATCATGGCCGTGCGGCCTTCAAGGGAATAGGCGGTTGGAAGGTTCATTTTTATTTTTCCGGTCTGGTCACCACTTGCATGAGAGCACGCATGTAACCCAGGGCATAGGCCATGCCCGCATGCCAGGGAGCGCCGCAGCTCATCTGCGGTGCGTGGTCGGGGATGAGCACGCCTTGAAATTTGTTGCGGTGCAGGATTCGCACAATGCGCAGCATGTCGATGTCGCCATCGTCGACAAACGTTTCCTTGTAGTGCGGCACCTTGCCCCGGACATTGCGAAAATGCACGTAGGCGATCCGATCCTGCCGGCTGTAACTGTCGGTGCAGTCGTAAAGGTCGCCCTCGGTCATTTCAGCCAGTGAGCCCAGGCAATACTCCAGTTGATTGGCCGGACTGGGCACCAGATCGATGAGCTTTTGATACAGCTGCGGTTGATACACCAGCCGCGGCGTGCCGCGGATCGTCGGCATCGGCGGATCGTCCGGATGCGCGGCCAACTTCACGCCACTCGCCTCGGCCACGGGCAGCACGGCGGCCAGAAAATCCTGCAGGCGCCGCCAGAGCTGCTCGTGCGTGCAGGGCGGCATCGTGCCCGGTCCCAACTGTTCCTTCACGTGCATGTTCCACACCAGACCCTCCGGCACCGGGTCATCCACCGGACCTTCCATGCCGACCGCCTCGGCCTGCCCGCGCGCGTAGGTTCCGCGCGTCCGGCCTGCCACTCCCGCGAGGCTGAAATTGTAACCAATGCACGGGATCCCCGCTGCGCCCACCCGGCGCACCATCGTCTTTATCTTCTCCAGCTGCTCGGCCTTGCGGGGCCCGTCCAACAGCACGTCCGACCAATGGGCCGGATCAAAATTTTCGATCGCCGCGATCTCCAGCCCGTGGACCTTTGCCCGACGCACCACGTCCTCCAGGTAGTCCTGTTCCCACAGCTTATCCGGGTCGCCCGCCCGGCCCCAC
>JAIPJW010000009.1 GCA_021734075.1 Cephaloticoccus sp.
GGGCGAGAAACCCCAGCTGCACCATTACGCCTATGTCGGCACCGAGGAACTCACGACCACGGTCCTGCCCGATGCGGCCCCGGTCTGGGATGAAACGCTCATGCACTCCCACTTTGACCTCGCCCGTGCCATTCGCGAACCGCGTGACACCACCGGCTCGATGGAACGCAACCTGCGGATTCACGGGATCTTTGATGCCGTGCTGGAGTCGGCCCGCACGCAACAGGCCGTTCGCATTCCCACCTGATATTTCCCGCCATGTCCCTGCCCAACGAACTCATCCTCTTCAACAATCACTTCGTGATGCACCGGCGGCACTACCCGTTCCGCACGCGCTTGGCGATTGCCGCCGATTGCGGCTACGACGGTTATGAGTTTCACCCGATGGAGCCCACGGACGACAAGTCGTGGGATGATGCCACCGCATCGTTTCACGCCAGCGGACTCAAACGTGCCGGCATGTATGTGGTTTCGAAAGGCATCAACGATGACGAATACGACAAATTCGACTCCGAGGTTGCCCGGGCCAAGGCGATGATCGACCGGCTCGCAACCATCGACCCCAAGGCCTTCGTCAACTTCACGATTATGAGCAACCCCGCCGGACGATCGACGCCCGACTACCGGGATGCGGGTTCGGCCCGGGCGGAGGCGCGCCATTGGGAGCGCACGGCACAAATGATGAAGGAGGTCGACGATCACTTGGCGCTGCGGGGCTTGAGTGCCAATCTCTACAATCACGTCTGGTTCATGATTGATACTCCCGCGGCGGAGTTGCGGGCGATTCATGACAGCGGGGCCAAGGTGATCCGTCCCGGCATCGCCATGTTTCACGCGCACTTTCATCTCGGAGTGCCTGATCTGCACGAGGTCATGGCCCAACCGGGCATGGAGCGGCTCGGCTACCTTGCGCTGCTCAATGGCTGGCCCAAACCGGCCGAACCATTCCGCACGCGGCCGCTGGATGACGGCAACATCGATATCGCCGCAGTCCTGGGGCTGGCTTGGGCAAAGGGTTACACCGGGCCGATCATTTCCCAAGCCTACGATCTCGGCGGGGATGGCTACCTGACCGCCAAGCGGTCCATCGATTACATCCGCGAGATATATACCCGCTTCCAACGCAACCCCGCACTCAATCCGTATGCGGTATGATCGAATAAATTTTAGCCACAAAGGCGCCAAGAGACGGAGTCCATTTATTGGCTCAGCGTCTCCGTGTCTCCGCGGCTACTGCGCTTAACATGCCCCGCATCGTAAAAATCGAAATCGGCCGCTTTGATTATGCGGTCGCCGGCGAGTTCAAGTTTTTCAAACCCGGACCGGATGGCCGGATCACGCGGCCTTCTGTGCTGGTGCGTTTGACCGATGAGAATGGGGTGGAGGGCTGGGGCCAGTCCGTGCCGGTGCTAACCTGGACCTATGAGACGGTGGAGAGTGTGTTGACCACCCTTGAGCTTTATCTGGCTGAGGTGGTGCTCGGGCGCGACCCGACGGATTTTGCCGGGTTGCACGCGGCGATGAACACCGCGATCCGGCCGGCCTTTTCCGTGGGGCAGCCACTGTGCAAGGCGGCCGTCGATCTTGCGTGTCACGATCTCGTCGGGAAACAGCGCGGCGTGCCGGCGTGGCAGCTGTTTGGTGAACCGGCCCAGGCCCGGGAGGAAATCTTGCTCAGCTGGACCGTCGCCTCGCCGAAAATGGAAACGGTGGAAGCCCAACTCGCCGAAGGCCGGGCGCGGGGCTATCGCAATTTCAACATCAAGGTCGGTGCGCCGCAATCAGCAGACTACGATCTGACGCTGGCGCGCAAGGTCCGCGCCTTTGCGCCGGACGGTTTCCTGTGGGCTGATGCCAATACCGGTTATACCCCGGCGGAAGCGCTCGCGCTTGCGCCCAAGCTGCGTGATGCCGGCGTCGATGTGTTGGAGTCTCCCTTGGCCCCGACGCAGATCCGCGGGTATCAGGCGCTGAAAAAACAAGGTGCCCTGCCGGTGCTGATGGACGAGGGGATTGTCGGCCCCGAGGTGGCCACGGAGTTCATCGCCCTCGACATGATGGATGGCATCGCGATGAAACCGGCCCGCAATGCCGGACTTTGGCCTTCCGTGCAGATTGTAAACCAGCTGCGGGAGCACGGACTCACGGTGCTCGGCTCGGGGCTGACCGATCCGGACTTTTCCCTGGCTGGCGCGCTGCACCTGTTTGCCTGGAGCGGTATTACGCGACCCTGCGCGCTCAACGGGCCCCAGTTCCTGGCGGACAGTTTGTTGGGTGACGCGCTTGCGCCCGCGGCCGATGTAATGGCCCTGCCCAGCGCTCCGGGATTGGGTGTTGCGCCTGATGGACGGGCTGTGTCTTGCCTGCACACCGTGGCGCGGTCGTAGTGGTAGGGCTGCACCTTGGTGCAGCCGCTCGGTCTGCGGGGACGGCCGGACCAAGGTCCGGCCCTACAGAATCCTGCAACGAATCGGTATAGCCCGATCTCCGAGCGGGCCGGGGAATCTTTGAGTAATTGCAACTGGCCCGCCGGTTCCTCTTGGTTGAGTCCGTGGGTGAGCGCCGCGGCGCTGGTCGGCGGAATGACTCAAGCTCAGGCTCCGTCAGGCCTCAAGGGCCGCACTGTAACCGACGAGGTTTTTTCCTGCCACCTTGATGCGGATATATTTCCCCTTCAATTCGTCGAGGTTGGCGTGGTTTTTCCAGATGATTTCCTGCCGCAGGCTGTCACCCGTAACAGGGATGCACTCGGCGAGAGAGAATCCCACATAGTCGCCACCGTAACCCGGTCGCTTGATGCAAACCGTGACCTCGCTCTTGCCGATGAAATTCAGAAAAAGACGGCCGCCCGGGCAGACGAAGGGCAACGTGGCAAAATACCCATCCCCCTCGGTCTGTTGCCCAACCAACCGGTTTTTGTGGAAAGTGGCGTAGGCCAGTGAAGGTTTTTGTGCGGGATTGCCGCCGGTATCCGCGACATCATGGCGGTCGGATGACGCATAATAATAATATCGGTATTCCTCGCCGATGAGGATCGGTTCCGCCAGCCCGACATAGGCCCCTCCGCTGTCATACGTGCCGGGTGCGCCGGGTGACAGGATGCGCGGACGCGAGGGCATCCGCCGCCAGTTGATATTGTCACCGCTCTCGACGAGTTCGACCCAAGTGGTTTGCGTTGTGAGGTCGTAAAGGTTGAGGAACCCCAGCGTGCGACCCGCCATGACGAAGGCCGACTGGTTGTAGAAATTGGTGCCCGCGCTGTCGCCGTGATCCGGCGTGAAGATCCATTGCGGTTCGCTCCAGTGCTTGAAGTCGTCGCTGTGCATCAGCATGCGGCTGCGGTTACCGCCCAGTCGGTCCTTCAAAAAGGCGTAATACCGGCCCGTGCGCTTGTCCTGCCAGATTGACGACGCGTCCTGTGACGGCAATACCGTGCCGGTGAAGGTCCAGTGCAAGCCGTCCGGTGAAACGAACAGGCAGACGCCGGTGAGATCGTTGTCCTTGGTATCAATGTGAAACAGGGACATCTTGTAACGCCGCGACGGATCCGGATCGTGCAGATCCTCGAGGACGGTGCTGGCATCGTTGTAGTAGGCGGCCCAGGCAAAGATGATGTTGTTGTCCGGAAATTTTTCCTGGAAATACAGGTTTAGCGCCGGCCGGTGCCAGGTCAGCCCGTCGTCCGACTCGGCATAGCACACGACACAGTGGTTTTTACCCTGCATGGAATTGTCCACCAGCACTGCGCCCTCCTGAACACCGGGGAAGTCCGTGCAGTAGAAAAACTTGAACTTGCCGTCCGCTGAGCGCAGGACGCTCCCCCAGTTGATGCCCCCGCCGCCTTCCCAGGGCATCTGCGCGGTCATGACGGGATTCTGTGCTGGTTTTTTCAACAACTCGAAACGGTCGTAGCAGTGGTTTTTTTCCGTGATATTGCCCGGACTAAAAAGCACTTCGCGCAGGATACCTCCGCTCGCCGCCGGGGTGACGACGACTCCCGATTCCATTGCACTGAGTTTTAGGTTCAACAACGGCAGGGCGGCGGCGGCGGCCGTGGTGGTTTTTATAAAGTTGCGGCGGGTGTTTTTCATGACCGTTTGGCAGCGGTTAGGAATGCTTGGCGCGGTAGGTTATATAGGAGTCGTGCAGGACCTCAGCGCCGGGAGTGCCTATATTCACCTGCGCCGTGCGCTTGTTCATCAGTCCCTGATATTGATACATGATGATCTTGTCCGCAATCGGCGCCGCCACTTCCAGCTGCCGCCTCAATCGCTCAAATTCGCACGACGTGCAAATCCGCCGGCCGTCGGGCCGCTTCTCGGTGTAGTCGAACACCTCGCAGTTGACCCACATCTGCTGGCCGAGCTTTTCGTGCAGGGGCTTGATGATCTGGTAGCCCTCCGCCGCTTCGTAAAAATTCAGGTCCGGATAAAGTTTCTCGAACCCAGCGTGATCCTGGTAGGCGAAGATATCCACGTTGAGCTGGTTCAATTGCCTGAGGAGCGGCTCAAGCTGAGCGGGCCGGGGGCGTTTGAGATTGGCGGGAGACATCATGAGTTTGGCGTCGCCAACCCGTTCGCGTATACGATGCACAAAACGGGCAGTCTTGTCGCAGTCGTCCTGCGCAAACAGACCGCCTTCCTTGATGGTATGGGCCTCGGCGGTGAGGTAAAACCCACGCAGGGCCTTGTGCTTGCCATATTTCTCGCGCAAGTCCTCCGCCATATTAGCCAGCCAGGTGTCATGCTCCGGTGTCAGGTCAGGATTGGCATTGAGAGAATAGCGACCAAAGGCCCCGAGGCCGAGATAGACACCCATGTTCCTTTTGTCCGCGGCGCGTATGATGGCCCCGACCGGATCCGCGCAGGGCATCGGCAACTGCAGGCCCACGGTCTTCCGGTTCGCCGGATAAAGTGGCCGGCCCCAAATGGCGCAGTTGGTGACGATCACCGTGTCCAAGCCGATCGCCTTCATGTCCTCGAAAATGGCTTCCCAGTTTTCTTCGCGCCAGTCCCGGCACTCGTCCACCCAGGATTGGGCATCCCAGTTGTTGACATGCTGGATGTCGATGAAACTACCCGTGATTAGAGGTCGTGGCATGGGAAATTTGATGCAAGGGCAGACCTGCCGGATGGGTCTCGGGCTAAATATTATTTTGAGGGGGATCGCCTGATCCAACCGCCATCAAACGGCGGAATCAGGTGGTCTCCCCAACAATATTGTTACTTCACGGTCTCCAACTTGGAGTAATCGCAGCCGATGAAGATACCCTCGGGTCCGGTGAACTTTTTCATGTAGTCCTCCCGGGGCACAACCTGGGTGGCGGCACTGCGGTAGTGAAACTGCAGGGCGCGGCGGCGCAGGTTGGATTTGTTCGCCTCGGTCTCATGGGGCAGCAGGCCGTCGAAAATCATCAGGCCGCCGGGCGGCAACTCGATGGGCACCGCATCCGCCGGGTTCACCTTGTCGGTGGTGATCTCACAATCGACTTTGGACCAGTAGTGTTCCCGCGGCCCGGTGCGGTGCCCGCCGGGGATGACTTTCATGCAACCGTTCTCCGTGGTCGCCCGATCGAGGGCGATCCATACGCCGGCCACGCCGTCGAAACGGTTGACGGCAAAGTAGGCGAGATCCTGGTGCCAGGGTTTCTCGGCCCCGATACCGGCGGGTTTGCACAACGCCATGCTGGAGTAGGGCGCGTAATCCTCGCCGAGCACCGCCCCCAGCAGCGCCCGCAGTCGGGGGTGCTGGTGAGCGATGTAGTCGTAGATGGGCAACTCCATGTCGTAGGACTGAAATTTGCGGATGTTGTCCGCCAACTCGTCGAGCCGGTCCGGGCGCGCCTCATAGTCACCCTCGACCTGAAAATGGAAATCGGAAGTGCGGCTTTTGAACAGCAAGCCCCGACCGTTTTTCATCGGTTGCCCATAGCCCTTGTTCACGTGTTCGGTGAGTTCCTCGTTGAAGGCATACTTTCGCACCAACTCGTTGATCCCGTTGGAGGCCGCCGCCACTTCCTCGGGGGTCAGCACGTTGAGAAAGGCCAGGTAACCGCCCTCGCGGTAACGGGCGATCATCTCGGCATCAGGCTTTTCCGGCAGGGTGGGGTAGAAGTTGGGGGTGGAGATGCTCATGGCTGGTGATGTTGGGAGCGTGGGGAACAAAACAAAAATCCCCTGTGCTGTCACGCTTCGCCGTGCGGGGAAATAGCTTAGACGCTTGGGCGGTAAGTTTCCGTTAGGGGAAATTGTATTTTGTCCAGAATTGGGCTGTTGGAGCCATTTCCACTGGACATATCCGGTCAAAGGGCGGAGGCAGACGAGCGAATTATCCCAGTATTTCCGTTCCCATGCATTCCGAAGACCCAAATTTCAGCCGCTGGTTTGCGGCGGAGATTGAGCCCCACGCCCCGGCTCTGCGGTCCTGGTTGCGGGGTCGCTTCCCGGGTTTGACCGATCCGGATGATATTATGCAGGAGGCATTCTCCCGGGTTTGCCAGGCTCATCAAACCGGAGCGATCGCCACCCCGCGGGCCTTCCTTTTTACCACGGCGCGCAATCTGGCCCTCGATCGGATTCGCCGCCATCAAATTGTTAATATCGAGTCCCTAGCGGAAATCGAAGCCCTGTCCGTCTATACAGAGGAAGACGGTGTCGCCGAGACCGTCGCCAAAACCCAGGAATTGGAAATATTGACCCAAGCCATCCAGTCATTGCCTGACCGTTGTCGGCAGGTGCTCACCTTGCGCAAGATCTACGGACTTTCGCAGCGGGAGATCGCGGTCCAGTTGGGCATCACCGAACATACCGTTGAGGCCCAGGTGGGCATTGGTATGCGCAAGTGTGCGGAATTTCTAGCTCGGCTCGGTTTGCCCTGATCCCATGTCCAACCCCCTCACACCCTCCCCAGAGTCTGACATCATCGCGGCCACGGCAGCGACCTGGCTGGCACGGCGCGACCGCAAACTGACGGCTGCCGAGCAGGACGACTATCTGCAGTGGCTGGCGGCCGATCCACGCCATGCGCAGGCCATCGCCCGCCTGGAAAAGGCCTGGGGCGCCTTGGATGCCCTGGCGCAGTGGCGCCCGGAGCACAGCACCCGGCCCAATCCCGACCTTCTGGCGTCCCCACATCGCCGCAGTAAGATCTACTGGTTGTCCACGGCCGTGTTTGCGGCTGCCGCCGCGTTGGTCTTGGCTGCGGTGACCTGGTGGCAACCGGTGTCCCCGCCCCCGTCCGGGCTCGATTCCCTGCGGACCATCGTGGCCGACACTTATCGGAAGCAGACTTTGCCTGACGGATCGGTGGTCGAGTTGAAGGCGGGCTCACAGCTGGAGATTGGTTTTACCACGGCCATACGTCGCGTGCGTTTGGTGGCGGGTGAGGTGCATTTCACGGTGACCAAGAATCCGGCCCGGCCTTTCGTCGTGCATGTGGGGAAACTTGCGGTGCATGCCGTGGGCACGGCCTTCAACATCCGCATGCAACCCGACCAGATCGAGGTGCTGGTCACCGAGGGCAAGGTGCGCGTCGACGAGCCGGCAACTCCGCATCGTGCAATCTTGAGCACACCGCTGCTGGTGGCCGGAGAACGGGCCGTCATTTCCACGGTGGAGAATGAACCCGCCGTGCTGGTGGCCGGAATGAACGCCCGGCAGATTGAAACCGAGCTGGCGTGGCAACCCCAGCGGCTCGCCTTTGTCGGGATGCCGCTCAGCGAGATTTTGGCCGACTTCAACCGCCACAACTCCACCCAGATCTTGCTGGGCGATGCCGATCTGGCCGACCTGCGCATTGGTGGAACCTTCCGGGCCGACAATCCCGAGGCGTTTGTGCGGCTGCTAGAAACGGGCTTTGGTATTCGGGTCGAACGCAACGGCGAACAGACCGTGCTCTATCGCCAGCCGTGAGTGCTCGCGGCAACCGGAAATTCTTTTCGGTTTTAATTTCTAACGGAAGTTGTGGACCGACCCGTCGTAATGGGCAACGGGGACATCCCCGCCATACCCTCGATTACCAAACACCATGACTACCCTGTTCAAGTCTGTCGGATGCCGGTTGGTTTTTACCGCCGTTTTTCTCCTTGGTTTGCTGACCTCCGCGCAAGCCGCGGATGAAGGGACGACCAAGTCCTACGATCTGCCGGCAGCTGATGCCACCACCGCCTTCCAGAGCTTTACTGAACAGTCCGGGCACGAACTCATCTATCCGGCAACGGTGGTGGCCGGGGTGAAGACCCAGGCGGTCAAGGGCGAATTCACCGCCCTCGAGGCGTTGAATCACATGCTGGCCGGGACGGAACTGGTCGCCGTGCAGGACAAGGAATCCGGCGCGTTCGCCGTCAACCGGGTCTCCGACCCAAACGGCCAAAGGGTGGCGCAACAAAACAGCGACCACCCGGGCGTGACTGAGGATGCGGGCCAGAAGGCAGTCCGGCTGGAGCGCTATGAAGTGTTGGGCAGTCGTATCCGCCAGACTGAGGATTTCAGTCCCTCCCCGGTCTCTACCTACGACAACGATTTCATCCGTTCCTCCGGTGCGCTGACCCTGGCGGATTTTCTCAGCCGGCTGCCTCAAAACTATGCCGGCGTCTCTGCCGGACGTGGGAGCACTCCCAACGAGCTCAATCCCGAGTTCGGTTCGCGCACCGAGACGGCGACCCCGCCATTCAATCTGGCCCTGGGTGTATCCGCCGTGCGGGCGACAGCGACCGGTCAGTCCGGGGTGGGCCTGCGCGGGCTGGGAGCGGGCTCCACGTTGGTCCTGGTCGACGGCCGTCGCGTCGCCCAGTCGAGTGCGGGCAATGCCGGCACCGACTCAAGGCAGGGATTTGTCGACTTGAACACCATCCCCCTCGGCATGGTGGAACGCATTGAAGTGATCACGGACGGGGCCTCCGCCATCTATGGGGCCGATGCGGTCGCCGGCGTGGTGAACATTGTGCTCAAGAAAAACTGGTCGGGCAGCGAGCTGTCGGCCAATTACAAGGGCGCGTTTGCCGGTGGCGGCCATGAACGCTCGATCTCCCTCATCCATGGGTTCAATTACGGGCCTTTGCATGGCACCTTGAGTCTGGATTTCTATCAACGGGCTGATCTCAAGGCGGACCAACGGGTATTTTCCAACCAACAAGATCACACCGGCATCGTTGAAGGATTTGATCCCACCACCGGGGCCTGGGTATATGGGAGTAATTTTCTGCTGAATTATGGCTATCCAGCGACCGTGCAAGCCCGTTCGGGCAATCTGAGCGGCATCACGGCCAATGGGGTTCCCACCCGGGTTGCCCTTACTCCGGGGGGCCTGACCAGTGATCCGACAACCACGGCGGGTTTCGTTGGCGTGGCTCCCGTGGGCACAGCCACCCTGGCCGCGGCCTCGAAAGCCCGTCTCGGCAACACCGCCGAGTTTCTGGATTTGATTCCCCCCTCGGAACGGCAGGGGATTTCCCTGAGCTTGGGTTACACGCTGCCCAACAGCATGGAATTGTATTCCCGTTACAGCTATTCCGACGTCAAATCCTCCTTCTCGAGCCAGCCGGCTGTTTTTAATGCGTCTGCTTCCACCGGGTTTGGCAATTTCGCCAGCATCGTGCCGGCGGCCTACAACCCCTTTGGCCAGGACGTGCTGGTGGGGATGATCGTCTATGATTTCGGCAGCATTGTGCAAACGACCAAAACCACGGCAGACAATGCGGTGCTTGGCCTGCGGGGATCTTTCGGCGAGACCTGGCAGTGGGATTTGTCCGCCGGTTGGCAGGAGCAGGATTTCAGCCGGGTGGTGCGCGATTTCAACTATGCCGCCATCACGGCCGCGCTGGCCAATCCAGACGCGTCGCAAAGATTCAATCCCTTTGTGGATTCCCGGGCGTCCGGGGCCCCCGACCAGTCGGCCCTCCTGGCAACGATGGCCCGTTACATCACTTTTGAAGGCGTGTCCCGGATGCGCACCCTTGATTTCATCGCGGATGGTGGTGTCTTCGAGTTGACGGGCGGCATGGCCAAGATGGCGGCCGGCTTCTCGTATCAATACGACGAAAATTCCGGCACGTCGGTCACGCCCAGTGTGGCCGTGACCCCGGTCCTGGCGACGGTAACCACCGGTGGAAATCGCAAGACCACGGCGGTGTTTTCCGAACTTTCGATTCCGATCTTTGGCAAGGGAAATGCCCGTCCCGGCTTTGAACGGTTGAACCTGCAGATTGCCGGTCGTTATGAAGACCGGAGCGATGCGGGCAGTGTGACGGTGCCCAAGGTTGGGTTTACCTGGACTCCAGTCAAACCGGTGATGCTCCGGGCCAGCTATTCGGAGGGATTCCGCGCTCCCTCGCTCACGGAGTATCAACAAATCGTGGGCAATACCTTTACCAGCAACACCGTGGTTGATCCCAAACGCGGCAATACGGTTACCCGGGGAGTGGTGGTCACCCGCGGAGCCAATCCCAATCTCAAACCCGAGACCTCGAAATCGGAGTTCTACGGGGTGGTGGTTGAGCCGCCCCAGGCCAAAGGCCTGACCTTTCAGGTCAATTACTATCGCACGACACAGGAAAACATCATCCAGGTCCTGACGGAACAGCAGTTGGTGAACAACGAGGCGTTTTTCCCGGACCGCGTCACCCGGACGGCGCCGACCGCCACGGATATTGCCAATGGTTGGGCCGGCGCGGTCATTGGGGCGGACCGATCGCTGCTGAATTTTGGCAAGGTCATCAACCATTCGTTGGATTTTTCCACCGACTACCGTTTGCCGTGGGAGGAAGTGGGCCGCTGGCGAGTCGGCTTCAATGCCTCGCGGACTCTCAAGTCCGAGCGAGAAGTAAGACCCGGGGAACCCGCCGTTGAAGACCTGGGCGACACCTTGAGCCCGCCCGAATGGCGAATGTCGGGCTCCCTGTTCTGGACCAAGGGCCCGCTCAATGCATCCTTGTTTGTCAACTACCTGAGCAGCTTTGACACCAACACGGCCGGCAACACGCGGTCCCCCCTTGCGATTCCCTCGCAAAAAGTGGTCGATGTGCGCATGGGTTATGAGTTCCAAAAAGGAGTGGTCGGCGAATATCTGAAGGGCTCCAGGTTGAGCTTTGGGATTGGCAACTTGCTGGACGAGCAGCCGCCATTCTCGGATACGGTCTTTGGCTACAATGGCGCCCTGCACAGCCCCCTGGGTCGGACCTATGAGCTGTCCTTGAGCTGCCCATTCTGACCCGGGTGGTTGCGAATTCGCAACCCAGGACACAACCCTGCAAGAGGAGCAATATATCCGCATTATGAATAACAACCGACCGATGTCCTTTTTGCTCCGCTTGCTGGGCACCCTTCTGGTGGTGGGGCCCGCGACCAGCGCCACCACTGCCGTCGCTCAGGAGCCGCCGCCGCGTCCTGCCTTTCGGGAGAGCTTTGCCAAGTTGAAGGCCGGGGAGAGCGTGCCTGATTTCTTGGTTCTTTCGGCCGACGGAAAGGAAGCCAGATTTTCGGACTATGCCAGGGGCAAGACGGTGGTGCTTGATTTCTGGGCGACGTGGTGCGGCCCTTGCCAGCAGGCCATGCCCCATTTGGAGGAGACCTACCGCAGCTATGCCGATCAGGGTGTGGTGGTCCTGGGCGTTTGCAGTTTCGACACGCGGGAGGCTTACGCCGGGTGGCTGGAGAAAAACCGGGAGCGCTACACCTTTCCAACCGTTTTTGATCCCATGGGCAAACCTCGCAAGGGTCATCCAGAGGATATGGCCCAAACCGTGATGGTCCAATTGAGTGGGGGGCCGGTTACACCCTTGCCAACCACCTTGGTTGTCAGTTCCGCCGGCAAACTGGTCGGCTCCTACGTCGGGTTTCAGGCCAGCGGCTCCGGGGCCTTGGCAAGCTTGCTCATGCGCGCTGGAATCAACCTGAAGCCGGAGGACCGGCCCGGGACCGTGCCGGCCGCAAATTTGGTAAAACCAGCACCGTTGCCGGCTACTCCGGCCAAGATGGAATTATTGCAAGCCGGGGTCCCGGCGCCGGACTTCGTCATGTTGGATGCAACCGATAACGAGGTCAGACTGGCCGACTTCAAGGGCAAGGTGGTGATCCTGGATTTTTGGGCGACCTGGTGCGGGCCCTGCCTTACCGCCATGCCCCATTCCCAGGCCTTGGCCGCCAAATACAAGGACCAGGATGTGGTGGTGATTGCATCGGGCACGAGCGATTTCACGGCCAAGTTCAAGGAGTGGATTCCTCAAAACCAGACCAAGTATCCCGACATCAAATTCTATTTTGATCCGCATGAGCGCAACTCCGCCGATTTCGGGCTGCGGGCCTCGAGTCGGCTCTACGGCGTGAGCAGCATTCCCACCCAGTTTGTCCTGGACCGGGATCATCGCATCGTGGCGACCGTGGTGGGTAACAATGGTGAAGCCGATGCCCGCCTTGATGCCGCGCTGGCCAAGGCTGGCGTGACGGTGGACGCCAACCGCGTCGCCGCCGGGGAGAGGCAATTGCAGGATGCGGCGGACAAAGAAGCCGCCCGGGCCGAGGCCCTCGCTGAAGATCTCAGGAATCCCCGGCCAAAATTCCGGGAGGGCTACGGCAAGCTCAAGACCGGCCAACCGCTGGCTAACTTCACCGCCCAGGATGAAAACGGGAAAATGGTGCAATTTGCCGATCTGGCCCGGGACAAGACGGTCGTCATAAGTGTCTGGTCCGCCAGCTACGGGCTGCCGGATGAAGCCCTTGCGTTCCAGGATGCATGGGCCCGGAAATACGCAGATCAAGGGGTGGTTTTTCTCGGCCTTGGTGCCTATGGGACGCGGGAAGATTTCGATGTCTGGATGGCAAACAACCGGGCGAAAATATCTTTTCCCGTGCTTTTTGATCCGGCTGGAAAACTCACTCCGCCCAAACCGGTCAACCAGATGAATGACACTGAGAAGGCTGCGTTCAAGGTGGCCTCCAAGGACTATTACGCCAAGGTTCTGCCCATGCAGCTTGCCGGGGGCATGATGGCGCCGGTGCCGCACCAAATCGTTGTGGGCCCTGACGGCAATTTGCTCGGCTTCTATGTGGGGTCCGGACCCCCGACCGCCGATTCACTTGGCAATCTGCTCATCCGGGCCGGCATCAAGCTCGCGGCCGAGGATATGCCACGCAAGGTGTTCACGGTTGAGGAATCAAAGGAAGCACCCCCACCGCCCAAAGTGGATTTGCTTAAAGTGGGAGCTGAAGCGCCCGACTTTCCCACCACCGATGTGGACGGCAAGTTGGTCAAACTGTCGGATTTCCGGGGCAAGGTGGTCATTCTGGACTTTTGGGCCACTTGGTGTGGACCCTGCCTTGCCTCCATGCCCCACACGCAGGAAGTGGCCGCCCATTACAAAGATCAGGGGGTCGTCGTGCTGGCTTCCTGCACCAGTGACAAGCGAAAGTCATTTGAAACCTGGGTGAAGCGTTACCAAAGCCAGTATCCCGATATCCGCTTCGCGCATGATGCCCTGGAGAAATCCAATGATCGGGCCTCACGGCTGCTCTATGGCGTCGGCGGAATCCCCCAGCAGTTCATCATCGATCGAAATGGCAAGGTGGTGGCGCTGGTAACGGGATACCTGAAAGGCGAGGCCATCCTGGATGCCGCCTTGGCCAAGGCGGGTATCCAGGTTGATCCTGCCCTCATCGCCAAGGGGGCGGCCGATCTTGAGGCCCGCAATGCCATGCGATGATCCCTTTGTGTTGTTGTGCGGGTCGGGGGTTCTGCCCAAGGGCGGTCTCCCGACCCATGCAAACCACCAGCCCATGGTATCCGCCCGTGCCAATATGGTGACGTCACCGCTCCCTGTGCCCCCGACCATGAGTTGGCGGGAAATGGCGGCCGGTCTGCGCGTGCCGGCCGATCCGCAGCTGGCAGATCTCACCCCGGCGGAGCAGGTGGTGGTCACCTACCTGCGGCAGGGTATGTCCAACAAGGAAATCGCCCGGGCGCTCGGCAAGGCCGAGGCCACCGTGAAACATCAAGTCAGTGCCTGCCTCGCCAAGTTTGGCGTGCGCACCCGCACCCGGCTGATCGCCCTCCTTAGCTAGAGCTTCCACCTTCGCCAAGGCTATGGTGGACAAGATGGCGGACGGGCTTCTCGCAGGTTCCTGTTGCGCTGAGTTAACGCTTCACAGCGTTCGTGCTGGCAGGCACTTGAAAAATAAATCCAGTTCGGGATATTTTTCTTTAATTGGTTTGTCGCGATGGAGTGTCTAAGGGTCGAGTGGTCCTGTCTCCGGCTGCTTTTCCTGTTTCCAAACGATGTCCCTGCAAGATTCTGAACAAGCCCGCTGGTTTGCTGACGAAGCCCTGCCGCATGAGCCCATGCTCCGCGGGTGGTTGCAGGCGCGCTTCCCGACCCTGCCGGACATCGATGACCTGGTGCAGGATGCTTACACGCGGCTCCTGCGAGCCCATGAGACTGGGCCCATCGCCTGTGTGAAGGCCTTCCTCTTTGTTACGGCCCGCAATCTGGCCCTGAACAGCCTGCGGCATCTGCGCGTCGAACGTCCCTACCGGGTGCAGGAAATTGATCCCCTGTCGGTGTTGGATGACACGGCCAGCGTGCCGGAGAGTGTGGCCCGGGCGGAGGACTTCCAGCTTTTGGTCCAGGCGATTCAATCTTTGCCGGCCCGTTGTCGCCAGATCATGACGTTGCGCAAGATCTACGGGCTTTCGCAGCGCGAAGTCGCGGACCGCCTGAATATATCCGAGCACACGGTGGAGGCCCAGGGCGCCATCGGCCTCGCCAAATGCATCAAATTTTTTCGCCGGCACGGATACCTCGCCGGACCCCGCCCATGAAACCCATCGATTATTATTCGTCCGACGAGAGTGGCCCCGAACAGGAGGCCGCACTCTGGGTGCTGCGTCAGGACCGCGGCTTGACCGCGGAAGAACAGGATGCCTTTTCCCAATGGCTAGCCGAAAACCCGCTCCACCGCGAGGCCCTGGCCGCGCACCGTTGGGGCTGGGAGGAACTCGACCGGCTGGCCGGCTTGCAGGCCACTGTGCATGCCCCGCCCGATCCCGACCTGCTGCAGCCAACCCGTCGCAGAGCCTGGGGACGCATCATTCGCTTGTCCCGGCAGACGCAAAAAATTCTCTGGCCGCTGGCGGCGGCGGCGGCGCTGGCAACCGGGTATTTCATGTGGCGTCCAGTGAAGGAGGAAAAGATGGATCTGGCGCCACCGTCGACCGCGCTGGCGGCGCCGATCGAGCAGCGCACCCTGGAAGACGGTTCGGTCGTGGAATTGAATCGGGGTGCGGCGCTTGTCGTGGCCTACACCGCGCAGGAAAGACGCATCACGCTCACCCGCGGCGAGGCGAATTTCAAGGTGGCCAAGAATCCCAACCGACCGTTCATCGTCAATGCCGGCGGGGTCGAGGTGCGGGCCGTGGGCACGGCGTTCAATGTGCGTCTCGACAACACCGCGGTGGAGGTGCTGGTGACCGAGGGCAGGGTGCGCGTTGACCAGACCATCGGCAGCACGGACACCGTGGCCGTGCCGTTGCTCGAGGCGGGCAATCGAGCCGTCGTCGCGCTGTCTCCGGCCGCGCCCGCCCCGGAAGTGGAGAGTTTGACCCCGGTTCAGGTGGAGGAGCGTCTGGCCTGGCAGCCCCGCCTGCTGGATTTTACCGATGCGCCGATGCGCGACATCGTGGCGGAGTTCAACCGGCGCAACCCGGTGCGGCTGGTGCTGGGCAGTTCCGAACTGGCCGACATGCGGCTCAGTGCCAATTTCCGCTCGGACAACGTCGAAGGCTTCGTGCGCCTGATGGAGTCGAACTTCGGCATGCAGTCCGAGTGGAAAGGGGAGACCCAGATTGTCCTCACCCGGGCCCGCTAGTCCGATGCTTCCGGCGCGACCTCGGGGAAATCGGGATATCTGAAAAAAACTTTTAATGGAAATCTGCCGCTCGGGGTTTGTTACCAATGTGAAACCTGACTCTACCCTGTTGGCGGGAGTTTCCCGCCAGTGCCGCAGCGCGTTGTGGATCTGCCTCGCGCTTTTTGCCCTCTCACTCAATGCCGCTCCCGCCGAAACCGTGCGCTCCTTCAATGTGCCGGCTGGTGAGGCGGGCCAAACGCTCAAGCAGTTTGCCGAGCAGGCGAAATGCGAGATCGTGTTCCTGCCGGCCGCGGTCAAGGGACTCCAGACCAATGCGGTCAGTGGCGAGCTGACCCCGCGGGCCGCTCTCGACCAGATGCTGGCGGCAACCGGCCTGGTGGTTTCCGAGGATGAAAAAACCGGCGCCTTTGCTATCAAGGCCAAGGCTGAAAGGCCCAGCGAAAAAAACGCTGAGCGGGCGGCGCAAATCAGCGACCGCCCGGCAAAGGCAATTTTGACAGATGGAGACTTGGTGACTTTGGAGGAATACGCGGTCACCGGCTCACGCCTGACGCTCAACGCGGGAGAGCAGCCGGTCCAGCCCGTGTTGACCTACACCGCCCTGGACATCGAGCGCACCGGTGCGAGCGACCTCGGCCAGTTGCTGCAGTATATCCCTTCGCTCACGAGCTACTCCACGGGAATAGCGACGGAGACCCTCAACGGTTCCGTGATCAGTGGCATGGTGGCTCAGACCAACGGCCGCACCACCGCACAATTACGCGGCGGTGATCAGACCTCCACGCTGCTGCTGGTGGATGGCAAACGCGTCGCCAATACCGCCATCCGGAACGTCGGCGGCAACGGCTATGACCTCGGCGGCATTCCGCTCTCAGCTATCGACCGCGTGGAAGTGCTCCTCGACGGGGCCAGTGCCATCTACGGTGCTGACGCGATCCACGGTGTCATCAACGTCATTCTTAAGAAGCGCTACTCCGGCACCGAACTCAGATTCAGTTACGACAACACTTTCGACAAGGACGCCGGGATCAAGACCGTCAGCCTCTCGCATGGGTTCTCCACGGGCAAGCTGTCCGGTCTGGTCACCCTTTCTGCCTCGGACAGCAATCTGATGTTGCTGGCTGATCGCCGCATTCTGGCGACTTATGATCGTCGCACCTTGGGTGGCACCTCGGATGGTTCCGGGTCCACCTCGGCCTTTTATAACGGGGCAGGATCGGTCAACCGCGCTTCGGGCATCTTGCCCGGCCTGACCTCGTTGCGGGCCTCGATTCCAACCAACAGCAATGGACAGAATCTCACTGTGACGGATTATGCCAACGCTCCGGTTCCGGTAGGTGGAAACATTCCCGACATCGCCAGTGCAACTACGGCCGTGAAAAGAAAAAGTGGATATGCGCGCTTGGCCTATGATGTCGAGCCCTGGCTGCAGGTGGCGACGATGGTTCGTTACGGCGAGAACCGATCAACGGACAACGGCCGGTATAGGATTATGGAAAACGTGACCATCCCAGTCGGTTACCCCGGCAACGTCTTTGGGGTCCCGATTCGCCTGCAGAAGAATTTCACTGATCTGCCACCCGTCTATAGCATAGTCGAATCGATCAATAGTGAGTATGCGCTCTCGTTTACCGGCAAATTGCCCGGGGACTGGCGCTACGAAGCCTCAGTCAATTTTTTGCGCGGTGAGAACAACCAGATTCCCACGCGAACGGCCGATGGCTCCGTGATCAACTATGCGGTCACAGCTTCCACAATGACCCAGAAAGTCGCCGCCGCTCAGGCGGCCGGCAACCCGCCGATCCTGATATACGACAGTCGTTCACAATCCCCCAACGCTCCCGGGGCCTTGGATCAGTTCTGGGTCAATCCCAATCCCACGGTCTTGCGCGATCTGAACGAGATCTGGACCTATGCAGGGCAGGTTGAGGGCAAGCTCTTCAATCTCCCGGCCGGCGAAGTTCGCAGCGTGTTGGGCTTTGAATACCGTGAGGACACCGTATCTTTTCCCGCTGCCCTGGGGGGGTCGCTCTGGCCGAGTATTCCCGAGCGGAAAATAACTTCATTCTTTATGGAGGCCCGGATTCCTCTGTTCTCCGCTAAAAAGAGCCTGCCACTGCTGCAACAGCTCGACTTGAATTTTGCCCTTCGCACCGAGGACTACAACGATGTCGGCGGTGCCACGACTCCGCGTTATGGAGTGGCCTGGCGGCCGATCAAGAGCTTGCTTGTGCGCGGGTCCTACGGTGAGGGCTTCCTGGTGCCACAGCTTTACCGCACCGCCGGGCCAACCAGCGCGACCACGGTTCCGTGGTCGATTTTCGCCTCCAGCGGGGCGGATCCGGGTCGTGGCAATACGGTCAATCCGGGCACAGTCACCGTGATCGGTGGCGGCAATCCCGGCCTGGACCCGCAGAAATCCGAGCATGCGACCTACGGGATCGTTGTCGATGTGCCCAAGGTCGAGGGCCTGTCCTTCTCGTTCGATCTGTTCGACAACAATTACACTGATGGCTTTGGTTCGCTGAGCACGTTGGCTGACCGGGTTAACTACAAGCCCGAGACAGTTACCCGGGGGCCGAACCTGCCTACCGACCAACCCGGCTGGCTGGGGCCGGTCACTGCCTACGATGGCCGGACCATCAACATCGCCAAGGCTCGCACGGCCGGGTATAATTTCGGCCTGCGTTGGTTTAAGAAAACCGGCTGGGGTGACCTGACTTTCAATTCCTCGGGCGAGCGCATTGTCCGCGACGAGCAGCAGATCGTGCCCAACGGACCTTACACCGCCACGATCAACAAGCGCTACCGGCCGATGCGGGTGACGACCTCGCTGTTCTGGTCGCACAACGCGTGGGATGCCGGGGTCACCAACATGTTTGGTGGCGAATATTGGGTGGACACCTCCAACGCCACGCTCGCGCCCTCGCGATACACCGATTCGGTGATGCGCTGGGACTTCAATGCGAGCTACGATTTTGGTCGTCGTCCTGGATTCGGATCGAAAGGCAGCGCCTGGTGGCAGCGTGCCTTGGGCGACAGCAAGTTGCGTGTGACAATCATCAATGCCTTCGACACCGAGCCGCCGCTCGATGTGCGCGGTTACTTCAGTTCGGCGGTCATCGATCCGCGGCTCCGCCGCTACGTGATCGACGTCACGAAACGGTTCTGAACCAGTGCTTACGACAGGAAATCCGTCCAGCAACACTACCCAATTCCCATGAAAATCATTCGTCTACTGACTCTGTCAGCCCTGTTTTCCGTCGCCGCACTGGCCGAGACCACGGTGCCGCAGTTCAACCCGCCCGTCGAGCTCGATCCCGAAGTTCTGGCCGCGCCCGACGCTGACGCGGCGTGGAAATCCATCGCACAGATGAACAACATGGACTACCTTATGGAGTTGATCGCCGAAGCCAAAGGTGCTGACAAAGAAGCCAAGCTGCGCTTTATTTATCTCCGCATTCTGCGGGTGACAGCCGCCTTTTATCAAAAGTATCCGAATGATCCCCGGCGATGGTTTTGCGTGCGCGATATGATGAGTGCGACCAAGGCGGTGGCGAACCCCGACGGCACCCCGCGAGGCGCGATCGAGGATTTCGTGTGGGACCAGACCACTTGGGTGGTATGGATTCCGCAAATTAAAGCACTCGCCCAGGCAGCGGCGACCGCGCCCGATGCACCGGACGAGTTCAAGATGGCCACAGAAGCGGCATTGCCCGGCGGACTCCGGAGTCTCGTGGCCGCCGCCGCCAAAGCGGCGGAGGCCAAGCAGTCGTTCGACTTCGGCCCCTTGAAGGCCGAGTTGCTCCGTCTCGCCGCGAAATTCCCAACCGTGAGAACCTTTACGCAATATCCCAACTATTACGTGCAGTTTCGCACCAAGACCGGCGGAACGAAGGAGGAGGTGCTTGCCGACCTGCAGGAGTTCGTCGCCCAGCCCAACGCGGCTCTGAGCGAGAGCGCGCAGAAGGAAATCAACAAGCTCGCGATGGCCGATCGTCCGCTGGAGATTGTGTTCACCGCCGTAGACGGCCGCAAGGTCGATCTCAAGGACTACCGCGGCAAGGTCGTCCTCGTGGATTTCTGGGCCACGTGGTGCGGGCCGTGCATCAAGGAGATTCCGAACATCAAGCAGGTCTATGCTGATTATCATGACAAGGGTTTCGAGATCATCGGCATCGCGTTGGAAAATGCGCGCTTATCCATGAAGGATACGCCTGAACAGGCGGCGACGAAACACGAGAAAGCCAGACAGGTGTTAAATGATTTCACGGTGAAGAACGAGATGTCCTGGCCCCAATATTACGACGGCAAGTTTTGGAAGAACGACATCTCCACCCGTTTCGAAATTGGTTCGATCCCGGCGATGTTCCTTATCGATCAGAACGGTAACCTGGTCTCCACCGAGGCCCGGGGTCCCAAACTCGAAGCCGAAGTGAAGCGCCTGCTGAAACTTTAGTTGTGTGGGTTATGCACCGGGCCGATCCCACGCAGGTGGGTCGGCCCGACCGCCTGATTCTCATGGTATCACTCCGTTCAAATCAACTCCCAGCCAAGCCAACGGTGGTTGCCCAAGAACTGAAGCGTCCGGCACAGTTGAAAACTGGTCAGGTTGTGTCAGCCACCACCAGTTGGCGTCAGCTGGCAATGGACCTGGCGAACCCACCCGGCGCGACCTTGGTCGGCCTGACTCCGGCCGAACAGGTGGTGATCACTTATTTGCTGCAAGGCTTGAGCAACAAGGAGATCGCCTGGATCCTGGGTAAATCCGCCTTCACCGTGAAGCACCAGATCAGCTCCTGTTTGGCCAAGTTCGGCGTCAGCTCCCGCACCCGGCTGATCGCCCACCTTCGCTAAAGCTATGGTGGGCAGGCTCCTCCTACGCTGAGACTTCGCCGGAGTCGGCGCTCCGGCGAAGCCACTGCCCCCGCCACTGATTCGATATTTTTAGGTCGTATTGCCCATGGTCGCCGGACGCGAAATACTTTAACCTCATCCTCACATATGCATGCCCGACTTTTCCTTTTGTGCGCGTTGTTTCTCGCGACCCGGCTCGCCGCGGCCCCGACCTTCCCGCATGAGGCCAGCGACCTGACGCCGGATCCGGCCGCGCACTTCGGCACCTTGCCCAACGGCATCCGCTATGTCATCTACCCCAACCAGGAGCCGCAAGGGCGGGCGTCGCTGCGCCTGTTGGTGCTCGCCGGCTCCCTGATGGAGAATGAAGACCAGCGCGGGTTGGCGCACTTTCTCGAGCACATGGCCTTCAACGGGAGCACCCACTATCCTCCGGGCACCATGGTGGAATTCTTTCAGCGCATGGGCATGAGTTTTGGGGGCGACACCAACGCCATGACCAGCTTTGACCGGACCCAATACCTGCTGGAGCTGTCGCATGCGGACGAGACCACCCTCACCGAAGGGGTGCAAGTGCTCGGGGATTATGCGGACGGCCTGCTCCTCCTCTTGCCTGAGATCGACAAGGAGCGCGGCATCATCATGAGCGAGAAGCGTGCCCGCGACAGCGTGGCTTTCCGCACCTTTGTCGCCCGGTTCGAATTCATGTTGGGTGACACCCTGCTGCCCAAGCGCCTCCCGATCGGTGTGCCCGAAGTGATTGAAAAGGCGCCGCGGGACCGGTTCACGGAGTTTTGGGACACCTGGTATCGGCCGGAGAATCTGGTGATCGTGGCGGTCGGTGATTTTGATCCGGCACTGGTCGCAGGGCTGATCTCGACGAGGTTTGCGGCGATCACGGCCCGGGCTCCTTCCGGCCCGGAGCCTGAGTTGGGCAGTGTGCCGCAGTTTGCGGGGGTGCGGACGCTTTTCTTTCCTGAGCCGGAGGCCCCCGCGACAGAGGTGAGTCTGACGAAGATTTCTCCCTTTCTCGCTGAGGATGACACCGCTGCGAACCGGCTCAAACGACTCCCCCGTGATATCGCGGTGGCGATGCTCAACCGGCGTTTCGGTGAGCTCGCGAAAAAAGAAGGCGCCCCATTCAGCCAGGCCAGAGTTGGGGTTCAGGACGCGTTTCGATTTCTGCGCGAGGCCAGCGTGGAGTTGGTCTGCAAACCCGACCAGTGGCAGAGTGCGCTCGCGGTGGGTGAACAGGAATTGCGCCGGGCGATGGAACATGGGTTCGAGCCCGGGGAATTGAGGGAGGTGGTCGCCACTTTTGCCAACGGCCTCGATCAGGCCGTCAAGTCGGCGGGCACGCGGCGCTCGCCGGTCCTGGCGAACCAGATCATCGGGGGCATGGCCGATCGCCGGGTGTTCACCCATCCAGCCGAGGAGCAAAGGCTTTACCAGCCGGTGCTGGCGCAGCTTTCCCAGGCGGATTGTCAGGCGGCCTTGCGTAGTGCCTTCGGGTCGCCGGGTCTGTTTGTCATGGTTTCGGGCAATGTCACGATCCCGGGGGATGCCAATGCGGCCATTGCCGACACGCTTAAAAAATCCCGGACGGTTGCCGTTGCGGCCCGGGTCGCCCAAACCGAATCAGTCTGGGGCTATACCGACTGGGGGCCGGTTGGCCAGGTGGTCGAGCGGCGGCAGGTGGATGATCTCGGTTTGGAACTCGTCACCTTTGCCAACGGCGTGAGGTTGAATCTCAAGAAAACGGATTTCGAGGCGGGCCGCATCCGCACCGGGTTGCGGGTGGGTGAGGGGGCCATCACCGAACCTGCGGATCAACGTGGTCTGGGCATTTTGGCCGGGGCGACGTTTGGCCCGGGCGGTCTCGGCCGGCACAGTGTCGATGAACTGCGGAGAATTCTGGCCGGCAAGAATGTCGGAGTGCAGTTTCGTCTGGCGCCTGATGCCTTCACCTTCACGGGAAACACCACGCCTGATGACCTGACCCTGCAGCTGCAGTTGATGGCCGCCGAGCTTACGGATGCGGGTTGGCGCCCGGAAGCACTGCGTCAGGCGCAAAAGGGACTGGAGCAGATGTATCTGGGTTTCGCGCATACCGCCAACGGACCGATGTCGATGGAGGTTGCCAACCTCATCGCCGGCGGGGACCCGCGTTTTGGCATACCACCCAAGGAAGTGATGTTTACCCGCAGGCTCGACGAGGTCCGGGTCTGGCTTGCGCCCCATTTGGTCAGCGGCCCGCTCGAGCTTTACCTCGTCGGCGATTTGGACGTCGAGGCGGCCATCACCGCCGTGGCGCACACCTTGGGCGCCCTGCCATCTCGCGCCGCCAAGCGACCGCTGAATGAGCTGAAAAACGTCGCCTTTCCCGCCGAGCCTTTCAACCGGAGCTACTCGATTGCCTCGGAGATACCCAAGGGCAACGTGATGGTCTATTGGCCGACCGATGACGGGCTCGACGTGAAGCGCATACGCCGACTGGTCCTGTTGAGCCGCGTGCTGGGGGACCTGCTGCGGATAAGGATCCGCGAGGAACTGGGAGGCACCTACAGTCCCAGTGCCGGCAGCTTTGGCAGCGACACGTTTTCGGGTTATGGTTACCTGCAGGCTGGCTGTGTGGTCGATCCGGCCCAGGCCGATACCATTCGCGAGTTGATCGTCGACCTCGGGGATATGCTGGCCACCAATGGAGTGACGGAGGATGAGCTCAACCGCGCCCGGCAGCCCACTTTGACCGCGGTCAGGGAATCGTTGCGCACGAACAATTACTGGGGGGACAAGGTGCTGGCCCAGGCCCAGGAGAAGCCCGAGGTGCTCGATTGGACCCGCTCACGATTGCCCGACCTTGAGTCGGTCACCGCCGCAGAATTGAGCGAACTGGCCAAGGCCTTTCTCGGGCGTGACCGGGCCTCGCGGGTCACAATTTTACCCAACGCCCCCTGATATTCATTCGGATCCACCTACAGCGCCCCGAATTCTCCGGTTCACTTTAGTTGCACCGACCACTTCGTGACGGCGGCGGTGGCGATGAGCGGGAGTTTGTGCAGCGCCGTTTGACCCGGCACGGCCCCGCGACCAAGCTCGGGGCAGGCGATCATGATGTAGCCGCTTTCGCCCTTGGGGCGGTGGAGCTTGCCGGAGAGCGTGCGGGTGCGCGGACTCCACTGCACGTCACTCAATTCACGCCCGCCGCTCTGGTGAAAACTTGTGCCAAGGGGCCAGGGGTGGGGCCGAGGCTTGCGCAGCACCAGCAGCTTAACGGCGGGGCCATGAAATCCGATGTCCAGATGACCCGGAGGCGACTCGACCACGGGGTGACCAAACTCGCCCGGATGATGATAGGTGCCCGCAGGCTGTTCCAAGCGTGGCACGGTGCCGAGAAATTGGCCGGACCAGAACTCGTAGGCCCATAATCGGGCGTTGCGGCTCAGGTTCAGTCGCTGCAATTCCACCCGAAAACGGCGTGCCACGTTTACGTTCGAACCTTCCTCAATCGCGGGTTCGATCCAGTTGAAAAACGCCACGAGAGTCCATTCGTCCCAATCGGTCTTGACCGGTAAGGTCCATACGCAGGCCCCCGCGGGATCAGGCTCAATCCGTGGCGCCGCCGTGGGTTTGGCCTTGATGAGGGAGAGATAGGGCAGGTTGCCGGTGGCAATCGGTTCGAACAGGTCGATCGGTCGAGCGGGCGTGTCGTTCGGGGGCAGACTCGCGAGGAGCACGGCCCAACGGTCCTCGGGCAGGGTGGTCAGGTCGTCACCAATATCCACATGACCGGCACCCATGAAGGTGGCGGTGGCCCGAATGCGCGCTTCCTCGATGGTGCCGGGCAAACCCACCACCAGACATGAGGGCTGCAGGAGGGCCCAATGGTGCTTGTAGAGATGACAGGCGAACGAGGTATAGACCTCACGCAGGTGCCGCCAACCGAGTCCGGAGTTGCCGGTGTCCATGTTGACGTAGTTGACCGCGGCAATGCCCGCCGCGGCGTAGTCCGTGCCCGAGCAGTCGATCATCACGGCTTTCTCGCCGGTGGAATCGAGCGCGGCCTGCGCAATGTGAAAGGCGGTGCGCACGGCTTCCCGGGCGCAGGTATTGACGAATTTTGGATCATGCCTTCCACGCAGGGCCTTTTCGGTGACCACACTGGCAAAATCCCACTTCACAAACCGCACGCCCTTTTCGGCGAGCCGGATGAAGTTTTCCCGCAACCATTCCTGCGCGCCGGGATGCGACACATCGAGGGCATAGATCGGACAGAACGGTTCCCAAAACCAGTTGTAGTTGTTGTGCGGTTTGCCATCAGGTCCGCGCAGCAGCCACTCGGGATGCTCCGTGGCGATCGGATGGGTCTCGGCGATACAGAGAACGCCCACCCAGACACCGAGGTCGAACTTGAGCGCCTGCAATTGTTGGCTCAACCAGCCCAGGCCGCGGGCAAAGCGTTCGTTCTCCTCAAAAAAGCTGGGCACGTTGTCTTTTTCCCAACCGAGGTCCACCTGCAGGAAGCGCAGGCCGAGTTGGTGCAGGTTGCGGGCGCGGGCGGCGCGGGCGGTGGCGACCACCAGGTCGTCGGTCACCCCGAGGCGATACGGATACCAACTGCACCAGTTGGCCAGCGGGCCGATGGGGTCGGGCAGGCGGTTGCGCCGTTTGATGCGCCGGCCGTGCGCATCGAGGAGCGCGAGCGGATCGGGGCCCGTCGCGAGCACGAAGTCTCCGAGCGCGAGTGTTTCACCGGGGGACAGCTCGTAATCGCCGCCATCAAAACCGATGGTGAACTCGCGGAAAGCGGGCACGCGGGTGGAAATGAGTTGCGCGGCCGACTTTGCCTTGGTTGCGCCTCCGTCCACATTGTCCATGCCGCTGAACTCAGCGCCGGTCCCGGCAAACATGCGCGCCGAGAATTGTGGCAGCCAGCGATCAATCGTCTCGAAGCCGAGCAGCAAGGCCGAGCGGACCGGGTGGTTGTAAAATACGGTGACATTCTGGCTGACAAAGGCCCCCGAAGTGCCGTCGGTCGCCTTGAGATGATCGCTGCCGGTGAGCATCTGGCGTGGGGTGCGCACGCGGCCAAAGTAGGCGTTTTGCTCGAGTATGCGGGTATCCGCAGGATTCGGGCCGAGCCCGAGCTTTCGACTCCCGAACAGGATGACTTCGTTGAGCGTGAGTGGTCTTGTGCCGGAATTTTCCAGGGTGCTGGTGATCCGCAGCCGATCCTTGCTTTCGCGATCAATGCGCTGGGTTAGTGTCACCCCGCGGCCCGACCAGAGGAGCGTGCTGTGCTTGTCGCCGTCGTCACCGCCGAGGCAGCGCAAGATCACAGTTTTCCCGTTGAGCCGCAGGGCCGGTTGGCCTGGGCCGAGGGAGAACACCTCATTGCTGAAGGTCAGCCGGCCGGCTTGAACGATAATTTTCATTGGGTGGAGGTAGGGACGGCCCGCCGTGGCCGTCCGAGGTTCGCGTGAGGCGGACGGGCGGGCCGCCCATCCCTACCCATTACATCTGCACCTCGCGGCCACCGTTGGCGCGACTTTCGTTGGCGGCCTCGATGAAGCGGATGAGTTCGACCGTTTCCGCCGCCGGCACCGGAGGCTGCCGGGTCTTGAAAAATTCCATGATCGCCTCGCCGAGGCACGTGAAGAAGCCCTTCTCCTCGGTCTGGGTGTTCACGTGCACGGAATTTTTTTCAAAGTGGATCACGCCGTGGTATTCGTAGTTGCCGGTGCGGTTGCAATGCACCGAGCCGATCCGGTCGTCGGCCCACACCCCGGTGATGAGGTCAAAGGAGTCGTTCGAGACGCAGCGCACACTGCGGCAGCCCGTCCCCATGGTCGTGTAGAGCATCTCAATCGGGTGGATGCCATACCAGTAGAAGCCGGGGTTGGTGGGTTCCATGGCCGCGGGGCCCTGGAACTGCGCGCCCTTGACCGTGGCTTTCGCTTCCGGGGTCAGCACGCGGGTCAAGGCGCCGGTGAAACGCAGCGACGACGAAGTGAAGATCGGCATCTTGGCGGCTTCCGCGACCGCAAAGATCGCCTTGGCGTCCGCCGTGGAGAGTGCAAACGGTTTGTCCACAAAGACCGGTTTGCCCGGACCCGCGGCGGCAATGCGCTTGAACTGCTCCAGGTGCACCCGCCCGTCGAGGGAGGTGTGCAGGATGGCGTCACTGGCCGCCACCACGGCCTCGATCGAATCCATGATCTCCACGCCGAATTTTTCCTTCAGGTCCTTCGTGTAGCCGGGCACGCGGCCAATGCTCGACTGCAGGTCGGGCGAGCCACCCGGCCAGGCCGCCACCACCCGGGCCCCCGCAATCGGATGCTTGGCCTCCGGATTGTTAAACTCGTCACTGAAAATGACGACGTGTGAGGTATCGAGGCCGATCAGGCCAAGTTTGAGAACGTCTGACGGGGGATTGCTCATATAAGGAACGGTTCGAGGTTGATCGAACGGTGATACTAGCTCCGCCGCATGGGGCATCTCCAGCCCCGAGTGAAATTATCTTTCTGTATTTTCATCGCCGCGGCACGCGTCAGACTGTTGCACTACCTCATGGCCACCACTTCCCCTCTACCCTGTGTTCGTCTGCTGGCGACCGGCGGCACCATTGCCGGGGCCCAAACCGAGGGACGGGGTTATGCGGCGGCGACAATTTCCGTGGAGGCGTTGCTGGCGGCGGTGCCCGAACTCAACAGCCTGGCCACCATTGAGGTGGAACAGGTGGCGCGTATCGGCAGCCAGGACATGGATGACACGGTCTGGTTGCAACTCGCCGCCCGCGCCCAGGCGGCCCTTGACGACCCGGCGATTGCGGGGGTGGTGATCACGCATGGCACGGATACGATGGAGGAGACCGCGTATTTTTTGAATCTGGCGCTCAAGTCAACCAAGCCGGTCGTGTTGGTGGGCGCGATGCGCCCGGCAACGGCGATCAGCCCCGACGGGCCGATGAATCTCTACAATGCGGTGGCGGTGGCGATTGACCCCGTGGCGTCCGATCGTGGCGTCCTCGTGGTCACCAACGATGAGATTCATTTTGCCCGTGAGGTTTCGAAAACCAACACGACCCAGGTGGGCACGTTCAAGTCGCCCAACCGGGGTCTCGCGGGACTGGTCAACCGGGGGCGGTTGCATTTTTTCGGACCCACGGTGCGGCGGCACACGGTCACCAGTGAGTTTGCCCCGGTCGCCGCTACGGAGTTGCCCCGCGTGGATATCATTTATGCCCACGCCGGACTGCGGCGTGATTTGATTGATGCGGCGGTGTCGGCCGGGGCCCGGGGACTGGTGATTGCCGGGGTCGGGGCGGGCAATCTTTCCACCGGGGCGCTCGCCGCCTGCGCTGATGCGGTCAGGTCCGGCGTGTTGGTGGTGCGCAGTTCGCGCACCGGTGGCGGGGTGGTCGAGCGCAATATCGAGATCAATGACGACAAGCACGGCCTCATCGTGGCCGAGGAACTCAATCCGCAAAAGGCCCGGGTGCTGCTCATGCTCGGGCTTGGTCGGGGACTGGACGCGGCGGCCATCCAGGCGCGGTTCATGATTTACTAAGATGGCCTTTACTGACGACCAACTGGCCGCCGCATTGCGCGAGGACTCTCCTCGGTGGAAATTCGTGGTGGGGACACGCTACCGAGAGATGCCGAGGGTTTTTGCCCTGCAGGTGCTGGCAATCGCGGCTCATCGGGAACCCGCCCGGGTAGTGGGCAACGAAACTCTGGCCGCAGCGTTCGCGGGCAAACTTCATGCCCTCCTCGGTGGAATGTCCCCGGATGCCGACGGCAACACGCGGGAACCCGAGGCGCAGGGCGGCATAGGTGGCTGGACGCATGCCGCGGCCGCGTGGATTTTACTTTTGGCCCAGCGCACGCCGGCGGTCTGGACGCAGCTCAACGAGGCGGAGAAACACCGGGCCGATCTCATCATGCAGGCGCTGGCCGTGGCGGGGCATTTCACCATGGGGGACGGCAACGACTGCCACATTCTACTCGATGGCATCTCGGCCCACAACAAGAGCTGGAACATCAACATCACCGAGGGCTACGTGGATGTGCTGCTGGCGACCGCGGAGTATTTTGGCGCGGCCGAGTTGGAGAAATTTTTCACGGAATTTGATTTCGATGATTTTGTGGCCGGGCTGCGATCGGCGAATTTGCTCAACATTGCGCGCTGTTGGACCCACCGCCCGGAGATCAAGGCGCTGCTGATGGAGGGTGGCCGGCACGAGTTGCCGCCGGGCAAAACGCCGCTGGCCATGGGCGGGATCGCCGGTCATGCACTCGGCGTGCGCCGGCCTTGCACGTATCAAGGCATGCCCCTGGCCAATGTATGGCCGATTTTTTTGACTCAGGGCTACCGGCAATTCGCCAAGGCGGTGCGCACCCGCATTTTGGTGCAAACCGACACGCACACCCACCTGTTGCAACGGAAGACGAAGGCGGAGGTCTCTCCCTGGGAAGGCCGCCTCGGCATGTGCACGGAATTCGAGGGCACCGACTGGTATGGCGTGCGCAGCTGCCTGACCTATGCCTTCGAGGGCGTGATGATCAATGTGGGCACGGCCGCCTCGTTGCGGGCGCTCGGCCTCTGGTCGAATGATGCCACGGGACTCGAGTTGGAACAGCGCATGGGTGTCGGTATGGCGGATCTGATTTTCAAGGCCGACGAGGGCTACCATGGCTGGGCCCATGGCAAGGAGGTCATCCAAGGCATGGACGACCTGACCAAGGATGGCGCGGCGCATATCCTGGCAATGTGGCGGGCCTGGTTTGACCCGCCGGAGCTGATCTGAGATTCCTCCAAGTGTCCGCCCATGAATTCTTCCACCAGCAAGGAGTCGGCAGCCTTCAATCCGGTCCGACTGTTTCGACGCACTGTCGCGTTGTTGGTCTGGGCGGCGATCGGTATGGTGGTGGTGCAGGCCGCGTTGGCTGTGGGCAGCAGGATATATGGATTGGTCGGCTCAATCGTTGGCGTGGTTTTCGCGGTGGTGGCCGTCGCCATTATTGCCCGCCGACATTCCCTCAGGAGCTGGTGCCGGGTGCTGGTCGCGGCTGCGTTGGTGGCACCGGCGTGGATTTACCTGAGCATGGACGAGGCCGAGTTGTTGCCGATCCCCGGACAATCGCAACCGACGCAACCGACGGATACCCAGCGTGCGAGTTTCGAGACGACCTTGCGGTTTGCCGTGCAAAACGGGCGGCCCATCGGTGCTGAGTTTGTCTCGCCGACTCTGGATGAGCCGCTGCCGTTCAACCATCCCGCGAAATGGGCGGATTATTTGGCGAAGCACGGAGAACAGGTGCGGGCTGCCCGCGAGTCCAACGGGGCCGGACGGGACTGGCTGCGGGACATGGACGCCTTCGATGAGATAGCCGACCTCACGCCGTTGCGATTCGATGCGGTGATCCTCCCTTTTCGACCGTGGCGGGAGTCGGTGTCGCTTGAGGTCATGGAAGCCATGCGCCTGGCCGCCGAGGGGCGGGGCAACGAGGCCGTGGACGTGATCGTGCCGGTTATCCGGGTCTGTCGGAAGCTTCAGGCCAATGCCCGCACCCTGGTGCGTTTCATGGGGGCGCGAGTGGCGCTGGCCCGGGCGATGGACGGTTTGGGTTTTATCCTCGAGCAATCCCCTCCCGATGCGGCCCACCGACGGGCGTTGATGGACGAACTGGCCGGGGGGGAACGTGGTGCGGCGGGGATCGAGCGGGCGATGTGGATCGAACCATCCTATTTCCCGGTGATCCTGGAACTCAGTCCCGGCCCCGGTTGGGCGCGGTTTGTCCCCACGCTGTTGCACCGTCGCCGCACTTGCAACGCGATGACCCGCTTCACGGCCCAGGTGGCCGCCCTGGCCGTTCGCCGTGATGTGGACGGGATTGATGCGTTGCTGCAGCGACAGGCGACCGCCCGTTCCATCCTCGCCCGTTTTTTTACTCCGGGTTGGCTAAATCAACTGGCCGGGTTGGAGGAAAAAAGCCCGCCGATTGCCTTTCGCAATCCGCTGGGAGAGATCCTGCTGCCGCTCGCCATTCCGGCGTATGGTGGGATTGTGAAAAATTATTGGAAGGTCGAGGATCAGAGAACTGACCTGCTGGTCCGGTTGCGCGCTGAATGAAGAGGCGGGATCAGCGATCCCGCCCTACAATTCAAAATGCAAGCGGAATGATTTCGCCGGTGTAGGGCCATAAGTCCGGGGTGGGGGCCAAGCCGGCCCGCACCGGGTTTGCCTGCACGTAGGCCCATTTCTCGGAATAGCTGTCGGCCGACCGTATTACGTGATCGAAAAATTCAGGCTGCCACAGGGGCGGGGTGAGGGCGGCCTGTTTGATGATTTGATTGGCCGTCCAGCGTTTCCAGTTCCGCATGAATGTTGACAGCGGTTTTCCGTGAGAAAGGGGGCGTGCAAAGAAATGCACGTGGTCGGGCATGATGACGTAGCATCCGATAATCCAGCCATAGAGCCGCGGCGAATTTTGCCAGGCATTCAACAGGATATTGGCTGCCTTGTCATTGGCCAGAACGTGACGGCGATCCGCACAACACAAGGTCAGAAAATAGAGTGGGTTTTTTGTCCACACGTTATCCAGCCGGCGAAGGTGATTTCGATGTGGCATGTTCCGAATGTAGGGCGGGGATTCCGGTCCCCGCCATCGAAAAACAGGAATGAGAAAGGCGGGGATCGGAGTCCCCGCCCTACACCTTTGCTGCATGCTTTTCGTTTATTCCAGGCCCGAGATGTTCACGTCCATGGGATAATCGATGGTAAACTTCACGGTGAGCTCGCGCTTTTCGCCGGGCTTGAGATCGAGGGTCCACTTGAGTTTGCCCTCGGCATCGGGCTTCACGTCCTTCTCGGCCGGCGCGAGCACCTTGACGACGATTTTCTCGTTGCGCGACACCGGCACCTGATCGTTGACGATCACGCGTTCGGAGGTGCGCTTGTTGTTCTGGATCGTGATGAGATATTCGTAGGTCAGGCGATGGTCCTTGCTGAAGACACCGGTTTCCTCGGCGAATTTCTGGATGCGCTGGTGTTTGACGCTGATGCCCTCGTCGGCCCCGAGTGCCAGTTCGAAGCGTTCACCGGGCATGACCGTGTGCATCCGGCTGGTGGCCACAAAGGTGCCGTCGAGAAACACATTCATGCCGCCGGCGAGCAGGGGGAACTCGGTGTTGTTGTAGACCCGTGAGGTGAGGTAGGCGTTGGCCAGGAGCTTGGGGGTCGTGTTGTATTCGGACTGGACGTTGAGTCTGGCCGAGGTGATCGGCACCTTTTGCGGCGAATTGTCACTGGGGATGCTGGAAGCCACCGTGATCTTGAAGGAGGCACTGGTGGCACCGGCCTCGATGGTGGCCGCGGCCATGCCGGCATCCTTCAGCTCCATCGCCTGATCTGCTTCCCTTGACATGGCCCCGGCAACCATGGGCATGGCCATATTCTTGGCGCGCTCTTGGCGGGCATCGTAGGCCACCGGAGCCGGCCGGGGCACAAACACATCCAGATTCCAAACTCCGAGGTCGGGCGCGGCGCCGCCGAGACCGGGCCGGGCGGTCGAGAGGGTGAGCGCGACATCCTGCCAGTCCTCGCCGGTGTTTTGCCGCACGAGACCGAAATAACCGAGTTCCACGGCGCGGTCGGCGCTCAGGACCCGGGCATCGTAATTGGGCGACCAGGTGGCGCCCGGCACGGTGTAGGAAAGGGAAACCTGCAGGTTGCCGGCCTGTTCGGCGGACACGCGCACGGTCACGGTCTTGTAGCTTTTCCCGCCGGCCCCGCGCAGCTCGTTGAGCTGGCGTTGCACGGTGTTGATCTGGTTCTGCACGACTTCGCGTTGCTCATCGAGGGTGGCGCGGGTCGTGGTCAGGCGGGATTTTTGTTCGGTGAGATAAGTGAGCGCGCTGGTGAACTGTTCGAGTTCCGGCCGGGGCACATCCTTGGTGGGCGGGGCAAAAAGCGCGGCCTCCATCCGGTCGAGCATCACACCCTGGGCCTGCAGCACATTGCCCTGGTCGTCGATTTCGCGGACCTGCTTGCCGAGGGTGCGGAGCTGGTCCTCCAGCTCCTTGACCCGGGCATTGGGGGTGAAATCGACGTAGGTCTTTTTTGCGCTGACATCGAGAATCAAGGCCTGCGCCGTGCCCTTGCCGCTCACTTGCAGCGACTGTTCATTGAGAGTCTGGGGCAGGTTGGCGAAGACGAGTTCGGCAACCCCGCCGGTCAGGTTGACGGTGGCGGTGCGGGTGACGACGGCACGGTCGGTATAGACGGTAACCGCGCTGATGCGCGAGTCGACCGGGGCGGCGGCCAGCATGAACGGGGCGAACACAGTGGCGGCGAGGAGTGAGATGATTCGGGATTTTTTCATACCATTAATGAGTTAACGGGGTGAATACGGGTGAGGGCAGGATTTATTAGACTGAGTGACAATTTACCAATTGTCGCTGCGGAAAGGGGCGGCGGGCAGGCCAGCGCCGTTGAAGAGGTTGGCGCCGGGGGTATTGCTCCAGGCGTAGCGCACGGCCACCGGTTCCGCCACCTGGGGCGACTTCACGAGGAGCGTGTTGCGCTCAATCACCGCCGTGGCCGGATAAAATTTGCGGTCTTCGCCGGCGAGTTCGAGGGCCTGGGGTGGTTTGCCCTCGGCGATGAGACCCGTGAGGACCTCGTCGAATTGCACGCGCAGGGCCGGGCCCTCGCGTTCCGCGGAGGCAAAGCGCGGTCCGCGCCAATCCCCGGTGATCTTGTAAACATTGACGGCGGCGATTTGGGCGAGGCGCCGACCCACGATGGGCTTGTTCTGGGGGTGAATGTCCTGCGGGTTGCCGCAATCAAGCGTCACGGCCATGTCGGTATTGGGCAGTGCCAGGGCCTTGGCTTGGGCTTCCCGGATCAATGCCCAACCCTGCCCGGTGGCATCATTGGGTTGGGCGTAATTGGGCAACTGCACGAAATAAAAGGGAAAATCACCGAGACCCCATTGGGCCCGCCAGGCCCGGATCATGGCTGGGAATAGTTCGGCGTATTCGGTCGGTTGGGCCCAGTTAGACTCGCCTTGATACCAGATTGCCCCGCGCAGCGCGTAGGGCTGGAGCGGGACAATCATGCCGTTGAAGCATTCGGCGGGCGAGTGTTGGGTGCCGGGACCGCGGGGCAGGAGGGGCGGCGGCACTGGGTTGGGCGTGCCCTTCGCCTTGGCTTCGGCATCAAGTTTTAGCCAGGCATCGTGGTTGGCCACGATGGTCGGATAATTCTTCACCAATTCCTGCCAACGCGCCTCAATGGCCGGCCAGGCGTTCACCGCGTGAAGGGTGTGCGGATCCATCCAGGTTTCGATTTTGCTGCCGCCCCAGGAACTGTGAATCAGGCCGACGGGGACCCCAAGTTTGCGCTGCAGATTGGCGGCAAAGAACCAGGCGACCGCGCTGAAATTGCCCGCATGTTCCGGTGTGCCCGGTTGCCAGCCGGAAGTTTCAACCGTTTCCATGGGAGTCGTGGCCAGGGTCTGCCTGATCGTGATGTGGCGGATCAAGGGTTGGTTGATCTTGGCAATGACTTCGGCGGCATCGGGCAGGGATGAGAGCTGCCGGTTCATGTTGGATTGGCCGGAAGCCAGCCAGACCTCACCGACCAGCACATCGTGGACAACCACGGTGGTCTTGCCGGTCACGGTGAGGTCGGCCGGTTCAGTCGTGGCGGCGATGGGATCGAGGTAGACAATCCAGCGGCCGTCGCGATCGGTTGTGGCTCCCACGGTTTGGCCGCGGAAATTGACCGTGACGTGCTCGCCGGCTGACGCCTGCCCCCAGATTGGCAGGGCCCGGTTCTGCTGCAGGACGGCGTGATCACAGAAAAGCGGGGCAAGGGTGACGTCAGCCATGGCAGTAGAAAAACCCAAGGGCAGCCCGAGAACGATGGCAATTAAATGGGCGCGAAGTTTTCTCATGGGAGAACAGACAGTCTGTTTGCCGGTCAGTGCCCCCGCAACGGGATTCGCGACGTTCAACTTGGGCCGGAGCCGGATTAACTACCCGGCGGCATCCCGCTAAGCGTTGGTCAATGCGCGGCGCCGATCCAGGTGTCCCCGCAGGCCCCCCCGCCGGTGACCGCCGCGACCTCGACCTCGGTGCCGTCGAAACGCACCAACGGCAGATAAAACTTGGAAATTTCATCGAGCGAACCGGCGGCGTAGTGACCAATGAAGGAACGACGAAAACGCGTCGGGTGCCGGTTGGCGCTGGAACCGTGGATGATGTTGCCGTGAAAGAAGAGCGTGTCGCCCGGTTGCATGCGCACCGGCGTGACTTTCATGCCCTTGGGCACCGGCACATGGTTGGGGGTGAAGGAGTCCGTCGTATCGGCATCGTGCTGGTTGCAGACGAGGTTGCCCAGGTGGGATCCGGGCACGACGAGCAGGCAGCCGTTTTGCTCGTCGCAAATGTCCATGGCCGTCCACGCGCCGATGCAGGTGCCGGGTTTGACGAGCAGGTAGAGGTTGTCCTGGTGCAGCGCCTGACCGCGGGCACCGGGCGGTTTGAAGTAATACATGGTCTGCGCCGCCACGGGTTCGTCGTCGTCCAGCAGCACCTTGAGGACATCGTGCACCGTGGGATGCAACAGGTGCTGGCGGGCGGTTTGATTGAAGCGGTGCGGGTGCACGACCCGCGGCCACTGCGCGAGCGGGTCCCGGGCATCGCGAATGTTGTCGGTGTGAATCAACTCCGACTGGCCGGCGTGATGGATCGCCTCAAAGGCGGCGATCAACTCGGCGACCTCGGTGGGGGAAAACAGTTGGGGCACGACGACATAGCCGTCGCGGTCATAGTCTGCTTTCAACTGGGAGAGGTCAGGCCGGGCAGGAGCAATCATGGGGGAAAATGAGGTGATGGCTTGGTGGGAGGGCCGGGCATTCGAGTCAATCCTTTGCCCGAGCGATCGGGCGCCGGGCTCAGGGCCGGAAATCGCGCCGGTCCCGCTTTCGTTTCGCCGCGGGAGGGACAATCCCGATGCGCGGGTCGCGTTGGCGGAGGCGCTCGACCAGCCAGCGGGCATCCGCCTCGAACGAATCGGCCGCCTCGGGCAGATAGAGCCATTTGGGCAGGACCGGATGCGGCGAGAGGGTGGTGAGATCGGCCACAACCGCAGCGTGGTGCTCGCGCTCCATCGGCACCAGGAGGCCGCGCCAGGGTTCCTCCTTGTCAGCGAGAAAGAGGACGAAGCGTCCATGCAGGTAAACTGCCTTGCCGCCAAACATGCCTTTGACGAGCAGGGTAGGCTCGGACTCCAACGGATCCACCAGCCAAAGGTGGCGGTTGAGGGGTTTGACCGGACGATCGGAAGATCTGCGCGCCATGATTCAGATTGTAATTGGGCTCAGGTTTCGGCCGGCCGGTTCAGGTAGGCGTGCAGGTCCGCGGCGAACTTGGGACCGATCCCGGGTGCGGCGGCGATAATCTCGACGGAAGCGGCCCGCAGTTTGTCAATGGAGCCGAAATGCTCGAGGAGGGCGGCTTTGCGCTTGGGCCCCAGATGGGGGAAATCATCGAGGACACTTTCCCGCATTTTGCGCGAGCGCAGATCGGCGTTGTAGGTGTTGGCGAAACGGTGGGCCTCATCGCGCAGCCGTTGCAGGAGGTTGAGCCCACTGTGGTTGATCGACAGATTGAGGGGAGGGCGCTCGTCGGGGAAGATGATCGTCTCGTGTTTTTTGGCCAGACCGATGAGGGCCGGGGGTTCCACCCCGATGGCGATGAAGGCCTTGAGGGCGGCGGCGATCTGGCCGCGGCCGCCATCGATCACGACGAGATCGGGCAGGGGCTTTTTTTCCTCTGCCAGACGCCGGTAGCGACGACCCACGACTTCCTCCATGGCCCGGTAATCGTCGTTGCCGATGAAGCTCTTGATGCGAAAGCGCCGGTAGTGGTCCTTGTCGGGGCGGCCTTCGGTGAAGTGCACCATCGAGGCGACGACAAAGGTGCCGGAAATGTGCGAGATGTCGAAGCACTCCATGTGGGTGGGCGGCACGGGCAGGTTGAGGGCCTGCTGCAGGGTGACGAGGCCGTCGACATCGCTGCGCAGGAGCGTGCGGTCGCGCTCGAAGCGGCGGGTGCGTTTCAGGGTGCCCTCGAGGGCGGCGATCACGTCGCGCAGTTCGGCGGCCTTTTCAAAGTTCAGTTTTTCCGCCGCGGTGGCCATCTCGGTGCGCAGGGTTTCCAGCCATTCGCGGGTCTTGCCGTCGAGAAAGGCACAGGCCTCTTCCACGCGAAGGCGGTAGTCGGCGGTCGTGACCACATTGTCGTGGCCGTAGATGTCCTGCCGCACGTCGTCGTAGAGTTGCCAGCGGCCGTCGGGCAGTAGTTGCGGCGTGCCGTCGCTCAGGAGGACGCCGTATTGCCGCCTCATCTGGGCCAGGGTTTTGCGCAGCAGGCCGGAGTGGGCGAAGGGGCCGAAGTAGCGCGAGCGCGGGTCCTTGCGGATGCGGGTCAGCATGAAGCGCGGCAACTCCTGGGCGAAGTCGACCCGCACCAAAAGGAATCGCTTGTCGTCGGTAAAATCGGTGTTGTAGCGCGGCTTCCATTGCTTGATCAGCCGGCCCTCCAACAAGAGGGCCTCGGGTTCGGATTTCACCTCGATCGTATCCAGATCATGGATGGTATCGATCAGGGCGCGAATCTTGGGCTGGGCGATGGTGCGGGCGCGTCCGCGTTGAAAATACGACGAAACCCGCTTCTTCAGGCTCTTGGCCTTGCCCACGTAAATGATGCGGCCCAGGCGGTCCTTCATCAGGTAAACCCCCGGCTTGTCCGGCAGGGCCCGGACCTTCTCCTTGAGGTTTAATGAACGGTCTGCTGGCATTTTGCTAAAATCGGTCTAATTTCACTTCCCGCAAGTATGGTTTCTTCCGAATCTTCCACCACTCCCGTTACACTCATACCCAAGCGCTTCGAGCTGCTTACCCTGGGGGATGAATTGCTGCTGGGGCTGACCGCCAATGGGCATCTCACCTTTATCGGGGCCGAGCTCGGGCGCCGCGGCGTGCAATTGGCCCGCAATGTCACCATCACGGACGAGGCGGAGGCAATTGCCCGGCAGATTCGTGAAAGCCTGGCCCAGGCGGATGTCATCATCACCACGGGGGGGCTGGGGCCGACCTGCGACGACCGCACGCGTGAAGTCATTGCGGAAGTGCTGGGGCAGAAACTTGTCTTTGATCCGAGCATCGAGGCCGCGATTGTGGAGCGCTTCAATCACTTTGGCCGGGTGATGACGCCCAACAATCTGAAGCAGGCCTACCGCTTTGAGGACGGCGAGGTGTTGCCCAACGCCAACGGCACCGCCCCGGGACTTTGGTTCGAGTATGAGGGCAAGGTGCTTTGCATGCTGCCCGGCCCGCCCAACGAATTGCAGCCGATGTTCATCGGACAGGTCATCCCGCGGCTGGCGGAGCGCGGGCTCCTGCTGATGCGCGAGGCCTACGTGCAGATCCGCAGTTCCGGCATCGGCGAGTCCGCGCTGGAGACAAAACTGCAACCGATTTTCGACCGACATGGCGCGGCGCTCAGCGTGGCCTTTTGCGCGCACCAGGGCCAGGTGGATTGCCGACTGAGTTCGCCGGGCGGGCAATTGAATCCGGGACAGATCGATGCGATTGCCGAGGAATGTGCGCAGCTGTTGGGGGAGGACTTCATGTGCTACGGCGACGACTCGATGGCGAAAGTCTGTGCCGACCTCCTGCGGGCGGATGAAAAAACCTTGGCGGTGGCCGAGGCGGGCACGGGGGGCCAGCTCTCCAGCGCCTTCACGGATATTTGCGGGAAGAACAAGTTTTTCAATGGCGGGGTCATTTGCAGTTCCAACGAGGCCAAGATGACCTTGCTCGATTGTCCCGAATGCATGATTGCGCAGCACGGTGCGGTCAGCCCGGAGTGTGCCGTGGCACTGGCCACGGGAGTCGCCGAGACCCTGAGTGCGGATTACGCCATCGCCATCACGGGGTTTGCCGGCCCCTGCGCTGGCACCAAGGAAAACCCCATCGGCGCCATCTATGTGGCCCTGTATGCACCCCACGGCGTTTGGTCAAAGAAGCTCAGTTACCCGGGGCCGCGCAAGACGGTGAAGACCCGGGCGGTCAACTTTGCCCTCGATTGGCTCCGGCGGGAACTCGTGCGGGCCCAGGCCGGTCGTGTTTTGCCTGCCCGGCGTTTGACGGCGATGCAATAAGGGGGCTACCCGGTCCCGGGGGTCGGCCGCGCCAACTTTTCCGCCAGCAAGTCCGCCACGCGGTTGAGCCGCAGGGCAAAGGCGGCGTAAATCACCACCAGGGCGGTGATGCAGGCATTGCCCAGAGTGTAGTAATTGCGCCGGATCATGGAATGCGACCAACCGTGCTCGGTCATGAGGCGATTCATGTCCCCGTTGGTGTCGTCCTCGCCCATGATGAGTGAACCCATGGGGATGTCCTCCAGCCCGTGATAGACGTCGCGCCAAAACAGATAGATATGCAGGAAGCAACTGGCGCCGATAAAGAGAAACACCCAGCGGCAGGCGCCCCATTTGAATTTGTCCGGCAGTTGCACGTAGAAGGCCCCGATCAGCAGGGTGCTCAGGTAAAACTCCCCGCCGATGCCGCTAAACGACCACCAAAACTCCTGCCGGTAAAGTGGGGTCCGCCAGGTGAGTTGATACTGAAGGGCGGCCAGGGCGACGGCGATCAGCATGGGCCAGATCTTCCGCTCGTGCCAACCGGAGACCAGCAAGGTTCCCAGCAGGGCCAATACCCCGAAATAAACAAAGGGTGAATACTCGTCCTCGATCGGGGTCCAGCCGATGGGCAGGGGTGTGGCTTTCCGCCCGGTCATCCAAGCCGCCGTGGCGTGGCCGAACTCGTGCATCCAGACGTGAAACCCCTGCATGAGGAAACCCAGTGGGGTGAGGGAAACGGCCCAAGCCAGGCCCGCGACGAGGGGCAGGGCCAGCAGGTTGACCTTCCAGTTGTCGAAGGCCAGCAGGGCGGGGGTAACCGGTTCCGGCCGTTCAAATACGTCCATGGCCCAACCCTAAAATCCCCACAGGAGCCAAGTCGAGCGTGCCCGTCTGGTGGAATCGCCACGCTTGCCAGTGCCGGTCCCGGGACTTAGTTTGGCCTCACCATGAAGCTACCCCGATTTCTTGCGTTGTTCGTTTTCATCGGCTTGGTGCCGTTTGCTTCCGCTGCGGATGCCAATCCCATCTTCGGGCCCTACGAGGCCATTGTTTATGATCAAACCATGCTGCAGGGCGTGAAGGTGGATGACGTGGGCGATGTCTTTCTCATGTTCCAGCCCGACAAGACCGACACGCAATTGACGATCCGCATCTCGATGGCGGAGGGTTCGCAATACCGCAAGTGGTTCACCGGGGACGAGGTGCTCGTCGCCCAGGAAAATGCCGGGCGCGCTCCGAATTCCTGGACCGATCGGGTGCAGACCACGGCCAATTACATCGAATACATCGCGGACGGTCGGATTTTTCTACATCTGAAAAAGATCGAGGGCTGAACCCGTGAATTCTCCGTCCGCAGCCCCCGGCTTAACCGCCCGATGGTTGCAACGGACTGTCAGTGCACGTGGGATGTCGCTCGGCATCATCGCATTGGCCGCCGGTGGGTGGCTTTGGTCGTCGCATGGCGCGGATGAATTGCCCGATTTCACGCAGCATGACAATACGGTGGATAAAAAGGAGGCCTTCTTTGCCTATCTCCTGCCGCATATCCGGTCGGTCAATACGCAGATATTGGCCGAGCGCAAACGGCTCCGGTCCATCCGCGACCAGTTGATCGATGACGACAGCGCCGGATTTTTTGATGATCGTTGGTTGATCAGACTGGCGGGGGACTACGGGTTGGAACCGCCCGAGGTATTGAGCGAGGCGTTTGCCAATCAACTGCTGCGGCGGGTGGATATTATTCCTCCATCGCTCGTGCTCGCCCAGGCGGCCAATGAATCGGCCTGGGGCACCTCACGGTTTGCCCGCCACGGCAACAACCTTTTCGGGATGCGCACCTATGACGGGGACGGGATTGTGCCGCGCAGGCGGGCCGCCGGGAAAAAATTCCAGGTTGCGGTCTACGACACGGTGCGGGAATCGATCGGAGCCTACGCGGACAATTTGAACACGCATTACCGTTATCGCAGTATGCGCCAGATCCGGGCGAGCCTGCGCCGGCAGGGCCAGCCGGTCACGGGCTTGGCCCTCTCCAACGGGCTATTGGCTTATTCCACCCGCGGGTCGGAATACGTCGACATCATCCAATCGATCATCCGCTCCAACAATCTCGAGCAATACGACGAGTAAGCTGGACTGGGCGGTTTACTTTTTGCCACCGAGGAGACCGTTGAGGAGGCCGCCGGCCTTGTCCTTTAGTTTCTCGGCGGCTTTTTCCTTGAGTGCATCGGTGCCGGCCTTGAGCGCGAGGTCGCCCAGTGATTTGGCGTCCACCTTGATGCGCGGATTGTCGAGGGAGCCGGTGAGGCCGATGGGCAGGGTGAAACGGGAGACTTTCGTGTCGCGGCCCCCGAGGCTCAGGGTGGAATTGTTGATGGTGGCATCCAGCGGCAGGTCGATGGTGCCCGTGGCGGTGAAGTAGCGACCGCTCGCGGCGAGATCGATGGTGCCGCCCTTCAGGGTCGTGCCGGTGGATTTGAGAGTTTGCATCACGCGGTCCACTGGCAGGCCGCGGTAGTGGAAGCCGAGGGTATTGTCCGCGGCACTCGCACTGAGACCACCGAACTTGGCGTTGAAGCCGATCTTGTCACTGGCGCTCGTGACGACGATTTCCGGGGCGCCACCCGCCAGGCTTGGCTGGGTGGAGAGATTGCGGGCCACCAGGTTGAGGATCTCACCGGGGAGCTGGGCCACGGTGACTTTGTTCGCCTGGATTTCGGAGATGAGAAGCGTGGGGGCCCCGGTGATGAGATGGGTGGCCTTGAGGGCGGCGTAACCTTGGGCGGCGGCCTGGCGACGCAGGCGCGCCTCGAGACTTTCCTCGGCCGGGGTGGCGGCTCCCGCAGTCGGTTCGGCCGGCGGACCACTGAGTTTATCGAGCCATTTTTTGGCCTGCGCGAGCCGTTTACGCCAGATTTTCGCATTCTGCAGGTAATCATCGATGCTCTTCGCGTCAGGGACGGGCACGGACACCGCGGCCTGGGTCGCGGGGGAGGTGCGGCGACCGGGGACGCGGCGCGCTTCGCCACTGGTTGCCCCCGTCACCACGACGCGGTCCAGCTGCAGGCGTTTCCTCAGGAGGTTCACGCCGCTCACGTCCGCCTCGATCAGATCGGCGCGAAACAGATCCGTGCCGAGGGCATTGGGGTCGGCGACCGCGAGTCCGGTCAAGGTCATGCGACCGGCCTTGAGATCGATCTCGGCACTTTCCAGATCCACCGTGGCCCCGTTGGCTCTTTCCAAGCCGCTCCGCAGAGCGGTCGTGATGATTTCGGTGGCGAAAAATTGATAGCTGACCACGCCCAGAACCAGGCTAAGGACGACGAGGACGGCCCCGATTGGGCGGATGGGATTGCCGGTCTTTTTCGTGAGGAGTTTTTCGTAGTCGGGCGATTTGAGGCCGCCACCCGCGAGTAAGAACACCCCGAAGCGCATCCATTTTTTACCCATCATTTCCTGGTAACGGCTGGAGGATTGGCTGACCCCCGCCATCTTGGTGCGGAAGGATTTTATGCCGCGGGCAATGATTATGCCCACGCTGAGACCGAGGAGGGCCCCGAGCAGCAGTGCGCCGGTCGCGACATAGGACTCAAAGCCAAACAGGGCGAAAACCGGGGCATTGATCAGCTGCTGGAAAAATCCCTCGGTCGGGCCGTCGAGGAGAAAGTGGCCGACTTGAAATGACAGGGGCAGGAGGAGGAGACCGAGGAGCCTGGCGGCAAGGCCGACCAGACCGGCGAGGAGCAGGTTGGCGTTGATCAGGATCAGCGCGAAGGTGAGGAAGATGACGAGTCCGGGCGCCGTGGCAAAGTCGGGAATGAAACCGAGCATCGCCCCCAGCATGCACCCGGCGATGATTTGAAATGGAGTGGCTTTGCCGCGGAGGAGAGCGCCGATTTTGCGAAAGAGGAGAAGCATGACGGGGATGGGTTGGGTGACGAAAACAAGGTTACTAGGGTTGGTCACCGGGGAGAGGCCAAAGTTCACACAGACTGGCACCGGTCGCAAGCGCGGGCTGGGCAAGCTTTTTGGGGATAGGGACTTGCCGGAACCAATGAATCGCCCCAAATCATGGTCCGGAGTTGGCGGGAAATACTTGCGATGAATCTACTCTTTATCACCTCGGATCACCAGCGCGCCGACAGCATCGGCCTGACCCAGGCGGACCAGGTGGTGACCCCCACCCTAAACGCGCTGGCGGCCGGTGGGGTGCAATTTGCCCGGGCCTATTCGGCCTGCCCGCTCTGTGTGCCGGCGCGGGCCGCGCTGGCCACGGGTTTGCGACCGGCCCGCACCGGGGTCGAATGGAATGACTGGCAGGGGGCGCACGCGAAGGATGTCGTGACCTTGCATGAACGACTGGCTGCGGCGGGCTATGCCCTGGGTCACTGCGGCATGGATCATGTGCGACTGGGGCGGCGGCTGCGGGAGCGGGCGGACTTTGCGGTGTGGCTTGATGAGGCAGATCACGAGCGGCATCTCAAGGAACGCGGCTGTGACCTGGCCGCCCTCGAGGCCTCGGGTCCCTTCCGCAAGAAAGTCGACGAGACCATCAATGGCGAAGTGCGGCGCACCGACTACTCGACCCCGCATGCGGCGCAGTGGCCGTTTGCGCGGGAGGATTTTCGCGACGATTTTTTCTCAGCCCACGCGGAGGCGGCCATCGGGCAACTGGCGGGGGGCGACCAGCCGTTTGCGATGTTTGTCAATTACTGGGCGCCGCATCCACCGCTCTATGTGCCGCAAGAGCTGACGGGACTTTTCCCACCGGATGACATTGAATTGCCGCTCAATGTGGATTGCCCAGCGGAGGGTGAACCGGCGAATCGCCGCCTGGGCATTGCCGCGCAACTGGCCGAGGGGGTGGACGCCGCGGGATGGCGCCGGGCCTGGTCCGCGCATCTGGCTTTGACCCGGCTCGTGGATCAACAGGTGGAGCGTTTGTTGCAGGCTTTGGAAACTGCCGGTGTCGCCGGGGACACGCTCGTCATCTTTACCTCTGATCACGGCGAACATCTGGGCCAGCACGCGATGTATCAAAAGATGGAACTGTATGAGCAGGCGGCCCGGGTGCCGTTACTCGTGCGCGGCCCCGGGGTGGTCGCAGGGCAGATGATTGAGGTGCCGGTATCGCATCTGGATCTGGTGCCAACGATCATGGACCTCCTGCAATTGGAGACGCCTGCCGGGTTGGATGGAAGATCGCTGGCGAAGGCCCTGCAGGGAAAAGCGGAGTTGGAGAGAGTGCCGGTGTATACCCAGTTCACAGGCAACAATGGTCCCAGTGTGGCGCGCCATGCGGTCATCCTCGGGACTTACAAACTGATCCTCGATCCGATGGACCGGCCCGAATTATACGATTTGGCGAGTGATCCCCTCGAGATGACCAACCGTGCCGGCGATCCGGCGCTGGTAGACATCGAGGCGGAGCTGACTGGGCTAGTGCAGGCGAGACTGGCCGAGTAGGGGAGTCCGGCTTCTGGATTTGGAGAATCCACGCCATCGGGCACGTCACCGATTATGTGATATTTCCTCGGTTGAGGAAAACGTTTACCCGAGTAGATTCTGCAGGGCTGCGAGATATTTTTTCTGCGTGCGGGAGATGACGTCCGTGGGAAGCGTGGGCGCGGGTGGCTTCTGGTCCCATTTGATGGCGAGCAGATGATCGCGCACGAACTGCTTGTCGTAACTAGGCGGCGAGCAATCGACGCGATACTCATCGGCCGGCCAATAGCGCGAGGAATCGGGCGTGAGCACTTCGTCGATCAAGTAGAGGCTGCCGTTGGCATCGGTGCCGAATTCGAACTTGGTATCGGCGAGAATCATGCCGGCTTCACGGGCGCGCGCATGACCGAGTTCATACAGTGCGAGACTGGTGGACTTTACTAGCTCGTAGAGTCCCGCGCCGATGATGGCGGCACCCTGCGCATCGTTGATCGCCTCGTCGTGCTGACCCTTCGGCGCTTTGGTGGTCGGCGTAAAAATGGGAGCTGGAAGTTTGTCCGCCTGGCGGAGCCCGGACGGCAGCTTGATCCCGCAGACCTCGCCGGTCTTTTGGTAGGCACTCCAGCCACTCCCGATCAGGTAGCCGCGGGCCACGCACTCGATCGCGAGGGGTTTGAGTTTGCGCACAATCATGCTGCGCAGTTGCAAATCGCGGTCATGGAGGCCGCGGCGGGCGAATTCCCCGGTTTGGTCGGGCAGCAGGTGATTTTGGATAAGACCCTGTGTCTGGGCAAACCACCACAGGCTCATTTGGGTGAGAATGATGCCCTTACCGGGAATGCCATCGGGCAGGATGACATCGAAGGCGGAAAGGCGGTCGCTGGCCACGAGCAGGAGGGCATCGCCCAAGTCGTAGATTTCCCGGACTTTGCCCGAGGCGAGGTGGGGGCAGGGGAGGCCGTCGAAGGTGGTGCGGGCGTGGGCGGGGAGCGCGGCGGCGATCTCGGTTGAGGTCATGCGGATGATTTGGACCCAATCCGGCAGCAGGGCGAAGCCAATTTTACCCTTTTGGGCGGGAAAATATTTCCCTTGCGCAGGGGGGGCCAGCACCTACATTCGCCGCTCTTTTGGTTTTTGTCCCTATCGTCTAGCCCGGCCTAGGACACCACCCTTTCACGGTGAGAACCGGGGTTCGAATCCCCGTGGGGACGCCAAAATAAAGCCGC
>JAIPJW010000154.1 GCA_021734075.1 Cephaloticoccus sp.
GCCGTGTTTTCGGGCCTGACGGTTCCGGCCAAGACCCCGGAGGTCGGGGCCGGCGCGCCGCTCGTCCGCCCGTCCGCCTCCGCCGCGCCTCCGGCTACCCGTCGGCTCGCACCCCTTTCCGGCCCGACCACCGGGTCCCCCGGGCCGGTTGTTATCAACCTAAACCCCTAGTCACCCATGATCACCCTCAATGTCCAGTTACCCGAAACCGTCGCCGCTGAATTTTATCAGGCGGCCGATGAACTCAACCAACGGTTTGGTGATACCAAACCCAGGATTGATGCCAAAACCCTGATGGCATTCGCCCTCTCCCGTTTCGATGCCGTCGATGTCTGCGCCCAGTTCGATCTCGCGCTGCGCATCGTCAAGGGGACCGCCGAACCACCTTTCAACCCCACCCTCAAATAATTTAGGCGGGATTTCCGCCCAAGGTGCTCATCGCCGGCCCGCACTCAACAAGTGACCGGCACAACCATCATTACCATGGCGATCAAAACTAAAACTGAAGAAACAAACTCCGCGGCTGGTGACAGCGAAAAGCCGCTGCAATTCCGGAATAATCCGGAGGTGCAAAAACGGCTCGACGACTACAAGGCTGCAAATGAAAACGACGTCAGCTACTACACGCGTGTCGTTAAGGAAGCTCCGGATCGAGCAAGAGACATGCTCTTGTATAAGGATATGCAGCGGCACGAAGGCGAAATGCGGCTGGTCGAAAAACAACTCCCCCAGGCCAAGGCATTTTATGATGCCCAGACCCCGGAGGTGCAGGCTCGCATCGACGGCCAGTTGAAGGACGTCCAGCCCTACTACAAGGACAAGGCCTTCGTCGGTGAAGTGCTCCGCGAGATGAATCGGAAGAACCGGCAGATCCTCACGAGCCCCAAGCCCGGTATGGCGATGGCCACCGGCTAAACGATGGCCGTCACCCCGTCCACACGTCGTCACCTCGACGACCATCTTGGTCAGGCGGAGTTCGCGCTTAAGGTTGCGGCGAACTTCGGGTGCCTGCAAGGCACCCCCGCGCATGAGTCCGTGCGCGCGGCCCTGACCCAGGTGTCCGAGGCACGGATTAGGGTGCGAACCAAGCTGAGCGTATCGCATCCCATCGTGGGACCGGGCTCACTGGCTACGAGACGGTGGTCGAGCGGCGTCGGATGGCCCGCCATGCGCCATGAGCCCAGAAAGCGAAGATGCGGTCAAGACGATGCGCCAGATGGAAGCCATGCGCGCAAAAGGTGGCGGCGGCGGGTTCTAGCAGAATTTCGGTCATCACGATCCATCTTCCTGACCATTTAAACGCACCCAAGCAGGCTGCGCCATGCCTTTGTGACTGGGTTTAATTGCGTCGATTTGCTCCAATATATCAACGGTGCCAAATCAACGAAATCCGCCGCCATGATGGCGATCCATTCCGGAGAGGACATGGATGCTGTTGATAGCGTCGCCTCTACACGCGATTAACAGTTATTCAACATAGACAAACTCACACCAGAGCCAACCGTCCGCATCACAACTTCATGGCACCGGTGCTTGTTGCCATTGAGAATCGAGCGCAAACCGAATTTCCATCGACGGTTTCTGGCGACATAGCATGCCGCGCCCCTCAGTCGAACGCCTGAGTCTCCTGTTCATCGCAACTCGAGACGCTCACTGCCTTTAGTTTAATCTATTTCACACTGGCATTCGCCCACGCCAGACTTTGAGCATACCCCGCGATCTCCTCGTTAAATTACCCTATGAAACAGCTATTCTCCCTTTTTCTCATGATGCTGACCTCCCCATTGCTACATGCTGACATTAATTCGGATGCGGTTCTTGCCGCCGAACGCGCCCGCGGAGTCGCTCTGGTCGAACGAGACCGTGCCGCCCTGGACAGCTTACTGGCGGACGATTTGCGCTACGTTCACAGCACCGGCCGAGTGCAGGGTAAAAGCGACGTCTTGGCCGGGTTCGATGACGGCTCACTCGCCTATGAAAGCTTCAGCCTCGATCAACTGGTGGCCCGAGAGATCACCGACAATGTCGTAGTGGTCAATGGCGAGATTACCCAGCGTAAACTTAGCTCAGATGGCTGGAAGGATCTCACGCTTCTCTTCCAATCCGTCTGGCGGCTAGACCAAGACACCTGGCGCATGGTCGGCCTGCAAACGCTGCAGCCTCCTCACTGACGTCGTGGCCAGGAAAATGTGCGCGATGCTTCTTCCTAGCCGCATTCGATTAATCCCTAATTCACCAGGAGGATATTATTTCACTTTGATTCAGACTTGATCACCAACCGCGCGACTTCACACCCCTTGAGTCGGGTTCGTGTGAGTCGGACCCATGCAGCGCTTTCTCCATGTTTTTCCAACCTTCATGCCGGCTTCGAGTCTCCTGCTTCACCCGGGGGTTTCGCTTCTGCATTGGCGTGCATTTCGCCTTGGTCGCGCTAATCGGATCGACGCTGGCTACGGAATCGCCGGCTAAAAAACCCAACATTATTTTCATCATGGCCGACGATCTCGGCTACGGGGATCTGGGTTGTTTTGGTTCATCGAAAATTCACACGCCCCACCTCGACCGGTTGGCCGCCGAGGGCACCCGCTTCACCCAGGCCTACGCCGGCGCGGCGGTGTGCGCCCCGGCGCGCTGCGTGTTGATGACCGGCCTGCATACAGGCCACGCTCGCATCCGCGGCAACAGTCCAGAGGTCGGCGGTGAACCGGAGCGACGGTCCGACGGCACCGAGGGCGGCCGACGCCTCTCGCTGGAAAGCGGCAATTATACAGTCGCAGAAATGTTGCAGGCGGCCGGTTACGCGACGGGCATTGCAGGCAAGTGGGGCCTCGGCGAACCCGGCAGTGCGGGCACGCCCAATCGGCAGGGCTTCGATGAATGGTTGGGTTATCTCAACCAAAACCACGCCGATGACTACTACACCGATCACCTCGACGATAATGAAGGCGTTCGCCCGATTCCCGAAAACCGCGGAGGACAAAAGGCGATCTACAGCAACGATCTCTTCGCGGAGTTTTCCACCGACTTCATCCAGCGTCACCGCGATCACCCGTTCTTCCTCTACCTCCCCTACACCATTCCCCACAAGGAACTGGCCGTGCCCGACCTCGGCGACTACGCCGACCGAGATTGGCCCGACGACGCCAAAATGTATGCGGCAATGGTCGCTCGGCTCGATGGCTACGTTGGACGCCTGATCGCCGAACTCGACGCACTCGGCATCGCGGACCACACCTTGGTCTTTTTTACGTCCGACAACGGTCCGCTAAAGGGCACGCGCGCGGAACTCCTCCGCTCCGCCGGCGGCCTGCGAGGGGTAAAAGTCACGCTCTACGAGGGCGGTATCAGGGTGCCAATGATCGTCCGTTGGCCGGGGCACGTATCCGCCGGTCGCACCAGCGACGAGCCGTGGATGTTTGCCGATTTCATGGCCACGTGCGCCGAGCTCGCCGGGGTGCCTCCGCCCGCGGACACCGATGGCACCAGCGTGCTGCCGGTGATCACGGGAAAAGTGGAGACCCTCGGTGATCGCACACTCTATTGGGAATTCCCCCGCGACCGTCTGCAACAGGCGCTGCGCCACGGTCGGTGGAAAGCGATTCGCGACGGCAGGGATCAACCCCTAGAGCTCTACGACTTGCAGCTCGATCCCGCCGAACAGAACGACCTCGCGGCAGACCATCCCGACTTGGTCGCCCAATTCGAACGCGAAATGGCCGCGGCTCACACTCCTTCCCCTTACTGGCCCGACAAACCAATCGCGCCCTGAACCGGCCGGTCCTTCGGCCGCCTCCACCCCTGAAATCCGTCAACTCCATGCCGCCGCTTCCTTCTCCCCAACAACCCCTCACCACATTCAACCGCCGGCAGTTCTTCGCCAAGTCAGCCGCGCTGTCCGTCGCCGGGGCGGCGGCCACGCTGCCCGGGTCGCGCCTCCTCGCCGCGGACAAGGTCGATGCCGCCAAGGCCCTCAACCTGAAGATCACCGGCTTGAAAACCTTCGTCGTCGATACGGGTGCCGACAGCGACGAGAACTATGTCTTCGTCAAGATTTACACGAACCGCGGCATCGTCGGGCTCGGTGAAGGCACGATGACCGGCAAGGGTCGGACCGTCGCCGCCGCAATTGAGGAACACGAACGCTACCTCGTCAGCAAGGACCCCACCGACATCGAATACCTCTGGCAGGCCATGTTTCGCGGGCCACGCTATCGCGGCGGGCCTATTTTAATGTCCGCCCTCGGGGCGATTGACATAGCCTTGTGGGACATTCTTGGCCAAGCCCTCGGCGTGCCGATTTGGAAACTCCTCGGCGGTCGCGCGCGCGACAAGGTCAAGGTCTACGTGAAGCACACGGTCCAACCGATCGACCCGTCGCTCAAGGGTGAGGACAAGATCATCGCCACGTGGGCCGGCATCAAGAAGGACGGCTGGTCCGGCTCGAAGATGGTCTTCCTGCACAAGGAACCCGACGGCACGCTCAATCCGCCCGAAGCCATCCGCCGCGGCATCGACCTGCTGCGCCGTCTGCGCGAGGCGGTCGGACCGGATTTCGACATCCACGTCGACCTGCATGGTCAGGCCACGACACCGATGGCGGTGGACTTCTGCCGGAAGGCTGAGCCCTACCATCCCTTCGTCGTCGAAGAACCCTCACAGCTCGAGGATCTCGGCGAACTGGCCCATATCCGCTCCCACACCAATGTCCCCCTCGCCGTCGGCGAACGCATCACCACGAAATATCCCTTCGCCGAGATCTGCGCCCGCCACCTCGCGGACTACGTGCAGCCTGACATCGTGCACTGCGGCGGATTCACCGAAGTGAAGAAGATTGCGGCCATCGCCGACGCCTTCCGCATCGAAGTGCTCCCCCACAATCCCAACAGCCGGGTGTGCACGTTCGCCTCGGTGCATCTCTGCATGAGCACGCCGAACGCCACGGTGCTCGAGACCTCCGGGAGTGAGCGCGAGCGGTGGGACGATCTCTTCTCCGGCACCCGCATCGACTATCAAGGCACCTTCGCGATGCCGCCCACCAAGCCGGGCCTGGGCATCGAACTCAACGAGAAGGAAGCCGCCCGTCACCCCTACCAGCCCAAGCACTGGAGCAGTCTGAAGTTCCCTGACGGCGCCATCCATGACCGCTAAATATTCACAGACCGAGGTTTGCCGATCCAGTTCACCGCCCCCAACCCGCCATTCCTCACAATGAATCCGCATCCCCTCCCACTGAACCGCCGCAACTTCCTCAAGTCCACCGCCGCCGGGGTCTTGCTGGCCGCGACACCCACCACCGGTCTGACCCAAGGTGGCGCACCTGCGGCCAAGCACCCCGCCCGCCAATCCGTCGACGGACTTCCCGAGATACCTATTGCCGAGGGGCGAACCTTCCGCGCCAACATGTCGCTCTGTGTTCCGAAGGAACGACTCTCCCGCAATTTCGAAAACGGGCGCTGGCAACTGATCGACTATGAAACCGTGGAAGGCGTGCAGGGCGCAATGGTCTCGGCTTATCCGGAGTATGACTGCGGCGAGCTGACGTTACCCTTGGAGGCCCAAGGCCCGCACAAAATCTTTCTCGGCATCAACTACACCAAGGCGAAATACTCCGACAACACCTCCTACGGTCAGTTGGACGTTAAGTTGGATCGCGACCCGGGGTTTCGTCGGGTTGGTCTGGAAGTCGGCACCAACTTGGCCAACGGCGACCAGAAAATCGGCGTCAATAATTTCAACCACAAGTCGATACAGGAGGTCTACTGGAAGACGGCTGAATTAAGCGGACAGTCTTTGGTCTTCCGGCAAGTGCGACCGCCCTATGACGGCAGCATTGCCAACCTCTCCTACGTCAAGCTCGTCCCGCTGAACGCCGATGAGCAAAGCAGTTGGCAGGAGAGTCAGCCCACCGAATCAACGCGGCGGATGGGCATGATATTTTGCACCGGACAATTCACGGGCCACTTGAGTGGCACCCCGACATTTCATCCGACCGACCCAGCCTTCTTCCAAGATGAGATCACCCCTTACCTCAACTCGGATATTAATATCCTCATGTTCGAGGCGATGCGGGGTAATTATTGTCTGTTCAAGACCAAGCTCGGCGACGTCGGTAACGAGCAAAATCAATGGCAGCCCGAGTGGGTCGATCCCCTGGCCGAAATGACGCGACTGGCTCACGGCAACGGGTTGAAGATTTTCGCCACGCTGCGGATGATTGGCACTCAATACCCGATGAACCGAGAACCGGTGGCGCGGGCCCGCAATTATTGGAAAAATCCCGAGTGGGCCAAACGCGATCGCAACGGTGTCCCGCTCGCGACCTTGAGCGTGGCCTTTCCCGGGGTCCGCGCGCATTGGCTCGGCCTGCTGCGGGAGGCGCTCGCCTATGGCGTCGACGGCATCCAATTGCACCTGAACCGCTCCACGCCCTTCGTTCATTACGAGGAACCGGTGGTCAACACCTTCATCGCGAAGCACGGCGAAGATCCTCGAAAACTTCCCGAGGACGATCCTCGTTGGGTGGTCCATTGCGCGGAGTTCATGACCGACTACATTCGCGAGGTCCGCGCCTTGCTCGACGAGCAACCCGGTCGTGAACTCGGGGTCACCATCTACGGCGAACCCCACAAATACGATCCGGTCAAAACCGGCTACGACCCCATCCGCTACAACTGCGACGTGGACACGTGGATTCGCGAAGGACTGGTCAACTATGTCCTGCCCTCGCCCTACATTGACCCCGCCCTGCTTAAACGATGGCGCGCCATCGGCGGCCCGCACGTCCATCTCTGGCCCGACCTGATGCCCCGAACGCAATTGCCCGAAAACTACGCGCGCCTGGCCAAGCGCTACTACGAGGCCGGCGCCGACGGACTCGGACTCTGGGACGGTGAGCGTCGCGCGCAACGGCTCAGCGAGTGGGCCGCGGTGCAACGCCTCGGCCACCGCGACCAGCTCGATCAACTCGCTGCTGAAGCCACCACCTTTTATCGCCGCGTGCCCCTGAAATATCTGGACGGTTTTTCGGTCAAGGACTCGTTCCACGACGGTTGATCCGCAACCACCTCGCCCGACCACACCTCGTATATTCCATTCTTATCCCATGAAGCATCCCCTTATCAGTAAAATCTGCCTCGGCCTGTTGTTCAGCACCACGGCACCGATCGCGCTTTCATCAAACCTGGCCGGCACGCCCGAAGAGCCGGTCAGCTACCTCGGCAATGATCAGGCCGACGCCAACCACGAAGGCGGCCTGCGCCTGGCCGTCGGCGTGAAGAGCTGGCAGGCGTTCCGCGCCAATCGCGCCCACCCGGCGGAGGCGGAAGATTTTGGCTGGACCTACAATCACGCGCCCATGCTGACCTATTGGCATGAGCGCTATTGGCTGCAATATCTCAGCGGGCCAGTGCACGAAAACAAGGGCCACGGGCAGACGCTGATTCTGTCGTCACCCGACGGCGTCAACTGGGACAAACCGCAGGTGGCTTTTCCTCCCTACCGCATGCCCGACGGCACGCTCGCGATGCCCCACCAACGCATGGGTTGGTATCAGGCTCCCAACGGTCGTTTGCTCACCCTGAGCTTTGTCGGTCTCCCCAATCGCCCCAACGACGGGCGCGGCATCGGCCGTCTCGTGCGCGAGGTTCACCACGACGGATCCTTCGGACCGATCTATTTCATTCGTTACAGCCGCCA